>DATILF010000345.1:0-6673 GCA_035476755.1 Ramlibacter sp.
GGTGCCTTCCAGTTCCTTGCGGGCACGCTCGAACTCCGCCGCCGCCACCCGCGCGTCCCCGGTCAGGTAGGCCTTGACGTAGCGCTCGAGTGCGCTGTGGGCGTTCATTTGCCAGTCGGGCGCGGGCGGTTTGCTGCCACAGCCGGCAAGCCCCAAGACCAGCAGCGCCAGGAAGAACAATTTGCTCATGGTAGTTTTATTTCCGTTTCGCGTGCGAAGGGCCATTTGCGATTCAGTTCGTTGATGAGGCCTTCGATCTTGCGCAGGTTGGCATCGACGTCCGAGCGCAGCGCGCCGAGGTCCGTCGTGGCGCCGCGCACATGGGCGCTGATGCCCTGGGCCTCGACCAGCACGGCATCGACCTTCTTCAGGCTGGCGCGCGTTTCCGCCAGCAAGCCGTTGAGCTGGAGCACCGTAGCGCGCGCTTCCTTCATCACGCCTTCAGGGCCGAACACCTGCGTGTCGGCCTTGGCCACCATGCCATCGAGCCGCGCCAGCAGCGCGTTCGAGCGGTCCAGCGCGGCCAGCAGCTTCTGCGCGTCGGCATCGTTGCCGAAGGCGACGCCCAACGCGCCCCGCGGCCCCTTGAGCTTTTCGGTCACATCCCGCAAGTTGCCGAGCGAGGTGCGCAATGCCGCATCCTGCGCGGTGATGGCGCTCAGGTTCTCCAGCGTCTCCTTGGCCGCGGCCAGCACACGCGGCAGTTCCGCCGTGGCGTCGCCGCGCAGCACCGGGCGCTGCGCGCCATCCGGCAGCGGCGGATCGGTGAGGATGCCGCTGTAGGCACGGATGGTCGTGCCGCCCACCAGGCCACGCACCAGGGTGAAGACGCTGGACGTGCGCAGCCAGCGGGCCTGCCTGGTGGGCACGTCGATGAGGATGTGCACGCTGCCGGTCTCGGCCAGTTCCACGCGGCGCACCCGGCCGATCGGAAAGCCGGAGAAGGTCATGTCCATGCCGACGGCCACGCCCTCGGAGTCGTCGGTCACCAGCACGAGCCGCTGCGTCGGCTCGAAGGCGCCGCGCGCGTACATGACGTACAGCGTAGCGCCGGCCACCAGCAACGCGGTGAAGACGAGCAGCAGCGTCGCCTTCAGCTCAAGGTGCTTCACCGGCCTTGCGGTGGCCGCCGGCTCGGAATTCTGGACGGGGGTATCGGGAGGCACGGCCATCAGTAATAGTTACCCGCGAGCGAGGCGGCTTCCAGCACCAGCAGAACGGCAAACATGCGCACCAGGCCCTGCAGGGCCGCGCTTTCGCGCGAGCCGTCGCCTTCGACATCGTACAGGCCGGACGCCATGGGGATGATGGAGACGGCCAGGCTGAAGAACAGGGTCTTCAGCGCGAAGATGAGGGACACCGAGGGATTGAAGACATGCCCGAAGACATGGGTGTAGCCGGCGATGCCCGCCGTCGTCCAGCCATACACCGCGAGGTAGGCGAGCACCATGGCCACCACGCAGCTTTGCGCCGCCAGCGTGAGGGTGGCGAAGATCCCCGCCAGCGCCCGGGGCAGCGCCTGCACGGTCACCGGGTCGCGGCCTTCGCGCGCCATGGCCTGGAACAGCCCCGTGCGGCGCATCTCGGCCAGCGCCGCGCCGCTGGGAATGGTGCAGCGCAGGGCGACGAAGAGCGCCGCCGTGAGCGGAATCAGCTCCAGCACCAGCACGCGGATCACCATCTCCAGCGCGTACTGCGACAGCCCGTAACTGATCGCGGTGACGATCACGATGCGGGTGATCACCAGCGTGAGCAGCGCGCACAGGCCGGTGAACCACCCCAGGATGGGCGCGGTATCGAGGTACATGTGGCGCATCAGCGCGTGGCGTGTTTCGCGCCGATAACTCGACGGCGACAGCGCCAGCACCAGGATCGTGGCCCCGAAGAACACGATGCGCCCCCAGCCCGCCAGCCACCGCAGCGGCGCCCCGCCGGCATGGCCCAGCTTCTGCAAAGGTAATGACGACAAAGCCATGGGCAAATCATAGGCGAGTGCGCATTGCCGCAAAGTCATTGCACGAACGACAGCAGCTTCACCACGCCGGCGGCGATCAGCGTCAGTCCGAGCATCGCCGCCAGGCGCTCACCGCCCGGCGCGAGCTTCTCCACGGCGACGGCCACGGACAGCGCGGCGATCCAGGCGAGGTTCATCACGCCACCCACGAACAGCAGCGCCATCAGCGCCCAGCAGCAGCCTACGCACAGGAAGCCATGGCGCAGGCCCATGGTGAAGCCCCCCTTCACGCCCGGGCGCCACTCGCCGATCAGGAAGCCCATGGGAGTGCGGCAGTGCGAGAGGCACACCCGCTTGAGCGGCGAGAACTGGTAGAGGCCCCCCACCACCAGCAGCAGCGCCGTGAGCACGATCGACGTGCTCACCAGCATCGGATCGACCCAACCGGCGACCTGCAGCACCCACTGGGCGGCCGTGGCCGCCACGCTGAACGCGAACCACACGACGAGATAGGCGGCGACGAAGCTTCGTCCACGTGCGGGCTCGCCGGTGCGGCCACTGAGGCCCCCAGCCCTGCCTGCGGCAGGCCCCCCGAGGGGGTGCAAGTCACTTGGGGCGGCCCTGCGTTGACTTGAGAGATCCATGAAGGTCAGGATCATGGGCAACGCCGACGGCAGCATCATGGCCGCCATCATCACCGCCCACATCAGCCAGATCGCCACCATGCTGGTCAGGCTCCAGCGCCAGGAGTCGGGCATCGTGAGCTGCGCGACCGGATGGCTCATGTCCACCGTGAGCCAGGCCAGGAACGCCCAGCCGGCCACGCTGAGCGCCAGGATCGCCAGTGCCGGCCCGCGCTGGCGCAGCACCAGGGCGCCCAGCCCCGGCGCATCACCAGCCGAATCAGGAGATTGCCATCGCGTCGCCATCGCCTTTCACCCGCCTGCAACGATCAGCGGATTGGCGCGGCTTGTCAACGGGCCCTGACGGTGGATGGCCCGCGCCCCGCCCGTCGCTTACACAATGTTGCGGCAGCCTCGCCTTGCGAAGCCCTCCTCGCTCACCTAAGCTGAAGCGGGATCCTCAAACTCGCAAGGAGGTCCGCGATGGCGTGGCAAATCTCCGGTCAGTACATGGAAACATGCAACTGCGTCTTACTCTGCCCCTGCATCAGCTCGAACATGACGGCGCGCCCGACCGAGGGCGACTGCAAGGCGGCGGTGGCGATGCGCATCGACAAGGGCGCCAAAGACGGGGTTGCGCTCGACGGCCTTTCGTTCGTGGTCATGCTGCATTCGCCGGGGGCCATGGCCGAGGGCAACATGAAGGTCGGGCTGATCATCGATGAACGCGCCTCCGATCCGCAGGTCGAAGCGATCAGCGCGATTGCCAGTGGCGCCGCCGGCGGCCCCATGGCGGTGCTCGCGCCGTTGGTCGGCAGCATGGCGGGCATCGAGCGGCGCCCGATCCGTTTCGAATCGGACGGGCTGAACCGCGCGCTGACGGCGGGCGATCTGTTGGACCAGGCTTGCGAAGGCCTGCCCGGCGCCAACCCCGACGAGGCGATCTGGATCGACAACGTCCCGCACCCCATTAACAGCCGGCTGTTCCTGGCGAAGGCCACGCGCAGCAAGTTCCACGCGTTCGGCATCGAGTGGGACGACGCGAGCGGCACGCGCAACGGGCACTTCGCGCCGTTCGCGTGGGCAGGCTGAGGCCCGACAGCGGCTGGTGCCCTCGCACACGATTTGTAACTCGAAATGTGTGAAGAAAATCACTGGATGTGATCCGGCGCACTGATTTGAGTGGGCCACAGGATTAAGCTCATCCACAGCCGGGCGCTCTTTGCAAGTTTCTTCAGCCCGGCTCTTTCAACCCCCTGCAGCAGGCAAGTTGCAGGGGGTTTTCTACAATGGCCCATGTCCATCGCCGTCACGCCATTGACGATTTCATTGCCGGACGGCGGCAAGACCTCCGCCTTGGTGACGGCGCCGGCGCGGCCCGCGGCCTGTTACGTGTTCGCGCATGGCGCGGGCGCCGGCATGCATCACAACTTCATGGCGTCGCTTGCCGACGCGTTGGCGGAGCACGGTATCGCCACCCTGCGCTTCCAGTTCCCCTACATGGAACAGGGCTCCAAGCGGCCCGACACGCCGGCAGTTGCTCACGCAGCCGTGCGTGCTGCGGTGCGCGAAGCCGCTCGCCGGCTGCCCGGTCTGCCGCTGTTCGCCGGAGGCAAATCGTTCGGCGGCCGCATGACCTCCCAGGCGCAGGCCGCCGAGCCGCTGGCGCAGGTGCGCGGCCTCGCCTTCGTCGGCTTTCCGCTGCATCCCGCGGGCAAGCCATCCACCAGCCGTGCCGATCACCTGGCCGCCGTGAAGGTGCCGATGCTCTTCCTGCAAGGCACCCGCGACACGCTGGCCGAGATCGACCTCATCCGTGAGACCTCGGCGAAGCTGGGTCCCCTGGCGGCCCTGCACGTGGTGGATGGCGCCGATCACGCCTTCCATGTGCTCGCACGATCGGGCCGCAACGACGAGCAGGTCCGCGCCGAGCTGGCCGCCACGATGGCCGCCTGGATGAAAGCGGCGGCGTAGAGTCCGGGGATGGATGCGGATCCCTTCGATCTCCAACGCTTCGTGGACGCCCAGTCGCGCGTCATGGATGACGTCGAGCATGAGCTGGCGCAGGGCCGCAAGCGCACTCACTGGATGTGGTTCGTCTTTCCCCAGCTGGCGGCGCTTGGCCGAAGCGCCACGGCCCGGCACTTCGGCCTTTCTTCGCTGGCCGAAGCCCAGGCTTACCTGCAGCATCCGGTGCTGGGCGAGCGGCTGCGGCATTGCTGCCGGCTGCTCCTGCAGATCGATAGCAACGACCCGAATGCGGTGTTCGGCAGCCCGGACGACCTCAAGCTGCGGTCCTGCCTGACGCTGTTCTCGCTGGCCGCGCCCACCGACCCGCTCTTCGCACAGTGCCTGCGGAAGTTCTACGGCGGCCTCTCGGACGAGCAGACCCAGGCGCTTTGCGCGTGACGCGGGTTCAGCGGCCCTTGGCCTTGCGCCAGGCCGCGAACTCGTCCTGGGTGCCCGGGTCGGTCGCCGGGTACAGGCCGATGATGCCGCGCCCCTTCAGGACCTCCTCGGTCACGAAGTCCTCGAAGGCGGTCATCTCCACCGCTTCGTCCGCCACCTCGTCGGCCAGATGCGCCGGGATGACGAAGACGCCTTCCTTGTCGCCCACCATCACGTCGCCGGGGAACACCGCCACGTCGCCGCAGCCGATGGGCACGTTGATGTCCAGCGCCTGGTGCAGCGTGAGGTTGGTCGGCGCGCTGGGGCGGTTGTGGTACGCCGGAAACGGCATCGCCGCGATCTCGGGCGAGTCGCGAAAGCCGCCATCCGTCACCACGCCGGCGCAGCCGCGCATCATCAGGCGCGAGATCAGGATGCTGCCGGCCGAAGCGGCGCGGGCATCCTTGCGGCTGTCGAACACCATCACCGCGCCCGCGGGGCACTGCTCCACCGCCACGCGCTGCGGGTGCTGGCGATCCTGGAACACGGTGATGGCGTTGAGGTCTTCACGTGCCGGGATATAGCGCAGGGTGAACGCCTCCCCCACCATGTTGGGCAGGCTGGCGTTGAGCGGGCGCACGTCCTGGATGAACTGGTTGCGCAGGCCGCGCTTGAACAAGGCGGTGCAGAGGGTGGCCGTGCTCACCGTCATGAGCTTGGCCTTGGTGTCAGGTTTCAGGGGCATGGTGTTCAATAGATGACCGGTTCGCTCACGGGCGCGCCGAAGGAGGTTTCAAGGTAGTCGAAATCGCAGCCCTGGTGGGCCTGCTGGATGTGCTGGCTGAACATGTAGCCGTAGCCGCGTTCGAAGCGGCGTGGCGGCGGCGCCCAGGCAGCGCGGCGCGCGGCGAGTTCGGCGTCGCTGACTTCCATGTGGATGCGCCGCGCCGGGACATCCACGGTGATCAAATCGCCATTCCTGACCAGCGCGAGATTGCCGCCCACATAGGCTTCGGGCGAGACATGCAGCACGCAAGCGCCGTAGCTGGTGCCGCTCATGCGGGCGTCGCTGATGCGCATCATGTCGCGCACGCCCTGCTTCACCAGCCGGGTCGGGATCGGCACCATGCCCCACTCGGGCATGCCGGGCCCGCCTTGCGGGCCGGCGTTGCGCAGGATGATCACGTGGTCGGCCGTGACGTCGAGGTCGGGGTCGTCGATGGCCAGCTTCAGCGACGGATAGTCGTCGAACACCAGCGCGGGACCGGTGTGCTGGAGCAGCCGCGGGCTGCAAGCGCTCGGCTTGATCACCGCGCCATCGGGGGCGAGGTTGCCCTTGAGTACGGCCAGCGCGCCTTCCTGGTAGATGGGGTTCGACAGCGGGCGGATGACGTCATCGTTGTACACCTCGGCGCCCGCCAGGTTCTCGCCCACGGTCTTGCCGCTTACGGTCATCGCATCCAGGTGCAGCAGCCCGCCATCGGCCAGGTTCTTCATCAGTCCGCGCATGCCCCCGGCGTAGTAGAAGTCCTCCATCAGGTACTTCTCGCCGCTGGGGCGGATGTTGGCGATCACCGGAACCTTGCGCGAGAAGGCATCGAAGTCTTCCAGCGAAACGGCGCAGTGCGCACCCGCACGCCGCGAGATCGCGACGAGGTGGATGATGGCGTTGGTCGAGCACCCTTCGGCCATCGCCACCGTGATCGCA
>DATILF010000346.1:0-4031 GCA_035476755.1 Ramlibacter sp.
CGCACGGCATTGGCGATGGCCCGCACCGCCTCGAAGTCACCGTTCGAGCTGGCGGCGAAACCCGCCTCGATCACATCCACCTTCAGGCGCTCCAGCTGGCGCGCGATGCGCAGCTTTTCGTCCTTGGTCATGGAGGCGCCCGGCGATTGCTCGCCATCGCGCAGCGTGGTGTCGAAGATGATCAGTTGGTCTGACATGGGATTTCCTTGTGTGATGCCGCCCGCGCCCGTTGCAGTCCCGAGACGATGGCCTTGAGCGAAGCCGATACGATATTCGAATCGATGCCCACGCCAAAGAGGGTGCGCTCGCCGATGCGCAGTTCGAGGTAGGCCACGGCCTGCGCATGGGCGCCCGCGGTGATCGAATGCTCATGGTAGTCGAGCACCCGGACCTTCTCTCCCGTGGCCGCCGCCAGGCCTTCGACGAAGGCGTCGATGGGGCCGGTGCCCGCGCCACGGATGGTGAGCGGGCGGCCGGATACTTCCACGTCGGCGGCCAGCGTGACCAGGCCGCTGCCGGCCCCCTGCGCTTCTTCCAGCACCTGGTGGCGCGGCGCCGGGATGCTATGGACACCGTATTCGCGCTCGAACAGCTCGAACAGGTCCTGCGCCGTCAGTTCCTTGCCGGTGGCATCCATCACGCCCTGCACCACCTGGCTGAACTCGATCTGCAGCCGGCGCGGCAGCTCCAGGCCGTACTCGCTTTCCAGCAGGTAGGAAATGCCGCCCTTGCCGGACTGGCTGTTGACGCGGATGACGGCCTCGTAGCTGCGGCCCAGGTCCTTGGGGTCGAGCGGCAGGTAGGGCATGTCCCAGATGTCGCCATCCTGGCGCGCGGACAGGGCC
The DNA here is from genome assembly GCA_035476755.1 of Ramlibacter sp. Taxonomy (GTDB): domain Bacteria; phylum Pseudomonadota; class Gammaproteobacteria; order Burkholderiales; family Burkholderiaceae_C; genus Ramlibacter. Next base: position 846 of record DATILF010000346.1, read on the forward strand.
TTCTTGATCGCATCCTGGTGCGAGCCCGAGAACGAGGTATAGACCAGGTCGCCCGCATACGGGTGGCGCGGATGCACGGGCAGCTGGTTGCAGTGCTCCACGGTGCGGCGGATCTCATCGATGTCCGAGAAATCCAGCCCCGGGTCCACGCCCTGCGAGTAAAGGTTCAACGCCACGTTGACCAGATCGAGATTGCCGGTGCGCTCACCGTTGCCGAAGAGGCAGCCCTCCAGCCGGTCCGCGCCGGCCATCACCGCGAATTCGCCGGCCGCCGTGCCGGTGCCCCGGTCATTGTGCGGGTGCACGGACAGGACGATGCTGTCGCGCCGCGCCAGATGCCGGTGCATCCACTCGATCATGTCGGCGAAGATGTTCGGCGTGGAGTGCTCCACCGTCGAGGGCAGGTTGATGACGCACTTGTGCTGCGGCGTCGGTTGCCAGATTTCGGTGACCGCATCGACCACGCGCTTGGCGAACGGCAGCTCGGTGCCCGAGAACATCTCCGGCGAATACTGGAACGTCCACTGGGTGGCGGGCTGCCCGGCCGCGAGTTCCTTGAACAGGCGTGCCTGGCTGGTGGCGAGCTCCACGATGCCGTCCTCGTCCAGGCCCAGCACCACCTTGCGCATGACCGGCGCGGTCGCGTTGTACAGATGCACGATCACCCGCCTGGCGCCCTGGAGCGCCTCGAAGGTGCGACGGATCAACGGCTCTCGCGCCTGGGTGAGCACCTGGATCGTCACGTCCTGGGGCACCAGGTCCTCGTCGATCAACTTGCGGACGAAGTCGAATTCGGTCTGCGAAGCCGAGGGAAAGCCCACCTCGATTTCCTTGAAGCCGATCGCCACCAGCATCTGGAACATGCGCAGCTTGCGGGCGATGTCCATCGGCTCGATCAGCGCCTGGTTGCCGTCACGCAGGTCAACGCTGCACCACACCGGGGGACGCGTCAGCACCGCGTCGGGCCAGGTGCGGTCCGTCAGGCGCACGGGGGCGAAGGGGCGGTATTTGCTGGCGGGATTCTTCAACATGGTTTCATCTCTCGTGGGGTTCAGGTGAACCAGCAGCCCCAAATGCAAACGGCCCGCTGCTGGTGCAAACGGGCCGTTGTCAGGTGATGCGCGCGCGCTACCGTCTCCGCCCGTCGGGGGATAGCAGTAGGGCCAGCGCAATGCGATTCATGTCAGCCAATGTAGCATATTTTTCATTTGTGCAGGCCGCGCTCGTCAGGCTCATCGGTAGAGGTGCTGATCACGCTGGCCTGCAGGCCCTTGGCCTTGCGCCAGCCGTACAGGGCGTAGCCACTGAGGCCATACACGACAAAGGCCCCGAAAAGGACGATGGGCGGATGGATGTTGATGGCCGCGATGCCCAGGGCGATGAGCACGATCACCACGAAGGGAACGCTCTTTTTCATCTGCACGTCCTTGAAGCTGTAGAACGGCACGTTGGTGACCATGGTGAGGCCCGCGTACAGCGACACGGCGAACATGATCCATGACACATCGCTGCCCTTCACGTCCATGTCGTTCATCAGCCAGATGAAGCCGGCCACCAGGGCCGCGGCCGCCGGAGACGGCAAGCCCTGGAAGTAACGCTTGTCCACCACGGCCGTGTTCACGTTGAAGCGGGCCAGGCGCAGCGCGGCGCACGCGCAGTACACGAAGGCCGCTATCCAGCCCCAGCGGCCCAGCTCCTTGAGGCTCCAGATGTAGGCGATGAGCGCGGGCGCCGCCCCGAAGGACACCATGTCCGACAGCGAGTCCATCTGCTCGCCGAACGCGCTCTGGGTGTTGGTCATGCGCGCCACCCGGCCGTCCAGGCTGTCGAGCACCATGGCGCAGAACACCCCCACAGCCGCCAGGTCGTAGCGGCCGTTCATGGCCATCACCACGGCATAGAACCCGCCGAACAGTGCGGCCAGCGTGAACAGGTTGGGCAGGATGTAGATGCCCTTGCGGCGCTTGCGCACCACCACGCCCTCCAGGGCGTCGGGCTGGGATTCGGAACCGTCGTGCATAAGCTGCGAAGTGTAAGCCCAAAGAAAAGCCGCCCGAAGGCGGCTTTGAAGCTTGTCATGCCGGACTTGATCCGGCATCCACGGTGGCGTGCCAACATGGATTGCGGATCAAGTCCGCAATGACAGCCTTAGTTCCTGGTCTGGTCGACCAGCTTGTTCTTCTTGATCCAGGGCATCATCGCGCGCAGGGTTTCGCCCACGGTCTCGATCTGGTGCTCGGCCATGATACGGCGCTTGCTGATCAGGGTCGGCGCGCCGGCGCGGTTTTCCAGAATGAAGCTCTTGGCGTATTCGCCGCTCTGGATGTCCTTCAGGACCTGCTTCATGACCTTCTTGGTCTCCTCGGTCACGATGCGCGGGCCCGTGACGTACTCGCCGTATTCGGCGTTGTTGGAGATCGAGTAGTTCATGTTGGCGATGCCGCCTTCATAGATCATGTCCACGATCAGCTTGAGCTCGTGCAGGCACTCGAAATACGCCATCTCGGGCGCATAGCCGGCTTCCACCAGCGTCTCGAAACCGGCCTTGATCAGCTCCACGGTGCCGCCGCACAGGACAGCCTGCTCGCCGAACAGATCGGTCTCGGTCTCTTCGCGGAAGTTGGTCTCGATGATGCCGGCCTTGCCGCCGCCGTTGGCCATCGCATATGACAGGGCCAGGTCGCGGGCCTTGCCCGACTGGTCCTGGTGCACCGCCACGAGGTGGGGCACGCCGCCGCCCTGGGCGTAGGTGCCGCGCACGGTGTGGCCGGGGGCCTTGGGCGCCACCATCCACACGTCCAGGTCGGCGCGGGGCGCGACGAAGCCGTAGTGCACGTTGAAACCGTGGGCGAACACGAGGGAGGCGCCCGACTTGATGTTCGGCTCGACGTCCTTCTTGTACACCTCGGCGATCTGCTCGTCGGGCAACAGGATCATGACGACGTCGGCGGACTTCACGGCTTCGGCCACTTCGGCGACCTTCAGGCCGGCCTTCTCGACCTTGGGCCAGGAAGCGCCGCCCTTGCGCAGGCCAACCACGACCTTGACGCCGCTGTCGTTCAGGTTCTGGGCGTGGGCGTGGCCTTGCGAGCCGTAGCCGATGATGGCAACCGTCTTGCCCTTGATCAGGCTCAGGTCACAGTCCTTGTCGTAATAAACCTTCATGGTTCTCTCCAGTTAAATGCG
>DATILF010000347.1:0-3893 GCA_035476755.1 Ramlibacter sp.
CGGATCGATGATCCAGACGAATTCGGAATTCGTGTTGCCATGCGTCTTGCCCGATTCCTCCGCCCAGATGCCGTGGCTGGGGTAGGCCGTGAGCAGCGTCTCGATGATGACGGCTTCGCTCGCGTGATCGACTTCGGTGACGAAATCGTTGACCTGCTTTTGCGAAATGCGCACCGCTTCCACATCGAGCGCGGCGCGGTTGATGATGGCGCCGGCGGCGCGGGCGGCCTTGACGGCCACGTTGAGCATGGGGTGCAGATTGGGGGACGACATGAATTGTTAACCTTTGCGGGACAGCACGAAGGCATCCCGGTGGATTCAAGAGCGGAGGGCCGGCCCGGCGATGCGAGCGGCCCTGAACCGCGTATTTTCCCATAAATGCCTGTCCTGTCGGCTCCGCGCGAACAGCCTGAGACAATCGGCGGCACTGTGCACACCCGTTTCATCCTGATCAACACCAGCCATGCCGGCAATGTGGGCGCCGCCGCCCGCGCCATGAAAGTCATGGGTTTCGACGACCTGGTGCTGGTGGCGCCGCGCTGGCCCGACGTGCTCACGCGCGAGGAAACCATCCAGCGCGCCAGTGGCGCGACCGACGTGCTGGACAAGGCGCGCATCGTCGCCACCCTGGACGAGGCCCTCCATGGCGTGAGCTACCTGTGCGCCACGGCCATGACGCCCCGCGATTTCGGCCCGCCCACCGTCACGCCGCGCGAACACCTGGGCAGCCTGGCCGGCACGCAGCACAGCGTGGGATTCCTGTTCGGCTCGGAGCGATTCGGCATGAGCAACGACGACGTGTACCGCTGCCACGCGGCGCTTACCATCCCCACCGACCCGGCCTTCGGCTCCCTGAACCTGGGCGCGGCGATTCAGGTGATCGCCTACGAATGGCGCACGGCCCTGGGCGGCTTTGGCGTGAAGCCGCCGCCGCCGGGGGCGTTGGCGGATGCGCAGGCGGTGGCCGGCATGCTGGCCCATTGGGAGTCCGCCCTGCTGGACATTGGCTTTCTGGACCCGGCCGCCCCGAAAAAGCTGATGCCGCGGCTGAACCAGTTGTTCAACCGCGCGCAACTCACCCCCGAGGAAATCCACATTTTGCGTGGTGTTGCCAAGGCGATGTCGAAAGCGGCATCGGGGTTAAAACGATAGACTGATGGCCTAACTTGACAGACGCCATGTTCAGACGCTTGCGTTCCGATATCCAGTGCATCCTCGACCGCGATCCTGCCGCGCGCACGACGTGGGAGGTGATCACCTGTTATCCGGGCCTGCACGCCGTGGTGCTGCACCGGCTGTCGCACTGGCTGTGGGGCCACGGCCTGAAGTGGCTGGGGCGTTTCATCTCCATGGTGTCCCGCTGGTTCACTGGCATCGAGATCCACCCGGGCGCGAAGCTGGGCGAGCGCGTCTTCTTCGACCACGCCATGGGCGTGGTGGTGGGCGAGACCGCGGAGATCGGCGACGGCTGCACCATCTACCAGGGCGTGACCCTGGGCGGCACCTCGCTGTACAAGGGCACCAAGCGCCACCCCACACTGGGCCGTGACGTGGTGGTGAGCGCAGGCGCCAAGGTGCTGGGCGGCTTCGAGGTGGGCGATGGCGCCAAGATCGGCAGCAATGCCGTGGTCATCAAGCCGGTGCCCGCGGGGGCGACGGCCGTGGGCGTCCCGGCGCGGATCATTCCCTCGAAGGAGGGCACGAGCGCCGATGTCACGGGCCAGCCCTCGAAATTCTCGGCCTATGGCATCACCCTGGACGACGATCCGCTGTCGCAGGCCATGAAAGGCCTGATCGACAACGCTTCATCGCACGAGCACCAGATCGCCTTGCTCTGGCAGGCCATCGAGACCTTGTCCGCCCACCGCAAGGAGGGCGACTGCGTGCCCGATGACGCGACGACCAAGGAATGCTTCGAGGCAGAGAAGCTGACGCAGCTGGTAGGGAAGTAGCCGGCTGCGCGGCAAGGCCTTCATCTCGGCGGCCGTACCGCCGACTTGGGCCGAAACGCCTTGCACACGTCGTCGTGGGTTTCCAGGTAGGGCCCGCCGATCAGGTCCACGCAATAGGGCACGGCCGCGAAAATGCCGGGCACCAGCTGCTCGCCGTTCGCGCCCTTCAGGCCCTCCAGCGTTTCCTGGATCGACTTCGGCTGGCCCGGCAGATTGATGATCAGGCTCTTGCCGCGAATCACCGCGCATTGGCGCGAGAGGATGGCGGTGGGCACGAAGCGCAGGCTGATCTGGCGCATCTGCTCCCCGAATCCGGGCATTTCCCTGTCGGCGACGGCCAGGGTGGCCTCGGGCGTGACGTCGCGCGGTGCCGGCCCCGTGCCGCCGGTGGTGAGCACCAGGGCGCAATCCGCATTCACCAGCTCGATGAGCGCGGCGCTGATGCCCTCTTTTTCGTCGGGAATCAGGCGCGACTCGAACGTGATGGGGTTCTGCAAGGCCCGCGTGAGCCAGTCCTTGAGCGCCGGCAGGCCCTTGTCTTCGTACACGCCGGTGGAGGCGCGGTCGCTGATGGAGACGATGCCGATGCGGACCGGCTCAGGCTTGTCGTGGGTCATAGCTGTCTTCGTCCTGCTCGGGCTGGGCGTCCTCGCCGGAGAGGCCGGCGCGCACCAGCTGGAAGATTTCGCGAAAGGCGCGGCCTTGGCGCGGGGCCAGGCCCTTGGAGATCGACTCCTTGTCGGGCTGCACGTCCTTGCGGGCCTGGCGGATCAGGGCGCGCAGCTGCTGCGTGTCGGTCTGGGGGTGCTCCCGCACCCACTGGTCCAGGGCGTCTTCACGGGCGATGAGGTCGTCGCGCCACTTTTCCGCCTGGTGCAGGGACAGGGCGTCGCTGGCGGAGCCCTTTTGTTGCACCTCCAGGGCGTCGCGCACCGACTGCAGGGTTTCCTCGTCCAGGCCGCGCATCAGCTTGCCGATGTACTGCATCTGCCGCCGCTTGCCCTCGAAGTTGGTGATTCGCCGGGCTTCATCGACGGCATCGGTGAGCTTTTCGGAGAGCGTCAGCCCGTCGCGCAGGTCGGCGCGCAGGGTCAGGAGCGCCTCACCGAGCTTTTGCAGCTCGGTGCTTTCGCGTTTCAGCTCGGTTTTGCTGGTTTCGTTCGTGCCGCGGAGCTCAGCCTTGAGCTCCAGGTCGAGTTCGCTGCCTTCGGCGACGAACTGGCCCCGGACGAAATAGCCTTTTTTGGGTTTGCGTGACATGGGGGGTGATTGTGCCGCCGGGCCGGGCACTGCTGGTACGGCGGCTATCATAGCCTCCGCTATGACAAATCCCGACTCCCGTGCCGCGACCGGCTTCAGCTACAGCCGCGCAACCTTCGAAGAACTGGTCGATACGGCCTTGGCCCACGCGAAGAAACTGGGGGCCACCGATGCGGGCGCCGAAGCCTCCGAAGGGTGCGGCCTCAGCGTCTCCGTGCGCAAGGGCGAACTGGAGAACGTGGAGCGCAACCGCGACAAGTCGCTGGGCGTGACGGTCTATGTGGGCCAGCGCCGCGGCAATGCCAGCACCTCGGATTTTTCCCGCGCCGCCATTGAGCAGACGGTGCAGGCCGCCTTTGACATCGCGCGCTTCACCGCCGAAGACCCGGTGGCGGGCCTGCCGGACGCCGGCGACATTGCCGGCCAGAACGAACAGCCCGACCTGGACCTGTTCCACCCCTGGGACATCACCAGCGAAGAGGCCGCGCGCCTGGCGCTGGTCTGCGAAGGCGCGGCTTTGGCCACCGACAAGCGCATCACCAACAGCGAAGGCGCCGGCGTCTCGGCGCAGCAGAGCCACTTCTTCAGCGCCCACACCCGTGGTTTCCGGGGGGGCTACGCCAGCTCGCGCCACTCGATTTCGGTGGCGCCGATCGCGGGCAAGGGCAGCGACATGCAGCG
>DATILF010000348.1:0-4446 GCA_035476755.1 Ramlibacter sp.
GCGCCTGGATTTCCTGATCCAGGAACTGCACCGCGAAGCCAACACCATGGGCTCGAAGTCCGCCGCGCTGGAACTGACCAAGGTGTCGGTGGACATGAAGGTCCTGATCGAGCAGATGCGAGAGCAGGTGCAGAACATCGAGTGAGGTTGCTCGATGTCTGTTGTACCCCCCGAATACCGCCTAAAACATCGCCTCGGTCACGTGGTTTCCCAGTTCTCGGCAGCGAGACCTGGGACGCGCTGAAACTCGCGCATGTTGCGCGTCACCAAGGTCAATCCCCGTGCCCGCGCCTGGCCGGCGATCAGAACGTCATATCCGCCTATGGGTGTGCCTTGCAAGACCAGCCCCGCGCGTATTTCCCCAGCATGGCGCGCGTCCTCCTGGTCGAAGGCCAGGACTTCAAAACGCAATGCATCCACCAGTGCGAGATTGCGGTCGTGGCGCTGGCTCTTGTACGCGCCAAAGTACAACTCGTGCAAAACGACGGCGGACAAGCCGATGTCGCTGGGCAAGTGCTGACGCGCGCGCAAGGAAACGGCGCCGCTCGGGTCGTTCAGCAGCGCGATCACTGCATTGGAGTCGAGCAGGAACCGCATCAGCGAAACAAGTCGTCCAGGCCTGTGCGCTCCTGCGGTGCCGCATCCTCGTCGACCGCTCTTTGAAAATCGGCATCGACCTGCCCGGCGAGCGCATCTAGCCAAACCCAGTCGTGAGGGATAGGCTCCAGGATGACGGCCGCACCGTGGCGGCGAATCCGCACCTCTTCGCCTTCGAACCGGAATTCCTTGGGCAGGCGCACGGCCTGCGAGCGGCCTGACCAGAAGACTTTGGCGGTTTCCATGATTCACCTCCTGGTAGATATCAAAAGGATATGCCATCGATCGTGCCGTGTCAAATCATGAAAATCCGCCTCCCGGTCGCATGCGTAGCCGTGCCTCCACCTAGCCAACGCGGCTTCGGCGGTGTTGTCCCGGCTGCTACCATTTGCCGCCATGCGCCTGTTGCTCTACAAGGACCTCGACACCCGACGCGTCAAGCCAGCTTTCTCCAAGGTGCGTGCCGCCATCGAGGCCGGCGACTTCCGCAGCGCTGATGTCAAAAAGCTCGCTCCCACATCCTACTGGCGCGCCAAACTCGATTACGCCAACCGGCTGCTGCTGCAGTTCGCCCGCTACGGCGACGAAACTGTCTGCCTGGCGCTGGAGGTGATCGAGAACCACGCCTACGAAAAGTCGCGTTTCCTGCGCGGCGCAACGGTCGACGAGGCCAAGATAGAGCGGGAACCGGCGTTGGCCGACGCCGCCGCCAGCCATGGCGTTGCCGACGCCGTACCGCTGCGATGGCTGCATCCGAGCCGCACCGAGTTCGAGCTGCTCGACAAGCCCGTCGTGTTCGATGATGCGCAGGAGGCGGTGCGCCGGCTGCCGGCGCCGGTGGTCGTGGTGGGTTCGGCCGGGTCGGGCAAGACGGCGGTCACGCTGGCCAAGCTGCGCGAGGCCGAAGGCCGGGTGCTGTACGTGACGCACTCGTCCTATCTGGCGCAGTCGGCGCGCTCGTTGTACGACGCCCACGGCTACGAGAACGCGGCCCAGGAGGCCGAGTTTCTGAGCTACCGCGAGTTTGTCGAGACGCTGCGCGTGCCCGCGGGCCGCGAGGTGACATTCACGGCCTTCCGTGGCTGGTTCGATCGCCATCGCCAGACGCTGCGCAATGCGCTGGGCGAGCTGGACGCCCACGCGCTGTTCGAGGAGTTCCGCGGTGTGCTCGGCGCCGGCGCGCAGGGCCCGCTCGATCTGCCCGCCTACCTGGCCCTGGGGCCGCGCCAGTCCTTGCTGGGCGGCGGGGGGCGCGAGGCGGCCCATGCGCTGTTCCAGCGTTACCGGCAGTGGCTGGCCGAAGCGGGCCTGTTCGATCTGAACCTGGTGGCCCATGAGTGGCGGGCACTGGCGCGACCGGTGTACGACTTCGTCGTCATTGACGAGGTGCAGGACCTCACGAACGTGCAGCTCGCGCTGGTGCTGGGCTGCCTGAAGAAGCCCGGGCAGTTCCTGCTGTGCGGCGACTCGAACCAGATCGTGCACCCCAACTTTTTTTCGTGGGCTGCGGTGCGCGCGCTGTTCTGGAATGGCCTCGCCGGCGAGGCGGCGCAGCGCCAGGCGCTGTCAGTGCTGCAGGCCAACTTCCGCAACACACGCGCCGTCACGAAACTAGCCAATACGCTGTTGAAGATCAAGCAGGCCCGCTTCGGCTCGATCGACCGCGAAAGCAATTTCCTGGTCCATAGCGCCTCGCCCCGAGACGGTACGGTGCGTCTGCTGCCGGCGCGGGAGGCTGCGTTGCGTGAACTCGATGCGCGCACGCGCGCGTCGGTGCACCATGCGGTGGTGGTGCTGCGCGACGAAGACAAGGCGGCCGCGCGCGAGCACTTCCGCACGCCGCTGGTGTTCTCAGTGCATGAAGCCAAGGGGCTGGAGTACCCGCATGTCATCCTCCATGCGTTGGTATCCGGGCAGCGCGCAGCCTATTCGCAGGCCTGCGACGGCGTCACGCCAGCCGACCTGGCGGCCGACGCGCTCGAGTACCGACGGGCCCGCGACAAGGGCGACAAGTCGCTTGAACTCTACAAGTTCTACGTCAATGCACTCTATGTGGCAATGACGCGTGCGGTCGAAAGCCTCGTCCTGGTGGAGTCGGACACCTCCCATCCACTGCTGGGCCTGTTGGGGCTGGAACTCGATGAACTGGCGGATACGCCGGCTGCAATGCCGGTGCAGGCCTCGTCACGAGACGAATGGGCCCAGGAAGCGCGCAAGCTCGAGCTGCAGGGCAAGGACGAGCAGGCGCGGGCGATTCGCGACACCTTCCTTCAAGCCAAGGCGGTGCCTTGGACACCGTGGTCCGAGGCCATGGTGCGCGACTTGCTGCCACGCGCCCTCGACCGGACGCAACCTTCGGCCAAGCCACGCCAGACACTGCTGGACTATGCGCTGTGGCACGGTCAACAGGCCTGGGTCGAGCAGCTGTCGGCCCAGGCGCAGTTCCAGGCGGCCCGCAGCCTCGCGCCGGGCGGTGAGTTCGGCGAACTGCCCGCGGACGACTATTTTGGCGACAACGCGCGGCAGCAGCAGCTCGCGTGGCGTGCCACCGCAGCGCTGCGCCAACGCCACCTGCAGCCGTATGCGGCACACAATTTCAAGGACATCCTGCGTCAGTGCGACCAGCACGGCGTGGACCATTGCACCCCCACCGGCGGCACGCCACTGCTATTGGCGGCACGCGCCGGCAACCTGCCCTTGGTCGAGGCATTGCTTGAACGCGGCGCTGACCCGCGGGCCGAGGACGAGTTCGGTCACACACCCTGGTGGTCCGTCCTGAACCGCGCCACGGAAGACCCTGAATTCGCGCGCCGGGCGATCGCGCCGCTGTTCGAGCGGATCGCCCCGGCGGTGCTTGATGTGCAGACGGATGGCCGCCTGGTGAGGCTGGAGCATCATCAGGGCGAATACTGGGTGCTGAGCCTGATGCTGGCCGGCTTCAAGACCCAGTGCACGCGGTGCGTGGCGCGGCCACAGCGCGCGTACAAGTACCAGCAAGGCTTCTTCGCCGATGCGCTGCACGGCACACTGGAATGCCTGCCCGAACACTTGTGGAAGCCTCAGAGGCGCAAGCGCAGCTACGTGAACCAGGTGCTTGCGCGCGCGGAACTGCGCAGCCCCTACCAGCCGGCGCGCAGGTTGTGGGTGCGCACCATGAACGGCCACTATCTGCCCAATCCGCTGATGCAGTTGCGCACGCATGCCGCAAGCGATGGATCGAGCTGGCGACCGGTGTACGAGACGCTGAATCTGCCATGGGTCAACGCCGGGACCACCAAATCGGGCAGCCCCTCCCGGGGCCTGGCAGGCAGGGTCGACTCCGCGACATGGCGGGCGACAGCGGGCGGCGCGAGTGCGCCTGATGAGTCCTGCACAGCAACCACTTCTTCAGCCGAGAATATGGATCTTCAGGCGTGAAACGTCGCTCATCCGGACGGCGCCCGCTTACCTAGTACAGTGCGACTTCAAATGGACTACCCAGGAAACCTCTTTGTCGTGGCGGCCCCCAGCGGGGCCGGCAAATCCAGCCTCGTCAAGGCGCTGCTGGAGCTGGACTCGCGGGTCCAGCCCTCCGTCTCGCACACCACCCGGCCGCCCCGCGGCCAGGAAAAGCATGGGCGCGAGTACTTCTTCGTCTCGCCGCAGGAATTCGATGCGATGGTGCTGGCCGACGGCTTCGTGGAATGGGCGTTCGTGCACGGGCAGCGCTACGGCACCTCCAAGAAAGCCATCGAGGAGCGCATTGCCATGGGGGCCGACGTCATCCTGGAAATCGACTTCCAGGGCGCCCTGCAGATCAAGCGGATCTTCGCCAACGCGGTGCTGATCTTCATCCTGCCCCCCAGCTGG
>DATILF010000349.1:0-2699 GCA_035476755.1 Ramlibacter sp.
ACCGCGGGCTGCCCGGCGTTTGCCTATCAGGCCGCCGAACACGCCACCGTGGTGCATCGGCTGCTCTCGGCTGGTGCGCGGCTGGCCGGCAAGACCAACCTGGACCAGTTCGCCTGCGGCCTGAACGGCACGCGCTCGCCCTACGGCCCGGTTCCCAACGCCTTCGACCCGCTCTATGTATCAGGCGGCTCCAGCTCCGGCTCGGCCTACGTCGTGGCCAGCGGCCAGGTCGATTTCTCGCTGGGCACCGACACGGCTGGCTCCGGCCGCGTGCCGGCGGGCCTGAACAACATCGTCGGGCTGAAGCCCTCCAGGGGCCTGATCAGCGCGCGCGGCGTGGTGCCCGCGGCGCAAAGCGTGGACTGCGTCTCCATTTTTGCGCGCACGGTGGCCACCGCAGTGCGGGTGCTGGAAGCGGCCATGGGCCACGACCCGGCCGATCCCTATTCACGCCCGCTGGTGCTGGCCACGCAGCCGCTGGGCCCCTCCTTCCGTTTCGGCGTGCCCTCGGTCCTGGAGTTCTTCGGCGATGGACTGGCCGAGAAGGCCTTCGCCGAGTCCATGGCGCGCCTGTGCGAGCTGGGCGGCGAGCCGGTGGATATCGACTACCTGCCGCTCGCGCAGGCGGCCAACCTGCTGTATGAGAGCGCCCTGGTGGCCGAACGCTACACGGCCATCCGCGCCTTCTTCGACACCCACGAGCAGGAGGTGGTCGAGCCGGTGCGCGGCATCATCGCCAAGGGGCGCGAGTACACCGCCGCCGACCTCTACGAAGCGCAGACGCAACTGCAGGCGCTGGGGCAGCAGGCGGCCGCGATGTGGCAGGACATCGACGTGTTGCTGGTGCCGACCGCGCCCACGCACTACACGATCGCGCAGATGCAGCAGGACCCGGTGGCCCTCAATCGCAACCTGGGCGCCTACACCAACTTCGTCAACCTGCTCGATTACGCGGCGCTTTCGGTGCCCAGCACCCTCCGCGCCGACGGGCTGCCCTTCGGCATCACCTTGATCGGCCGTTGCGGCAGCGACTGGCAGCTGGCCGAGCTGGGCCAGCGCTATCACCATGCGACGGGCCTGGCGCAGGGCGCGACCGGCGAGCCGCTACCGGCCGCGCAGGCGATCGTCGCGCTGTGCCCCCACCCCAACCCTCCCCCGGCGGGGGAGGGAGCAGAGCGGGTGAAGGTGGCAGTGGTCGGCGCGCATCTCTCGGGCATGCCCTTGAACAGCCAGATGACGGAACGCGGCGCGACGCTGGTGCGTGCCGCCGAGACGGCGCCGCACTACCGGTTCTTCGCGCTGCCCGGCACCACGCCTCCCAAGCCCGGCCTGGTGCGGGTAGCGCCCGGCACCGGTGCGCGCATCGCGCTGGAGATCTGGGACATGCCGATGGCGAACTACGGCTCCTTCGTCGCCCTCATTCCCGCGCCGCTGGGCATAGGCACGCTGGAGCTGGCGGACGGCAGCAGCGTTCAAGGCTTTCTTTGCGAGGCACTGGCCACCCAGGGCGCGCAGGACATCTCGCAGTACGGCGGCTGGCGCGCCTATATCGCCTCGTTGACGGCCTCACCGGCCAGGGCCTGACAGCCACCCCTCACCATCGTGACCCCAGGAGCACCATCCATGAAGACTTCGCCCACCCAGCTCAAGCGCCGCTCGCTGCTCAAGGCTGCCTCGCTCACCCCCGTCGCGGCCTCGGCCCTGATGGCCGGCGAAGCCCTCGCCCAGGACAAGAAGGACACCTTGATCATGGCCAACGAGTTCGGCCCCAACATGCTGGACATCCACGGCCTGGGCGCCAACCGCCCGAGCTACGGCGTGGCGTGGAACGCGTACGACCGCCTGATCACCTACGGCAAGAAGAAGCTGCCGGACGGCTCCAGCATGTACGACTACACCAAGTTCGAGCCCGAGCTGGCCGAGCGCTGGAAGATGGATGCGGACGGCATGGGCGTCACGTTCTATCTGCGCAAGGATGCGAAGTTCCATGACGGCACGCCGGTCACGGCCAACGACGTGAAGTGGAGCTTCGACCGGGCGCTGGCGATGGGTGGCTTTCCCACGTTCCAGATGAAAGCGGGCTCGCTGGAAGACCCGGCGCAGTTCAAGGTGGTCGACCCGCATACCTTCTACGTGAAGTTCATCCGCAAGGACAAGCTGTCGATGCCGGACCTCGGCGTGCCGGTGGCCTCCATCTACAACTCGACGCTCGCCAAGAAGAACGCGACCGAGAAGGACCCCTGGGCCGCCGACTGGCTCAAGACCAACGAAGCCGGCGGCGGCGCCTACAAGGTCGAGAGCTGGAAGCCCGGCCAGGAGCTGGTCTACACCCGCTTCGAGGAGTGGAAGAGCGGCCCGCTGCCCAAGATCAAGCGCATCATCCAGCGCGACGTGCCGTCGTCCGGCAACCGCCGCGCGCTGCTGCAGCGCGGCGACATCGACGTCACCTACTCGCTGCCGCCCAAGGATTTCGCCGACTTCGCCGGCGACAAGGGCAAGCTCAAGGTGTCCAGCCTGCCCATCGAGAACGCGCTGTTCTACCTGGGCATGAACACCGCCAAGGCCCCCTTCAACAACGTCAAGGTGCGCCAGGCCGTGGCCTATGCGCTGCCCTATGACAAGATGTTCGATTCGGCCTTCTACGGCCGCGGCATCAAGATGTCCGGCGGCAGCAACGACCCCAAGGCGCCGGTGTGGCC
>DATILF010000350.1:0-2989 GCA_035476755.1 Ramlibacter sp.
CATCAGCCACAACAAGATCGCGATGGAAATGGCCGAGCAGTTGATCGGGGTGACCATGCAGGAGCAGGGCGTGTCGCGCATCGTCGCGGTGGACATGGAGTCGGCCGTCTCGATGGCCGAAGCGGCTTGACCCGGGCCGCCTCATGAGCAGTTTCACGATGGGCCTGGCCATCCTGGGCGGGCTGGTGCTCGCCATCCTGGTTGCCTATAACGCCTGGAACTCCCGCCGCAATATCCCGCGCCAGCCCGAAGCCGCCCCGGGGCCGGCACAGGCCATGCCGCCATCGGACGCCCGAGCCGAGCCTTCGTTCGACCTCGACCTGGATGCGCCGCTGCCGGTGGTCGAAAAGCGGCTCGCCCTCGACGCCTTGATCGACGTGCTCACGCCCATTGCGCTGGAGCAGGTGGTTTCGGGTGAAGCCGCCTTGGCAGCCATGCCGACCACGCGCCGCGCCGGCAGCAAACCCTTCGCCATCGAAGGCTGCAACGACGCCACCCAGCAATGGGAGATGCCGCATGCGGGCCAGCGCTACCGTGCCTTCCAGGCCGGCGTGCAACTGGCCAACCGCACCGGGGCGCTCAACGAGATCGAGTATTCCGAATTCGTGATGAAGGTGCAGGCCTTCGCCGATGCCATCAACGGCGCGCCCGAGTTTCCCGAAATGCTGGACGAGGTGGCCCGCGCCCGCGAGCTCGACCAGTTCGCAAGCGGCCACGATGCGCAACTGGGCTTCACGCTGCGCGCCCGCAATGCGGCCTGGAGCCCGGGCTACGTGCAGCAGAATGCTTCGCGCCTGGGGTTCGTGGCCGGAGCCATCCCGGGCCGCATGGTGCTGCCGGCCGGCGCGCAGGGGGCACCACCCGTGCTGGGCCTGTCCTTCGACACGCAAGCCGCGCTGGCGGACGATCCGGCCCAATCGGCGCTGCGCGAACTCACGCTCAGCCTGGACGTGCCGCAGGTCCACCGCAGCGAACAGCCCTTCGTGCGCATGCGCGACGCGGCCATCGCGCTGGCGGCGTCGATGGATGGCATCATCACCGATGACAACGGCCAGGTGATCCGCGCTGAAGGGCTGGATGTGATCGGCGCCGACCTCGAGCAGCTCTACGACACTCTCGACGGGCGCGATCTGGCTGCCGGTTCACCGCTGGCCCGGCGCCTCTTCTCCTGACGGATGGCAGCTCGCTGCCCCCCGCGACAACCGCTATTTCGATGACCGCTTCGCCCAAGATCCAGGAACGCGTGGACGCCCTGCGCGAACTGCTGCACCATCACGCGCATCGCTACTACGTGATGGACGAGCCGGAGATTCCGGACGCCGAATACGACAGGCTGTTCCGCGAGCTGCAGGACCTGGAAGCGCGGCATCCCGAACTGCACTCGCCGGATTCGCCCACGCAGCGGGTGGGCGCCAGGGCGCTGGATGCCTTCGCCAAGGTGCGCCACAAGGTGCCGATGCTGTCGATCCGCACGGAAACCGACATCGAGGCGAGCGGCGCGCGCAACTTCGATGCCCGAGTCCGGCGCGAACTGGGACTGGCGGCTGGCGAGCCCTTCATCGAATACGTGGCCGAGCTGAAGTTCGACGGCCTGGCCCTCAACCTGCGCTATGAGAAGGGCGTTCTCGTGCAGGCGGCCACGCGTGGCGATGGCGAGATCGGCGAGGACGTCACGCAGAACATCCGCACCATCGGCCAGATTCCGCTGCGATTGCCCAAAGATGCTCCAGCGGTCCTGGAGGTGCGCGGCGAGGTGTACATGCGCCGGGATGATTTCGAGCGCCTCAACGAGCAGCAACGCGAGAAGATCGCCGGGGGGGCGAAAGGCGAAAAAACCTTCGTCAATCCGCGCAACGCCGCCGCCGGCGCCGTGCGCCAGCTCGATCCGGGCATCGCCCGGCAGCGGCCCCTGAGTTTCTTTGCCTATGGCTGGGGCGAAATGACGCCGGCGGAGCAGGGCGGCCCCGTGTTCGACACACATTTCGAGCTGCTCACGAAGCTTCGCACGTGGGGCTTTCCGGTGTCGCCGCGCACCCAGGTGGCGGTGGGCGCCGAGGAACTGGTGGCCTATCACCAGGCGGTGGGCCAGGAGCGCGACAGCCTGCCGTTCGACATCGATGGGGTGGTTTACAAGGTCAACAGCCTGGCGTTGCAAAAGCGCCTGGGCTTCGTCTCGCGCGAGCCGCGCTGGGCCGTGGCGCACAAGTACCCGGCGCAGGAGCAGATCACTACCGTGGAGTCGATCGGGGTGTACGTCGGACGCACCGGCAAGCTGACGCCTGTGGCCAAGCTTGCGCCGGTCTTCGTGGGCGGTGTCACGGTGACCAATGCCACGCTGCACAACGAGGACGAAGCCCGCCGCAAGGACGTGCGTGTGGGCGATACCGTGATTGTTCGCCGTGCCGGCGACGTCATTCCGGAAGTGGTCGCCGTGGTTCCCGACAAGCGGTTGCACGAAGCGCAGGTGTTCACGATGCCGCGCACCTGCCCCGTGTGCGGCTCGGACGCCGTGCGGGAGGAGGGCGAGGCGGATTACCGCTGCACGGGCGGCCTCTTCTGCGGTGCGCAACGCAAGCAGGCCATCCTGCACTTCGCGCAGCGCCGCGCCCTGGACATCGAAGGCCTGGGGGAAAAGCTGGTGGACCAGATGGTGGAGGGCAACGTCATCAAGACACTGCCCGACCTCTACCGCCTGGGTCTGTCGGCGCTGTGCAGCCTGGACCGGATGGCGGAAAAATCCGCGCAGAACGTGTTGGCTGCCCTGGAGAAGTCCAAGCACACCACCCTGCCCAGATTCCTCTTCGGCCTGGGCATTCGCCATGTGGGCGAGGCCACGGCCAAGGAGTTCGCCAGGCACTTCGGCAGCCTCGATGCCATCATGGATGCCCCTGTGGAGCAACTGCTGGAAGTGCCCGACGTCGGCCCGATCGTGGCGGAGAGCCTTCACACCTTCTTCCAGCAGCCCCACAACCGCGAAGTGGTGGAACAG
>DATILF010000351.1:0-9793 GCA_035476755.1 Ramlibacter sp.
GAGATGATCATGGTGGAGAACCCGTCCAAGATTCCCGACCAGGGCAAGATCACCGAGATCCGCGAGCCGATCGTGACGGTGCATCTCTACATGCCGCAGGATTACGTGGGCCCGGTCATGACGCTGGCCAACCAGAAGCGCGGCGTGCAGCTGAACATGGCCTACCACGGCAAGCAGGTCATGCTGACTTATGAGATGCCGCTGGGCGAGATCGTGCTGGACTTCTTCGACAAGCTGAAGTCGGTCAGCCGGGGCTATGCCTCCATGGACTACACCTTCAAGGAGTTCCGTGCCTCCGACGTGGTCAAGGTCGATATCCTGCTCAACGGGGAGAAGGTGGACGCCCTGTCGATCATCGTCCACCGCAGCCAGTCGCAGTACCGCGGCCGGGCGGTGGTGGCCAAGATGCGCGAGATCATCAGCCGGCAGATGTTCGATGTGGCCATCCAGGCCGCCATCGGTGCGAATATCATCGCCCGCGAGACCATCAAGGCGCTGCGCAAGAACGTGCTGGCAAAATGCTACGGTGGCGACATCAGCCGCAAGCGCAAGCTCCTCGAAAAACAAAAAGCAGGCAAGAAACGAATGAAGCAGATCGGGTCCGTGGAAGTGCCGCAGGAAGCGTTCCTCGCCATCCTGCAGGTGGAAGAATGAGCGCCGCGATGCGCGTGCCCCTGTCCGGGGGGACCGAATGATGCCGGTCATCACGGCCGGCGTGCTGGCGGCCTTCGCCGGCTACGCGGGCGCCTGGTACTTCGGGCGGGTGGAGGGAAACTTCGCGCTGCTGCTGTTTCTGGCAACCTTGGTCACCGGGCTCTACTGGGTGGCTGAGCGCCTGTATTTCCTGCCGCAGCGGCTCAAGGCCGCCGAGACCCTGGAGGCTCATGCCGCCGGGCGCCGCGCCGACCTGGCCGCCAAGGGGATCACCCAGGTGGATGGCGACGTGGCGCAGGGGCGCCAGCGCCTGCTCATGCAGCCCTGGTGGCTGGACTGGACCGCGGGCCTGTTCCCCGTGATCCTGGCCGTCTTCGTCCTGCGCTCCTTCCTGTTCGAGCCCTTCAAGATTCCCTCGGGCTCCATGATTCCCACGCTGCTGGTCGGCGACCTGATCCTGGTGAACAAATTCACCTATGGGGTCCGCCTGCCGGTGATCAACACCAAGCTGACCGAAGGAACACCCCCCCAGCGCGGCGATGTCATGGTCTTTCGCTACCCGCCCAAGCCCAGCCTGGACTACATCAAGCGGGTGGTGGGCGTGCCGGGCGACGAAGTGGCCTACCTCAACAAGCAACTGACGGTCAATGGCCAGCCCGTGCCTAAGAAATCGCTGCCGGAGTTCTTCGAGGAAGACGGCATGCAGTACTTCAAGCAGTTCGAGGAAGCGCTGGGCGAGAAGCGCTATCGCATCCTCAACGACGACAGCCGACCTGCATTCATCCCCGGCGTCGAGAGCTTTCCCCTGAGGCAGAATTGCCGTTACAGTGTCGAGGGCGTGGTGTGCAAGGTCCCGCAGGGGCACTACTTCATGATGGGCGACAACCGCGATAATTCGCTCGACTCGCGCTATTGGGGCTTCGTTCCCGACGCCAACATCGTCGGCAAGGCCTTCTACATCTGGATGAACTTCGGCAGTCTCAAGCGCATCGGTTCGTTCGAATAGGAATTCATAGAGGGGTTATCAGAGATGAAGCATAGGCTCAGGTCAGCGCAGTCCGGCATTTCGTTCATCGGCCTGCTCTTCGTGGTGGGTGTACTGGCATGCCTGGGTGTCCTCGGGGCCCAGGCGTTCCCCACGGTCGTGGAGTACCAGTCCGTCATGAAGGCCGTGCAGAAGGCCTCCACCGGCAACACCGTGCCGGAAGTCAGGACGATTTTCGAGAAGGCCGCGCAGATCGACGACATCAAGTCCGTCTCCGCCAAGGACCTGGAGATCTCCAAGAATGGGGACAAGGTCGTGGTGAAGTTTGCCTACAACAAGGAAATCCACATGTTCGGCCCGGCCTACCTGCTGCTGAAGTACGCAGGCGAATCGAAGTAAAGCAAGGCAAGCGTGGATGGTCAGCTTCTCGCACTGCAAGCGCGCTTGCAGCACCGGTTCTCCGACCCGCTGCTGCTGGCGCGGGCGCTGACGCACCGCAGCTTTTCGGCCGACCACAACGAGCGGCTGGAATTCCTCGGGGATTCCGTGCTGAACCTGGCGGTGGCCGCTCTCCTGTATGAGCGCCTGAAGACGCTGCCCGAAGGCGACCTGTCTCGGGTGCGGGCCAACCTGGTCAAGCAGGACACCCTGCACCAGCTGGCTGTCGGCCTGGCCCTCTCGGACGTGATCCGGCTGGGCGAGGGCGAAACCCGCTCCGGCGGCAACCGCCGTCCCTCCATCCTTGCCGACGCGCTCGAAGCGCTCATCGGCGCCGTTCACCTGGACGCGGGCTACGGCGCCGCGGAAGCCCTGGTCCGGCGCCTCTACGAGAGCGTGCAGATCAACCCCACCATGGCGGCCACGGCCAAGGATCCGAAGACCGAGCTCCAGGAGTGGCTGCAAGGCCGGCACCTGAAGCTGCCCGTTTACCGGGTGGCGGGCACCTTGGGGGCCGCGCACAAGCAGACATTCGATGTCGAGTGCGAGATTCCCGAATTGGGTGCCACCGAGCGCGGCATCGGCGCCTCCCGGCGGGCGGGTGAACAGGCAGCGGCCGCGGCGATGCTGCTGGCCTTGAAGGCAAAAGGGAAATAATGGACAAGGACAGCCAGGCCGACCTGCCGGCGGGCGCTCTGCGCTGCGGGGTCATCGCCATCGTCGGACGGCCGAACGTCGGCAAATCAACGCTGCTCAACGCATTGGTGGGGCAGAAGATCAGCATCACCTCGCGCAAGGCGCAAACCACGCGGCACCGCATCACGGGCATCCGCACGCGCGGGCTCACGCAGTTCATCTTCGTCGATACGCCCGGTTTCCAGACGCGCCATTCCACCGCGCTGAACCGGTCGCTCAACAAGACCGTGCTGGGAGCCGTGGGCGATGTGGACCTGGTGCTGTTCGTGGTCGAGGCGGGCAAGTTCACGCTGGAAGATGCCAAGGTGCTGTCCCTGCTCAAGCCGGGCGTTCCGGCGCTGCTGGTGGCCAACAAGGTGGATCTGGTGCATCGTCGTGGCGATCTGGCCCCCTGGCTGCGTGACATGCAGGAACGCCACGAGTTCAACGAGTTCGTGCCCATGTCGGCCAAGACCGCCAAGGACGTGGAGCGGCTCTTCGCCATCTGCGAAAAATTCCTGCCCGAGCAACCCTGGTGGTACGGCGCCGATGAGCTGACCGATCGCAGCGAGAAATTCCTGGCCGGCGAGACCGTGCGCGAGAAGCTGTTCCGCCTCACCGGCGATGAACTGCCGTACACGTCCACGGTGGTGGTGGACAAGTTCGAGGAAGAACCCAGCCCCAAGCACAAGCGTCTGGTCAAGATAGCGGCCACCATCGTGGTGGAGCGCGATGGCCACAAGGCCATGATCATCGGTGACAAGGGTGAACGCCTGAAGCGCATCGGCACCGAAGCCCGCCAGGAGCTGGAGAAGCTGATGGACTGCAAGGTGTTCCTGGAAATCTGGGTGAAGGTGCGCTCCGGCTGGGCCGACGACGACGCCCGGGTTCGTAGCTTCGGCTACGAATGAATATGGCCGGGGCGGCCCGTCGGGGATTTGACGTGGCCCCCACGTTTGCGTCGGGGATTTGACTTGGCTGCGAAGCGAATCAGCGACGAGCCCGCCTTCGTCCTGCACCGCTACGACTGGAGCGAGTCGAGCCTCATCATCGAGGCATTCACGCGCCATTACGGGCGCGTGGCGCTCGTGGCCAAGGGGGCCAAGCGGCCCAGTTCCAATTTCCGTCCGGTACTTCTTCCCCTTCAGCCCCTGCACATCGCCTTCGGTGGGGACGCCGAGATCCGTCCATTGAAGGGGGCCGAGTGGGCGGGCGGGCAGGTCATGCCCACGGGCGACGCCTTGCTGTCGGG
The DNA here is from genome assembly GCA_035476755.1 of Ramlibacter sp. Taxonomy (GTDB): domain Bacteria; phylum Pseudomonadota; class Gammaproteobacteria; order Burkholderiales; family Burkholderiaceae_C; genus Ramlibacter. The sequence goes on from DATILF010000351.1 coordinate 4,005, forward strand.
CTACTACCTCAACGAACTGCTGCTTCGGCTTCTCGCCCGTGATGACCCGCACCCGAAACTCTTCGATGCGTACGCGGCCGCCGTTGAGGTGCTGGGCTCCGGGCAGGCCGAGGCGCTGGAACCGGCCCTGCGCACCTTCGAGTTGCTGATCTTGCGCGAGATCGGCCTGTTGCCTTCGCTGGACCTTCAAACACTGACGCTGGGTGTACTTGAGCCCGATGCACGCTACAGCCTGGTGCCGGAGGCGGGCCTGGTGGCGTCGCGGGAGCAGGACACCCGCGGTAGCCTCAGCGGCGCCCAGTGGCAGGCGCTGCAACGGGCATTGGACGACTCCGCGCCGTTTCATGCGACGCTCCCGCAAGCGGCCCTCGCCATGGCCGAGCTCAAGCCGCAGTTGCGGACGCTGCTGCACTACCATTGCGGGGTCACGACATTGCGCACCCGCCAGCTGATGATGGATTTGCAGGCCCTATGACCCCGAGTTCCCGTACCGCCCTTTCCGTGAACCTCAACAAGGTGGCCCTGGTGCGCAACACGCGCCACCTGGGCATCCCCAGCGTGCTGCACGCGGCAAAGATCTGCCTGGACGCCGGTGCGCAGGGCATCACGGTGCATCCGCGCCCGGACGCGCGGCATATCCGCGCCGACGACGTGCGCGAGCTGCACCGCATGCTGCAGTCGCGCCCCGGGATCGAATACAACATCGAAGGCAATCCTTTCCACAACCTCATGGACTTCGTGCGCGAGCTGCGGCCCCACCAGTGCACGCTGGTGCCTGACAGCGAAGGCCAGTTCACCAGCGACCACGGCTGGAATCTCCAGGCCGATGCCGATCGCCTGCGTCCCGTGATTGCCGAGGCCCACGCTTTGGGTGTGCGCGTCAGCCTTTTCATGGACCCCGTTCCTGAAGCCATGGCCGCCGCCAAGGCGGTGGGCGCAGACCGGGTGGAGCTGTACACCGAAAGCTATGCCAGCGCCTTCGGCACGCCGCGGCAGGCGCAAGTGCTGCAGTCCTTCACGCAGGCCGCACGCGCGGCCGAGCAAGCCGGACTGGAAGTGAACGCCGGCCATGACCTGAGCCGCGCCAACCTCACGGCCTTTCTGCGCGCCGTGCCCGGCGTGCGCGAGGTCTCGATTGGCCATGCGCTGATTTCCGACGCGCTCGAGCTGGGCTATGCCGAGACCGTCAAAGCCTATCTCGCCTGCATCGCCCAGGCGGGGGCTTGATCCTCCTGGGTCTGCAGGCTGCGCCGCGATGATCTACGGAATTGGCACCGACATCTGCGACGTGCGCCGCATTCGCGCCTCGTTCGAGCGCAATGGCGAGCGGTTCGTGCACAAGGTGCTGTCGGACGGCGAGATCGCGGTCTGGAAGTCCCGCAGTGCACGCTGGCCCGAACGCGGCGTGCGCTACCTGGCCACGCGCTTCTCCGCCAAGGAGGCGTTCAGCAAGGCGGTGGGCCTGGGCATGCGCATGCCCATGACCTGGCGCCTGTGCGAAATCGCCAACCTGCGCAGCGGCCAGCCGGTGATCGTCCTGCATGGCGCCCTGAAGGAATGGTTCGAGGCGCGGGGGCTCTGCGCCCACGTGACCGTCACCGATGAAACCGACTATGCCGCCAGCTTCGTGGTGGTCGAGAAGAAAGCCGTTGAATGAGCGAACACGCCCCCCTGATCCTGGATATCGCCGGCACGACCTTGACCGCCGTGGACCGCCAGCGCCTGGCGCATCCGCTGACCGGCGGCATGATCCTGTTCGGCCGCAACTGGCAGAACCGGGCGCAGCTGACGGCCCTGTGCGCCGACATCAAGTCCGTCCGGCAGGACCTGCTGATCTGCGTTGACCATGAGGGTGGGCGGGTCCAGCGTTTCCGCACGGACGGCTTCACCCACTTGCCACCCATGCGGGTGTTCGGCGAGATGTGGATGAAGAAGGAAAGGCGCGAGGGCGGCAACGCGATGGCGGCCACCAATGCGGCCACGGCTGCGGGATACGTGCTGGGGGCCGAGCTTCGCGCTTGCGGCGTTGACTTCAGCTTCACGCCCGTTCTGGACCTGGACTGGGGGGAAGAGGCCCCCACGCGAGCGCGAGCGCGTTCCCCGGGGCGGCCCGGCGCTTCCCGTAGCAGCGTCATCGGCGACCGGGCATTCCACTGCGACCCGCGCGTCACGAGTTTGCTGGCCAAGAGCCTCATGCACGGCCTGCTGCGCGCCGGCATGGCCAACTGCGGCAAGCACTTTCCCGGGCACGGTTTCGTGAAGGCGGACTCGCACACCGACATTCCCGTGGACCCGCGCAGCCTGAAGGCGATCCTTGCCGACGACGCCGCACCTTACGAATGGCTCAACACCACGCTCACCAGCGTGATGCCCGCCCACGTCATTTATCCCAAGGTGGATGCGCGGCCGGCGGGCTTTTCCAGCCGATGGCTCAACGAGGTGCTCCGGCGCCAGTTGGGATTTGACGGCGCGATCTTCAGCGACGACCTGAGCATGGCGGGCGCGCGCATGATCGATGGCCGCGAGGTCAGCTACACCGAGGCGGGCGTCGCCGCGCTCACGGCTGGTTGTGACATGGTGCTGCTGTGCAACCAGTCGGCTGTGGATGGCGGCCAGCCCGTGGACGAACTGCTCGACGGGTTGGCGCAGGCGCAGCGCAAGGGCCAATGGCAGGCCAGCGAGGCCAGCGAACATCGCCGGCTCGCTTTGCTGCCCTCGGGGCCGGCCCGAGACTGGGACGAGCTGATGATCGACCCGGCCTACCGTCAGGCGCTCGACCTGATTCCCTGAGGTTTCAGCGGCGCTGGGCCGCGTAAGCCAGGCCCGACGCAACGCCCCCGAAGAGGTCGCCTTCGACGAGTCTGGATTGCGGGAAACCGAGCCGCAGTGCGTCCTGCAGCGCGGGCAGGGCTGATGAGCCTCCGGTGAGGTAGAGCACGTCCAGCTGGGCGTGCTGCAGGCCCGCGCGGCGCACGCAGTCCAGCGCACTGGCCACCACCTGTTCCAGCAGCGCTGCCAGGCCGGCCGCGACGCCGGAGGCATGCAGCGCCGGTCCCAGGCCCGGCTCCAGGCACGACAGGTCGATCCGCGCCACGTCATCGCCGGTCGAACTCCGGATCTTCGCCCGCTCCACCTCGCTCGCCAGCCGGTGGCCCAGGCGCTCTTGCAGTACGGCCAGCAGGCGCTCATATAGCCTGGGGTCGCTGTAGTTGGTGCGCAGCGCCTGGGCCTGCTGCCACACCTTCGGGGTGTACAGCCAGTTGATCAGGTGCCAGGTGGCCAGGTCGAAAAACAGCGGGCTGGGGACCTCGCGGCCCTGCGGGCCGACATGCCGCAGCCCCAGCAAGGGCATCACATGATCGATGCTCAATTTGCGGTCGAAGTCGGTTCCGCCGATGTGCACGCCGGTGGTGGCCAGGATGTCGTCGGCCCGGTCGCGGCGGGCCGCGCGTTCCGGCCCGAGCCGCACCACCGTGAAGTCGGAGGTGCCGCCGCCGATGTCCACGATCAGCGCCAGCGTTTCCCGCACGACGCGCTGCTCGAAGTCGAAGGCGGCCGCGATCGGCTCCAGTTCGAAGAAGACTTCGCGGAACCCCGCCGCGTGGGCTGCTTTTTCCAGGGCCGCCTGCGCACGGTGGTCGCGCGCGGGATCGTCATCGACGAAGTGCACGGGCCGGCCTATGACGACGCGATCCGTGATCCGCCCCAGGTGGCGCTCGGCCCTGTGCCGCAGTTCCGCCAGGAAGCGCGAGATCACGTCCTGGAAGCTCACCAGGCCCTCCGGCACGGCGGTCTTTTCCTGCAGCAGGCTGCTGCCCAGCAGGCTCTTGAGCGAGCGCATCAGGCGGCCTTCGGTGGCGGCCAGGTAAAGGCCTACCGCCTCCCGTCCGAAGTGGATGGAGCGGTCCTCCGCGTTGAAGAACACGGCACTGGGCAAGGTGGTGGCGGCACCTTCCATGGGCACGAGTTCGGCGCGCCCGCCGTCCGACAGCGCGGCGATGGCCGAATTGGATGTGCCGAAATCGATGCCCAGGGCCAGGGGCTGGCGGCCCGTCATCGGGGCGGTCAGGCTTCCCGGCGCAGGGCGGGGAACAAGATCACGTCGCGGATGCTGGGGCTGTCGGTGAGCAGCATCATCAGCCGGTCGATGCCGATGCCGCAGCCGCCGGTGGGCGGCATGCCGTACTCCAGCGCGCGCACGAAATCGTGGTCGTAGAACATGGCTTCGTCGTCGCCGGAGTCCTTGGCATCCACCTGCGCGGCGAAACGCGCGGCCTGGTCCTCGGCGTCATTCAGCTCCGAGAAGCCATTGCCGAACTCGCGGCCGGTGATGTACAGCTCGAAGCGCTCGGTCACGTCGGGGCGGTCATCGTTGGCGCGCGCCAGGGGAGAGATCTCGGTGGGGTGCTCCATGATGAACGTGGGCTGCCACAGCTTTTCCTCCACCGTCTCCTCGAAGAACATGACCTGCAGGCTGGCGATGGAGCGCGCGGACAGCTTGTCCTTTTCCTCGCTGAGGCCGAGCTTGCGCAGGGCGTTGATGAGCCACTGCCGGTCATTCACGTTGTCGCCGGCATCCGTGTGCTTGCGTATCGCCTCGGGGATGGTGAGGCGCTCGAAGGGCTTGGACAGGTCCACGGGCTGGCCGCTGTAGCTCAACTGCAGTGTGCCGGTCGCCTTCTGGGCGGCGTCGCGAACCAGCGCCTCGGTGAAGTCCATCAGGTCGCGGTAGTTCCAGTAGGCCGCGTAGAACTCCATCATCGTGAATTCGGGGTTGTGCCGCACCGAGATGCCTTCGTTGCGGAAGTTCCGGTTGATCTCGAACACCCGCTCGAAGCCGCCCACGATCAGGCGCTTGAGGTACAGCTCGGGGGCGATCCGAAGGAACATTTCCTGGTCCAGCGCATTGTGGTGCGTCACGAACGGCTTGGCGTTGGCGCCGCCCGGGATCGGGTGCAGCATCGGCGTCTCGACCTCCAGGAAGCCGTGCGACACCATGAATTCGCGCAGGCTGCTGACAGCCTTGCTGCGGGCGATGAAGCGGTCGCGCGCGACCGGGTCCATCATCAGGTCCACATAGCGCTGGCGGTATTTCACTTCCTGATCGGCCACGCCATGGAACTTGTCCGGCATCGGGCGCAGGCTCTTGGTGAGCAGGCGGATGCGCGTGGCATGCAGCGACAGCTCGCCGGTGCGGGTCTTGAACAGCTTGCCCTCGGCCGCCACGATGTCGCCCAGGTCCCAGTGCTTGAACGCGGCGTAGGTCTCTTCGCCCACGTCATCGCGGGTGATATAGATCTGGAAGCGCCCCGTGGCGTCCTGCAGTGTGGCGAAGCTGGCCTTGCCCATCACGCGCTTGAGCATCATGCGGCCGGCCACGCTGGCGGGGAGGGCTTCCTCGGCCAGCAGCTCGGGCGTCTTGGCCGCATGGTGCGTGGCCAGGTCCGCGGCGCGGTGCCCGGGCTTGAAATCGTTGGGGAAGGCGATGCCCTTGCCCTGGGCCTGTGCCTCGCGCAAGGCCTTGAGTTTTTCCCGGCGCTCCGCGATCAACTGGTTTTCGTCGGTGGGCGGGGTTGTCGGGGCGGAGGTAGTGGGGTCGGACATGGGAATAGCCGGTAAGGCGTTTTGCGGGCGAAACCGTCCATTTTAGTTTTTTGCCGGGCAGGGCGCGCGGGCACTCGATAATCCGGGCCATGTTTCTGAAAGCTGGCGCTTTGTCCCTGGCGCTGCTGCTGGCCAGCCGCCTGCTCGGGCTGTTGCGCGAATCGGCCCAGGCGGCCGCATTCGGC
>DATILF010000352.1:0-8585 GCA_035476755.1 Ramlibacter sp.
CGTCGGGATGATGTAGTCGGGCCCGAAGCGCAACTCCTGGCCGGCGTAGGCGCCGGCCACCTCGTCGCTGATCTCGGCCTTGGCCAGCGCGGCGATCTCGCGCACCGCGGCAAGCTTCATCGCTTCGGTGATCTTGGTGGCCCCGCAATCCAGCGCGCCGCGAAAGATGTACGGGAAGCACAGCACGTTGTTGACCTGGTTGGGGTAGTCGCTGCGCCCGGTGGCCACGATGCAGTCGGGCCGCGCGGCACGCGCCGCCTCGGGCCGGATCTCGGGCTCCGGGTTGGCTAGCGCCAGGATGAGCGGCTGCCTGGCCATCGTCTTCACCATCTCGGCGCTGAGCACGCCGGGAGCGCTGCAGCCGAGAAACACGTCGGCGTCCTTCACCACGTCGGCCAGCGTGCGCGCGTCGGTCTTCTGACAGTAGCGCAGCTTGCTCTCGTCAAGGCGCGCGAAGTCGTCGCGGCCGGCGCGCACCACACCCTTGCTGTCGACGATGAAGATGCGCTCGCGCTTGACGCCGAGGCCGACGAACACGTCAAGGCAGGCGATCGCCGCCGCGCCGGCGCCCGATACCGCGATCTTGACCGCGCCGATGTCCTTGCCCACCAGCTCCAGCCCGTTGAGCAGCGCCGCAGCGCTGATGATCGCAGTGCCGTGCTGGTCGTCGTGAAACACCGGGATGTTCATGCGCTCGCGCAGCTTGCGCTCGATCGTGAAGCACTCCGGCGCCTTGATGTCCTCGAGGTTCACACCGCCCAACGTGGGCTCGAGCGCGGCGACGATGTCGACCAGCTTGTCCGGGTCCTTCTCGGCCAGTTCGATGTCGAACACGTCGATGCCGGCGAACTTCTTGAACAGGCACCCCTTGCCTTCCATGACGGGCTTGCCGGCGAGCGGGCCGATGTTGCCCAGGCCCAGCACGGCGGTGCCGTTGGTGATGACGCCGACCAGGTTGCCGCGGGACGTGTATTCAGCCGCCAGCGACGGATCGGCCTGGATGTCCAGGCAGGGGTAGGCCACGCCTGGCGAGTACGCCAGAGACAGGTCGCGCTGGTTCGACAGCGGCTTGGTGGGCGTGACCGAGATCTTGCCTCGGGTGGGCGAGCGATGGTATTCGCGCGCCGCTTCGCGCAGGGCCTGCTCGGCCTGGGACATGTTTGATTCTGCAGCCATGGGGTCTCCTTGAGGTCTTGTCAGGCCCCTGACGCTACCCCATCCGGCTGCCGCATGGTGTCCGTGGAACTACGCGGATGGGTGGAAACCTCTGGTATCGGGCGCGGCTTCGTGCAGCGTCAGCCGCGCTTTCCTTCAGTCCAGCGCTGGAGCTTCTCGCGTGCGCCATTGGTGGCCGGGTCCATCATGGCATCGTGGTTTTCGCGCTTGGCGCACAGCTCGATGACGTAGCCGTTGGGATCGCGGAAATAGATGGAATCGATGAAACCATGGTCCGAGACGCCGCGCGTCTCGATGCCCCGGGCCTGGCCTTTGGCCATCATGTCCGGCAGCACGGCCGGCTCGACTTCCAGCGCGATGTGAAGGTCGAAGTCGTGCTGCGCCTTGAACTCGAAGGGCATGTCGGGGGCCTCGAAGAACGCCAGGTACGAGCCGTCGTCCAGCCGGTAGAAAGTGTGCAGCGTGTCGGTGGGCCGGCCGCTCTTGGTTTCGCGGATCTCCAACGTGCCCGACAGCGGCAGGCCCAGGAAGTCCTCGTAGAACTGCCGCGTCTGCTCGGAGTCGCGGCAACGGTAGGCGTTGTGGTGCAGCTTGTGGATCATGGTGGCGGTCCTCGATGAGCGGGTGCGCTCACACGGTGAGCATCGGCTGCCCCTTGAGGGAGGCGCCGTAGCCCGAGATGGCCTCGTGCACCGCTTGCCAGTTCTTCAGCGCCTTCATGCGGCCCAGCCAGCCTTCGATGTGGGGATAGGCGGAAAAATTCGCGCCGGTCGTGATCTCGCCCACGGCGACGAAGCAGGCGGCGAAATAGTCGGCGATGGTGATCTGGTCACCGCACACATAGGGATTGCTCGCGCCGAGGATGTGGTCGTTCAGGACCTTGAGCCAGCCCTGGGCGCGCTCCTTGCCCCACTGCAGCGTGGCGTCATGCGCCTCATCGGAGCGGCGCTTGTGGTGCGGGAAGATCTGTGGATAGACCAGGCCGTAGCAATAGTCACGGCCGAGCTGGGTGTTGATCCAGTCCATCCGCTCGTTCACGCGGGCCCGCGCCTTCAGCTCCTTGGGGTAGAGCGGCGAGCCGACCTTGTCGGCCAGGTATTTCAGGATGGCAGAGCTCTCGGTCAACCGGAAGTCGCCATCCTCGAGCACCGGGATCAAATGGTTGGGATTGATCGCCTCGTACGGGGGTTTGTAGTGCTCGCCAGTGAACAGGTCGATGACCTGAAGGTCCAGGGCGATCCCGTTCTCGGCGGCAAACAGGACGACGGGCCGGCTGGTGGTGGACGCCGGGTGGTAGTAGAGCTTCATCGCGGTCTCCTGGTGTTGGCGCAGGCAGCGGCGCGAACGGGGCTGCCGGGAGGGCGATGGTACCGCCGATCGGCGGCGCGTGCGTAGGGGTGTTTACGCTCTCAGGTCGCTGGTGGGGTGCCGCCGGCGCCGAAACGCGCTGTCTCCCGCGTCCAGGCCCGGGCCTGCCCGCTCAAGGTCAGGCCGAGCCCGGGGCGCGTGGGCACCAGCATCCGTCCGTCCTGGATCTCGATGCGTTCGTTGAAGAGCGGTTCGAGCCACTCGAAGTGCTCGACCCAGGGCTCGCGTGGAAAGGCCGCGGCCAGGTGCACATGCAGTTCCATCGCAAAGTGCGGCGCCAGCAGGAGGCCTGCATGTTCGGCCAGTGCGGCGATCTTCAGGAACGGCGTGATGCCGCCGACGCGCGGGGCGTCGGGCATCAGGTAGTCGGCGGCGCGATGGCGGATCAGGTCGGCGTGCTCGGCGGCGCTGGTCAGCATCTCGCCGGTGGCGATGGGCGTGTCGAACTGCAAGGCCAGTGCGGCATGGCCCTCGTGGTCGTAGGCGTCCAGAGGCTCCTCGATCCACACCAGGTTGAACTGCTCGAAGATGCGGCACATGCGCTGGGCCGTCGGACGGTCCCATTGCTGGTTGGCGTCCACCATGATCGGCACGCCGTCGCCCAGATGCTTGCGAACCGCTTCGACGCGCCGCACGTCGAGCGCGCCGTCGGGTTGCCCGACCTTGAGCTTGATGCCGCCGATGCCGCGGCCCTGCGATGCCGTGGCGTTGACCAGCAACTGTTCGGTCGGTGTGTGGAGAAACCCGCCCGAGGTGTTGTAGCAGCGGACCGATTCGCGGTGCGAGCCCAGCAGCTTGGCCAGAGACAGGCCCGCACGCCTGGCCTTCAGGTCCCACAGGGCGACGTCGAAGGCGCCGATGGCCTGGGTGGCCATGCCGCTGCGCCCGACGGAGGCGCCGGCCCAGCACAGCTTGTCCCACAGGCGCGCGATGTCGCTGGGGTCTTCACCGATCAGCGTGGGCGCGACCTCCCGGGCGTGTGCGAACTGTCCGGGGCCACCGGCGCGCTTCGAATAGCTGAAGCCCAGGCCCTCATGGCCCTGCTCGGTGTCGATCTCCGCGAACAGCATCGCGATCTCGGTCATCGGCTTCTGGCGGCCGCTCAGCACCTTGGCATCGCTGATGGGGTTGGCCAAGGGCAGGTAGCAGGAAGAGACCTGAACCTGGGTGATGCGGTCGCCCGCGGCAAGGGTTGTCATGGGGTGTTTGGGTCAAAGAGCGAGATGAGCGAGAAGTATGGTAACGTTGTCATTCTTGACTGTCAAACCTGAAAATGTCCGCGTCCGCCTCCGCCAAAGCCGCCACACTGCATGACGTTGCCCGTGAAGCCGGCGTATCCCTGATCACGGCGTCGCGCGCCCTCGGCAACCCGGGCGTGGTCTCGGAAAAGACCATCGAGCGGGTCCGCCAGGCGGTGGAGGCCACCGGCTACATCCCCAACCTGCTGGCCGGTGGCCTCAAGTCGCGCCGAAGCCTGATGGTCGCGGGCCTGGTGCCGACCATTTCCGTGCCGCAGTTCCTGCCGACGGTCAAGGCGCTGACGGAGACGCTCGACGCGGCTGGCTACCAGTTGATCCTGGGCCAGAGCGGCTACGACCATTCGCGCGAAGAAAAGCTCCTGAACACGATGCTCGGGCGCAGGCCTGACGGCATAGTCGTGACGGGCCTGGTGCATTCGGCCGCGGCCCGCGACAAGCTGCGGCGCGTTGGCATCCCGGTGGTGGAAACCTGGGACCTCGGCGACCGGCCGGTTGACATGATGGTGGGCCTGTCCCACGTCAAGGTGGGCAGCGCGATCGCGGGTTTCTTCCTGGCCAGGGGCTGGCAGCGGCTGGGCGTGGCCACCGGCGACGACCACCGCGCCATGATGCGCTACGAAGGCTTTCGGGCCGTGGTGGGGCACGAGGTGGCCGCGGCGATCGTCCGGGCGCCCAGCAGCCTGGAATGGGGACGCCGGGCGATGGCGGAACTGCTGGAAAAGGATCCTCACATCCAGGCCGTTTACTGCAGTTCCGATGGCCTCGCCCAGGGCCTGATGATCGAGGCGCGAGCGCGCGGCCTGCGCATTCCGCAGGACCTGGCCGTCTGCGGTTTCGGCGATGCCGACTTCGCGGCGCACCTGGATCCATCGCTGACGACGGCTCGCGTTGACGGCGCCGCGATCGGGCAGATCGCGGCGCAGATGATCATCGATCGCTGCCGGGCCCGCTCCATCGCGCAGCCGGTGGTCGACGTCGGTTTCCGGATCGTCGAGCGTGAATCCACCGGCACGGCCGCCTGAACCTCGCTACCTCGCTACCTCTTTACTTCCTCGACACCATGCAGACCTCAGCCTCACCTCCCCTGTACATCCCCATGCACGACAGCGACAACGTCGCGATCGTGGCCAACGACGGCGGGCTGCCTGCCGGAACCGTGTTTCCCTCGGGCCTGGCCTTGCGCGAGGCTGTTCCTCAGGGCCACAAGGTGGCACTGCAGGATATCCGCCAGGGCAGTGCCGTGCGGCGCTACAACGTCCCCATCGGCTATGCGCTCCAGGACATCCCGGCCGGCAGCTGGGTGCATGAGCGGCTGCTGAAAATGCCGGATGCGCGCGAACTCGACAACCTGCCCATCGCCACCGCCAGGCCCGCACCGCTGCTGCCGCTGGAGGGCTATACCTTCGAGGGTTTCCGCAATCTCGATGGCTCGGTGGGCACGCGCAACATCCTGGCCATTACCCAGACCGTGCAATGCGTGGCCGGGGTGACCGACTTCGCGGTTCAGCGCATCAAGGCCGAGCTGTTGCCGAAATTTCCCAACGTCGATGACGTGGTGGCGCTGGAACACGGCTATGGCTGCGGCGTGGCCATCGATGCGCCCGATGCGATCATCCCGATCCGCACCCTGCGCAACATCAGCCTCAACCCCAACTTCGGCGGCGAAGTGATGCTGGTCAGCCTGGGCTGCGAAAAGCTGCAGCCCGAGCGCCTCATGCCGCCGGGCACCATTGCCCTGGTCGACGAGCGCAGCGTCGCCGACGTGGGCGCCAACGCCGATGGCAAACTCGACGTGGTGTGCCTGCAGGACGACGCGCATATCGGCTTCATGACTATGGTCGAGGCTATCATGCGCCAGGCCGAGCTACACCTCGAGCGATTGAACGCGCGGCGGCGCGAGACCGTGCCGGCCAGCGAGCTGGTGGTGGGCGTGCAGTGTGGCGGCAGCGACGCCTTCTCTGGCGTCACCGCCAACCCGGCCGTGGGCTTTTGCACCGACCTGCTGGTGCGTGCCGGCGCGAGCGTGATGTTCTCGGAGACGACGGAAGTGCGCGACGGCATCGATCAGCTCACCTCGCGCGCCACCACACCCGAAGTCGCGCAGGCGATGATCCGGGAGATGGCCTGGTACGACGCCTACCTGAAGCGCGGCAGCGTGGACCGCAGCGCCAACACGACGCCGGGCAACAAGAAGGGGGGCTTGTCCAACATCGTCGAGAAGGCGATGGGCTCGATCGTCAAGTCCGGCTCGGCCCCCATCTCCGGCGTGCTCGCACCGGGTGAGAAGCTCCGGCAAAAGGGCCTGATATACGCCGCGACGCCGGCCAGCGATTTCATCTGTGGCACGCTGCAACTGGCGGCGGGCATGAACCTGCACGTCTTCACCACCGGGCGCGGCACGCCCTACGGCCTGGCCCAGGTGCCCGTGATCAAGGTTGCCACGCGCAGCGACCTGGCGCGGCGCTGGCACGACCTGATGGATATCAATGCGGGCACCATCGCCGATGGCACGGCCACCATCGAGGACGTGGGGTGGGAGCTGTTCCGTCTGATGCTCGATGTGGCCAGCGGCCGCAAGAAGACATGGGCCGAGCACTGGAAACTGCACAACGCGCTGGTGCTGTTCAACCCGGCGCCCGTGACCTGACGCGAATCCTCGGCGTCAAGCGTCCGGCGCCACCGGGTGCTGCGCCATGTTCTCCAGGGCCTGGACCAGGGCCGAATGGTCGGCCTGTCCCAGTCCCAGCGCCACGCAGGATTGCATGAGCTGCGCCGCATGGGCGGTCTGGGGCAGGGCGACGCCCAGGGCCCGCGCGCCTTGCAGCGCCAGGTTCAGGTCCTTCTGGTGCAGGGCGATGCGAAAGCCTGGGTTGAAGCTGCGTTTGATCATGCGCTCGCCGTGTACTTCCAGGATGCGCGACGCCGCGAAGCCGCCCATGAGGGCCTGGCGCACACGAGCCGGGTCGGCGCCGGCCTTGCTGGCGAACACCAGCGCCTCGGCCACGGCCGCGATGTTCAGCGCCACGATGATCTGGTTGGCCATCTTGCACACCTGGCCGTCGCCGGCCTCGCCGACCCGTGTGATGTTCTTGCCCATCAGCTCGAACAGCGGCTTGACGCGCTCGAAGGCCGCGGGCTCGCCGCCCACCATGATGGTGAGGCTGGCGGCCTGGGCGCCCACTTCGCCGCCGGACACCGGCGCGTCCAGGTAGTCGCAACCGAGGGCCTTGACCTGCCGCGCGAAGCCGCGCGTGGCGATCGGGTCGATGGAGCTCATGTCCACCACCGTCTTGCCCTTCGCCAGACCGGACGCGACGCCGTATTCGCCGAACAGCACCTTCTCCACATCGGGCGTGTCCGGCAGCATCATGAACACGATGTCCGCGTGCTCGGCCACGCCGCGGGCGGTGGTGCACACCGTGGCGCCGCCGTCGGCCAGTTCGGGCGGCAACTTGCCACGCGTGTGGACGCACATCGTGTGGCCGGCTTTGCGCAGATGGCCGGCCATGGGCGCGCCCATGATGCCCAGGCCGATGAAGCCGAGTTGGAGTCCAGGCCGGGTCATGCTGCCTCCGTTTCGTGCTGACGCTGCGCGCGCGCCAGGGCGCTGGTGGGTGCCAGGGTCTGGGCCCAGGCCAGGCCCTGCGCGGTGGTGGTCCTGGGCTTGTATTCGCAGCCGATCGTGCCCTGGTAGCCGAGGGCGTCGATGTGCCGGAACAGCCAGGCGTAGTTGATCTCGCCGGTGCCGGGTTCGTTGCGCCCCGGGTTGTCGGCCAATTGGATATGGCCGATGCGCTCGAGGTGGTTGGTCAGCGTGGCGCCCAGCTCGCCCTCCATGCGCTGCGCGTGGTAGATGTCGTACTGCACGAGCAGGTTGTCCGAGCCGACCTCCTCCAGGATCGCCAGCGCCTGGTCGGTGCGGGTGAGGAAGAAGCCGGGGATGTCGAAGCTGTTGATGGGCTCGATCAGCAGGCGGATCCCCACCTGGTTCAGCGCCGCCGCGGCGAAGCGCAGGTTGCCGACGAAGGTGGCGTGCGCGTGTTCACACGAGACGCCCTCGGGCACCTTGCCGGCCAGGCAATTCAGTTGGGGGCATTGCAGCGCCAGGGCGTAGTCAATGGCCTGGGCCACCCCTTCGCGGAACTCGTTCACCCGATCCGGATGGCAGGCGATGCCGCGTTCACCGGTCTCCCAGTGACCCGCCGGCAGGTTGTGCAGCACTTGCCGCAGGCCGTTGGCGCGCAAGGTGGTTGCAATCTGCTGCTTGGGGTAGGCGTAAGGGAAGAGGTACTCGACGGCCTCGAAGCCGGCCTTGCGGGCGGCCGCGAAGCGGTCCATGAACGGCAGCTCGGTGAAGAGTAGGGTGAGGTTGGCGGCGAACTGGGGCATGGGGTTCCTGATGATTGGGGCGCTCAGTCGAGCATGGCGGCGATTGCGGTGGGCGCGTCCTCGCGCCGGCTCGCCAGTTCTTCGAACTCATTGATCCTGTCGATCTCGGTGCCCATGGAGGCGTTGGTCACGTGTTCCAGGATCACTTCGATCACTACCGGCACCTGGAACTCCTTCATCCAGGCTTCGGCCTGCGCGATGGCCGGGCGAAGCTCTTCCTGGCGGTGCACGCGGATGGCCTTGCAGCCCAGCCCCTCGACCACCTTGACATGGTCCACCCCGTAGGCGCGCTCGGGCTGGCCGACGTCCGGCATGTTGATATTGTCGAAGCCGAGCTGCACGCAGTAATCCATCTCGAAGCCGCGCTGCGACTGGCGGATCAGGCCCAGGTAG
>DATILF010000353.1:0-16255 GCA_035476755.1 Ramlibacter sp.
GGCTTGGCAACGATGGTGCCGGCCTGGAAGCCGAACAAAAGCAGCACCGTGGCGATCAGGCCCACGATGGACCATGGCTTCAACCTGGCAACCAGCTGGCTCAGCGCGGCGGCGGGCCGGCGCCGCAGGGCATGCCGGGTCGCGACGCCCGCGACGAGCGGCAGGACCACGTACAGCACCGTGGACAGCAGCAGCGTCTCCCAGGGCACGGCGATGTCCGTGACGCCCAGCAGGAAGGCGGCGATCGGCGCGAAGGCGAACACCATGATGAGGTCGTTGACGGAGACCTGGACCAGGGTGTAGCTCGGGTCACCCTTCACCAGCTGGCTCCAGACGAACACCATGGCGGTGCAGGGCGCGACGCCCAGCAGGATCATGCCGGCAATGTATTCGGAGGCCGTCGCCGGGTCGACCCAGGGCGCGAAGACATGCTGGAAGAACAGGATGCCCAGCGCCGCCATCGTGAAGGGCTTGATCAGCCAGTTGACCGTGAGCGTCAGGATGAGGCCGCGCGGCTTCTTGCCGACGTCGCGCACGGCCGACCAGTCGATCTGCACCATCATCGGGTAGATCATCACCCAGATGAGCAGGGCCACGACGAGGTTGACGTGGGCGTACTCCAGCCCGGCGACCCACTGGAATGCGCCGGGCGAAAGAAGCCCCAGGCCGACACCGGCCAGGATCGCCAGGGCCACCCAGAGCGTGAGATAGCGTTCGAAGAGTCCCATGTGTAATTTCCTCAGTCGGCCTGGGCCAGATGTTGTGCGGATGCTTGCAGGTCGCCGAGCCTGGCGGGCGGCAAGGCCACCAGCAGGTCAAGGCGGCGGCGGATGGCGTAGAGCATCTGGCGGAAGGCCTCGAGCCGCTCGCCCTCGGTGCCCGTCAGCGCGGAGGGGTCGGCGTATCCCCAATGCGCGGTGGCCGGGTGGCCCGGCCAGTGCGGGCAGGTCTCGCCCGCGGCGTTGTCGCACACCGTGATGATCAGGTCCATAGCCGGCGCATCGGCTCCGGCGAAGGACTCCCAGCTCTTGCTGTGCAGGCCCTCGGTGGAGATGCCCGCCTCCTGGAGCACGCGCAGGCCCAGCGGGTTGGGCTGCTGGTTCGCGCGCGGGCTGCTGCCCGCCGACCAAGCCTTGAAGCGGCCGCGGCCGATGTGGTTGAGCGTGGCTTCGGCCAGGATGCTGCGCGCTGAATTGTGCGTGCAGAGGAACAGGACATTGAGGGGACGGTCGGTCATGTTGTCGTGATGGCGGGTGGTTGTCCTGGTCAGCAGGTGCAGGGTTCGGGCCGTGCGTCGCGGTCTTGCAGGGCGTCCGCCACGAACGGCGCATCGGGCAGGACGACGACGGGCGAGAAGCCGCCGCCCGCGGTGCGGAAATTGGTGGTCTGGCCCTGGTAGGTGCGGGCGGCCAGCAGCTGGATCTGCCCGTCATACGCGTAGGCCCGCACGTCGAGCTTGAGCCGTGTCGGCTCGGCATCGACAGCCACCATCCGCTCGCTGGGCGGCACCAGGGCCTGCGCGATGAAATTGCCTTGCGCGATCTCGCCCCACACTCGCCGTGTGAGCTTGTCGCCGCGATAGGCGCCCCTGGATCCGTAGCCGGCGGCGGGCTTGAAGAAGAGCTGCTTGCGCGCCGCCCACAGCCCGTCCGTGTCGGCCGGCGTCACCTCGCGTGTGCGCGGCACCACCTGGCCCAGCAGTTTCCGGTCTTGGGCGGTCGCGCCCCACGACGCCAGCAGGGCGTCGTCGCTGAGCGCCACCAGGTTGCGCTTGTCCGCATGCAGGGCGTGGGCGCGCGGGTGAGGCGTCACGACGGCGGCGCCGGTTTCGTAGGCCTGCGCAAGCGCTTCGTGGCTGGGTTGGGAGAGGTCGAAATCGGTGAGGCGGTTGTAAACCAGGTCCACCGCCACGCCTTCCGGCAGGGCCGCATGCCACAGGGCGCCCTCGCGCCATTGCAGTTCGGCCGCGTCCGCCACCACGGCCGTGATGCCGCGCGACAGGAACAGTTGGCGGGCCATCTCGAATTCAGGCGCCAGGTATTGCTGCCCCGGCGCGTCGTCGGTGATGACGATGGTGCGCAACGGCGCATTGCCGCGCTGCGCTCGCCACTCGGCCAGGAACATGTCGAAGAAGGCTTGGTCGAGTTGCTGCAGGTCCACGGGCCCGCCGAACATGCCGTCCAGTGGCGTGCAGCAGGCACGGTGTGCCCTTGCCGCCGCGGCATGGAGCAGGGCGCCTCCGGCGTTGGTATTGATCTCGATGAGGCGCGGCCCTTGCGGGCTGAGGTGAAAGTCGTAGCCCATGAAGGCACCCTTCGGACCGAAGGCGTGGGCGGCGATGGCCGGCGCACGGCCGAGCGCTGCCGCCTGCCAGCCGGCCAGCCCGCTCATGCGGTGCAGCGCGGCCACGGCCTGTTCGATGGTCTGGAAGTCACGGGCAGAGATGAACACCGGCGTGGAGGAAAACAGGTGCGGATGCGATGCCTGCAGCGATCCCACCAAGCCTTGCATGCCCGCACGATCCAGTTCGCGCTGCAGCAGTTGGGGCTGCAGTGTGCTGCACAGGCAGCCGACATTGAGCGATTCGGCCATGTTCATGCGCAGACCTCCCCGGGGGCGCATTTCGGCCAGCCAGGCGTGATCTCGCAGGCCTCACCCTCGCAGCAGTGCGCCGTGAGGTAGTCCAGCAGCGCATTCATGCGGGTGAAATTCGCGCGATAGATCAGGTGGCGGCCTCGCGGCTCACTGGTGGCGAGTTCGGCGTGGGTGAGTTCCTTCAGGTGGAAGGACAGCGCGCTGGGGGCCACCCCCAGCTGTTCGGCCATGACGCCGGGCGTCATGCCTTCAGGCCCCGCTTTCACCAAGGCCCGAAAGGCGCGCAGGCGCTGCGCCTGCGCGAGCGCAGCCATGGCCTTGACAGCTGCGGTCTCGTCGATCAGCCGGGTTTTCGTTTCCATATTTCAATGATAGTTGAAATGATGGCGGCCCACAACCGGCTTGGGGCTGGGTGGGGCGGGCTGGGGCGGGCGTCACACAACTGACTTCCAACTGCCACAAACGCGTCACTGGCCCCCTCCAGACTTGCTGGCATCGACTTGAGGAGCTCAACATGAACGAACTGCCCATTCCCACGCTGCCGCTGTCGCCAGCCTCGCAGCCACGGGGGTCACTTCACCGACCGGATCAAGGGGTCGTTCAGGCGGGGCGCGGCATTCTGGTTTCGTGGGCGCAGCACCAGGATGAGGTCCGTCAAGCCCAGCGCCTGAGGTTCCAGGTCTTCGCCAGTGAAATGGGCGCGCGCCTGGATACCTGGGTGCCCGGCCACGACGTGGACCTGTTCGACGACTATTGCGAGCATCTGCTGGTTCGCGACGAACAGTCCCGTGAAGTGATAGGCACCTATCGCGTGCTCACGCCGGCCCAGGCCCGCCGGGTCGGCAGCACGTACAGCGACACCGAATTCGACCTGACGCGCCTTCGCAACCTGCGCGAGCGCATGGTGGAACTGGGTCGCAGCTGTGTGCACCCGGCGCATCGCCACGGCGGCGTGATCCTCGCGCTCTGGGGCGCCCTGGCCGAGTTCATGGTGCGCAACCAGCTGGACACGATGATCGGCTGCGCCAGCATTCCCATGATGCACAACGGCAGCGTCAGCGGCCACGCCGCGGCCAGCATCTGGAACCAGGTCAGGCAGACCCACCTGGCGCCCATCGAATACCAGGTGCGGCCCCGGCTGGCGTTGCCGGTGGATGAGCTGGACGGCACCCTCGATGTCGAGCCACCGGCTCTGATCAAAGGCTACCTGCGCCTGGGCGCCAAGGTGCTGGGGCCGCCGGCGTGGGATCCGGATTTCAACAGCGCCGACCTGCCCATGCTGATGCGCATCGCCGAATTGCCGCCACGCTACCGCAAGCATTTTCTGGGTGCCTGAGGCCGATGAGGACGACTTTCGACGCATTCGGCCCCCTCATCGCCGGCCTGGGCGCCACGCCGGCGCATGAGCCCGATGAGGACGCCTTGCGCCGCCGCTATCGCGCGGTGTTCATCTCCGATCTGCACCTGGGCACCCCCGGCTGCCAGGCGGCCGCGCTGCTCGATTTCCTCAAGTCGCATCCCAGCGACTACCTGTACCTGGTCGGCGACATCGTGGACGGCTGGCAGCTGCGCCGGCGCTGGTACTGGCCCCAGGCGCACAACGACGTGGTGCAAAAACTCCTGCGCAGCGCGCGAAAGGGCTGCCGCGTCATCTACGTGCCCGGGAACCACGACGAGTTCGCGCGGCAGTTCGTCAACCACCAGTTCGGCGGCATCGAGGTGCTGGAAGAGGCGGTGCATGTCGGCGCGGATGGGCGCCATCTCTGGGTGATTCACGGCGATTACTTCGACGGCGTCGTGCAATGCGCGAAATGGCTGGCGTACCTGGGCGACAACCTGTACGAATTCACGCTCAGGCTCAATCGGCACCTGAACCATCTGCGCGGCCGGCTCGGGTTGCCGTACTGGTCACTCTCGGCCTACCTGAAGCACAAGGTCAAGAAAGCGCTGAACTACGTCACCGATTTCGAGGTGGCGGTCGCGCAGGAGGCGCGGCGCCGCGGCCACCAGGGTGTGGTGTGCGGACATATCCACCGCGCCGAGATGCGTGACATCGACGGCATCCTCTATTGCAACGACGGGGACTGGGTGGAAAGCCGCACCGCGCTGGTGGAGCACTACGATGGCCGGCTGCAGCTCGTGCACTGGGCGCCCGCTCATGACACGCAGGGCCTGGGGCACCGCACCTTCGAGCAGGAAATCGCATGAAAATCGCATTGGTCACCGATGCATGGCAACCCCAGGTCAATGGGGTCGTCACCACGCTGGTGGAACTGGTCAAGGAGCTGGCTGCCGCCGGGCACCAGGTGGAAGTGATCGAGCCTGGGCAGTTCCGCACGCGTCCCTGCCCAGGCTATGCCGGCATCGACCTGGCCATCTCGCCGGGAAGGGTTCTCGGGGAGAAGCTGGACGCCTTCGCGCCCGACGCCATTCATCTGGCCACCGAAGGCCCCCTCGGATGGGCCGGGCGCCGCTACTGCCTGCGGCGCGGGCTGGCCTTCACCACGGCTTTCCACACCAAGTTCCCGGAGATCGCCCACGCCGCGGCGCGGGTGCCCGTGTCGTGGGGCTACGCCGTGCTTCGGCATTTCCACCGGCCCTCGTCGGGTATCATGGTTCCAACGCAGAGTGTCTTGCGCATGCTGGACCGGCGGGGGTTTCGCCACCTGCGCAGCTGGACGCATGGCGTGGACACGTCGCTTTTTTCCTTCGAGCCCCGGCCGCCCACGCTTGAAACCGTGGGGCTTCTGGCCCGCCCCGTGGCGCTGTTCGTGGGCCGCGTCTCCTATGAAAAGAATATCGAAGCCTTCCTGAAGATGGACTTCCCCGGCACCAAGGTCGTGTGCGGCGTGGGGCCGGTCGAAGCGCAGCTCAGGCAGCGTTTTCCCCACGTGCGTTGGCTGGGCTTGCTGCCCCGTCCCGAGCTGGCCAAGGTGTACGCCTCGGCCGACCTGTTCGTCTTTCCCAGCCATGCGGATACCTTCGGCCTGGTCATGCTCGAAGCCATGGCCAGCGGCACGCCTGTGGCCGCCTATCCGGTGGATGGTCCGCTCGAGGTGCTGGGGCGGCGGGACGCCTATGGCCGCAGCCTGGGCGGCGCCATGCATGACGACCTGCAGCAGGCGTGCTTTGCCGCGATGGCCGTCCCCCGGCACGAAGCCCGTGCCCGTGCCCTGGATTTCAGCTGGAAGCACGCCACGCAGCTGTTCGTCAGCTTTCTGGTTGCGGCGCAGCCGTCCCGGCAAGCCGCCTTGGCCGCGGTGCCGGCGGCGGTGTCGCCGCACCGGACCACCACCTTATGAGCGCGGTTCCCAAACCTTCCCTCGTCTTGCTCACCACCCCGACCGACGCACCGCCGGTCCCATTCCTGGACCGTGACCACAGCATCCTGGCCTTCAACGAGCGCGTGCTGGACTGGGCGCACCGGGCCGACGTGCCGCTCCTGGAGCGGCTTCGCTACCTGTGCATCGTGTCCTCCAACCTCGACGAGTTCTTCGAGGTGCGGGCGGAGCCGCACCTGACGGCGCTGCAGGCCGGCGACCACAAGGGCGAATACACGGTGCAGTCATTCCGGGCGCTGGCTGCCGCGGCCCATGCGCTGGTGGATGGCCAGTACACCTTGTACAACGACGCGCTCATGCCCGCCTTTGCGCGCGAAGGCATCGAGATCGTGTCGCACGGCGAACGCAATGCGGCGCAAAAGCAGTGGGTGCACGACTATTTCGAACGCGAAGTGCGGCCGCTGCTGATACCGGTGGGGCTCGATCCGGCGCATCCGTTTCCGCAGGTGGCGAACAAGTCGCTCAACTTCATCGTGCGGCTGGGCGGCAAGGATGCGTTCGGCCGTGAAAACGAGATCGCGATCGTGAAGGTGCCGCGGGTGCTGCCGCGCCTGATCCGCATGCCGGCGAAAGTCTCTGGCAGGAAGACCCTGTTCGTGTCGCTGTCCAGTGTGATCCGCGCTCACCTCGAACATCTGTTTCCCGGACGCGAGGTAGGCCAGTTCTCGCAGTTTCGGGTCACGCGCCACTCTGACCTGGCCGTGGATGAGGACGACGTGCGGGATTTGCGGGCCGCGCTGCGGCTCGGCCTGCAGCACCGGCACTACGGCCAGGCCGTGCGGCTGGAGGTGTCGGCCGGCTGTTCGGACTTCCTGTCGGGCTTCCTGCTGCAGCAGTTCCGGCTGCCCGGCGAGGCGCTGTACCGCGTGCATGGCCCGGTGAACCTGGTGCGCCTGGCGCAACTGATCGACCTGGTGGATGCGCCGCAATTGCTGTTCGCCCCGCACAAGGCCACCTATCCCGTGCAGCTGGTGCCGGGACGTTCCTTCTTCGATCAGGTCAAGCGGCAGGACGTGCTGATCCACCAGCCGTTCGAGAGCTTCGAGGGCGTGCTGGGATTCCTGCGGGAAGCGGTGCAGGACCCCAAGGTGTTGGCCATCAAGCAGACCATCTACCGCACCGGCGCCGAATCGGAGCTGATGGACCTGCTGCGCGAGGCCGTGCGCCGCGGCAAGGAAGTGTCGGCGGTGGTGGAACTGAAGGCCCGTTTCGACGAAGAAGCCAACATCAACTGGGCGGAGAGCCTGGAGGCGATCGGCGCTCAGGTGGTGTACGGCGTCGTCGGCCTCAAGACCCACGCGAAGATGCTGCTGGTGACGCGCCGCGAGGGCAAGCAGCTGGTGCGGTACGCCCATCTTTCCACCGGCAACTACAACTCGCGCACCGCCAGGCTCTACACCGACCTGAGCATGCTCACCGCCAACCCGGCGCTCACCTCTGACATCGAAAACGTGTTCGTGCATCTCGCCAGCCACAGCCGGCTGCCCCGGCTTCACCACCTGTGGCTGGCGCCGTTTCATCTGCACCGCAAGCTGATTGAACGGATCGATGCGGTGGGCGAGGCGGCCGCCCAGGGACGTGATGCGCGTATCGTGCTGAAGATGAATGCGCTGACCGACCAGGCCCTGATGCTGGCGCTGGTTCGCGCGGGGCAACGCGGCGCGAAGATCAGCCTGATTGTGCGGGGGGCGTGCATGCTGCCGGCGCGCGTCCCGGGCGTGACGGACAACATCCAGGTCCGCTCGGTGATCGGCCGGTTCCTGGAGCACTCGCGCGTGTTCTATTTCAGGATCGACCAGGACGACCAGGTCTACCTCTCCAGTGCCGACTGGATGAACCGCAACATGCTGCGCCGGGTCGAACTGGCCTGGCCCGTGATCGACCCCCGCCTGCGCCAGCGCATCGTCGACGAATGCCTGGTGGCCTACCTGCACGATGACCGCGATGCCTGGGACCTGATGCCGGACGGCCGCTACCAACGCGTCAAGGGCGCTGTCGAGCCGAAGGGCCAGGGCGCGCAGGCGGCGCTGATGGTCCGCTACACGGCCCCGCCCGGCCAGAGCCAGGAGTGAACATGGACTTGATTCTGTGGCGCCACGCAGAGGCTGAGGACGAAGTGGAAGGTCGCGACGACATGAAGCGTTCGCTGACGCCGCGCGGTGAAAAGCAGGCGGCGCGCATTGCCGCCTGGCTGGACCGCCAGCTGCCGGAAGGCACGCGCATCCTCAGCAGCCCGGCACGCCGCTGCGAGCAGACCGTGCTGGCGCTGGGGCGCAAGTACAAGGTGCGCGAGGAACTGGCGCCCGACGCGACGGTGACCGACGTCCTGGAAGTTGCCCAATGGCCATCGGCCAGGCAGGCCGTGCTGGTGGTCGGGCACCAGCCGGTGCTGGGGGAAACCATCGCTCACTTGCTGTCTCTCCAGCATGGGAGCTGCGCGGTGCGCAAAGGCTCCGTCTGGTGGCTGCGCACGCGTGAACGCGATGGCCACACGCAGACGGTGGTGGTCGCCGTTCAGTCACCCGACGCGGTGTAGCCCCCATGCCGGCCGGCGAGCGTTTCAATGGCTACAGCCATCTGCTGGGCCTGCTGCTTGCCGCGGCCGGGACGGTGTTCCTGCTGGGCAAGACGCTGGGCGGCGATGACATCGCCAGAACCTGGGCCGCCCTGGTGTTTTCACTGTCGATGCTGGCGCTGTATGCGGCGTCCACGCTGTTTCATGGCACGCGGGGCCGCGCGAAGCTGTTGTGGCAGCGCGCCGACCATTGCGCCATCTACTTGCTGATCGCGGGCACCTACACCCCCTTGGCGCTTGTCACCCTGCAAGGCACAACGGGCGTGGTGCTGCTCTGTGCCGTGTGGGCTGCCGCGGCGGGTGGCATTGCACGTGAATTGCGTTCCGGTGAGGGCGCCCGGCCGTCGCTGGCGATCTATGTGGGCATGGGCTGGCTCGGCTTGCTGGCCGGCGCGCCGATCGTGTCCCGCCTGGAAGCGGGCGCACTGGCCTGGCTTCTGGTGGGGGCCGTTCTCTATACCGCCGGAACCGTGTTCTACCGAAATCCGGGCGGCATCCGGCATGCCCATGGCACCTGGCATCTTTTCGTGCTGGCGGGCACCGTCAGCCACTATGTCGCGGTGGCTGGCTACATTCTGTAGACGGGGCCATGTGCACGTCATGGCCCATCGCGGCACAACTCGAAGCATGACCACGCGCGCCAGCGTGTTTTTGATGGCATCGATCCTGCTGTGCCTGCCAGGGCGCGCAGGCGCGCTCGAGCCGCATCAGTGCGCCGCCTCGCTGGAAAGCCTGAAAGTCCTGGCCGCGGACGCGTCGTTTCCCTTGCGCTGGGAGGAGGCTTCAATGAGCGATGGAAAGCCGCTGATCATCTCGATCCTGGAGAAGGACGGGCTGCTTTTCCTGGAGTTCGTCAAGACACGTGAGGGACTCTGGGCCGAAGGGGCAGCCACGATCTGCAGGGGAAGTGCCGGGCTCGAGGTTCGCTTCGGCCACTTGCGCATGGGCCCCGCCGCGCACTGGATCCTGCGCCTGTCCGAGGGGCGGGAGCGCATCTTCGGGATGTCGCGGCAAGCCCGGGGCCACCTGCAGCTGGCGACGCCGGGCTGGTCCGGTGCGTTCGTGCCGAAACCGAATTGAAGGGCGGCCCCGCTAGCGCTAGCTTTTAGCGGGCCGCCCTGTCTTGATCGCGGGCACGGCGCCCATGGCCGCCACGAAGGCGGCATCGTCCATGCCGGCCAGCGCCTTGATGCCGGCGCGCAGCACCTCGCTTTTCTTGGCCTGCGTTCCCGCCTTGGCGGCGCGCTGCTTCAGCACATCCAGCACGGCGTATTCCGTCTTGGGGATCGTGAAACTGTCGCGCACCAGCTTGGGCTTCCTGGCCTTTTCCGGCTTGGCTGCCTTGGCGGCGTCCGCCGTCGCGGCCCCGGCCATTGGCGCAGCTGTCGGCTTGGCGGTTTTCCTGGGTGCGGCTTTTGCCGATACTGTCTTGCGCGGGGGCGTGGCGGCCTTCGCGGCCTTTTTTGCAGTTGCCATTGGAGTCCTTTGATTAAACGGTGTATATAGTTTATACCGTTTGCAAAACTCGCTCAACCCATCCCGTTCGCGGGCGGCGGCAACACGGCGGTGGGTTTGCATTGGAGGCCGGCGATGACTGAATTCGAACTGAAGCTCGAGATTCCGCCTGAACGGCTGCAGGCGGTGCTCACGGCGATGCGCCAGGAAAAGGTGCGCTCGCAGCGCCTGCAGGCGCGCTACTTCGACACCCGCGACCAAGCGCTGGCCCGGCATGGCATCGTGCTTCGCCTGCGCAAGGAGGGGCGTGTGTGGGTGCAGACCGCCAAGGTAGCCGGCAGCGCCGCGCTGGAACGGCTGGAGCACAACGCGCCGCTGGGCCCGTCTTCTGGCAGTGCGACCCCCGCCGTTTCGCTGGCGCGCCACGCCGGCACGCCGGTGGGCGAGAAGATCCGGCAGGCGCTCGACCTTGAATCGCTCGACCGGCCGATGCAGCTAGTGCCCTGGTTCGAAACGGATGTGCTGCGCCTGACGCGCCGCATCGACATCGCGGGCTCGGTGGTCGAAGTCGCGCTAGACCGCGGAAAAATCCACGCGGGCAACGACTGGGCTGCGCTCTGCGAGGTCGAATTCGAACTGATCGAGGGAGAGCGTGTCGCCGCGGTGCAGTTGGCGCGCGAGTGGGGGGCGGCGCACGGTTTGTGGCTGAGCGTGATCAGCAAATCGGCCAAGGGCCGCCGTCTCGCGGCAGGACAGGCGAGCGGCCCGCCGGTAGGCGCTGCGCCTGTGAATCTCTCCCGCAGCGCCTCGGGCACTGAAATTGCCGCGGCCGTGGTCCAGGCCTGCCTGGAGCAGGTGCTGGGCAATGCGAGCGAAGCCGGCGCGGGGACGGCTGGCGCCGAGCATGTTCACCAGTTGCGCGTGGGCATTCGGCGGCTGCGCACGGCACTGCGCGAAATGCGGGGCCTCGCGACCGAGACCGACCCGGCCTGGGAAGCCGCGCTGGTGGACACCTTCAGGGCGCTGGGCCGCCATCGCGACCACTACCAGCTCGCAAGCATGCAGCCGCAGCTGGAAGCGCAGGGCGCTCCTGCGCTCGACGTCGAACTCCCGGATGACCCTGCACCGGACCCGGCGGCGGTGGTTCGTTCGCCGGCATTTCAAGACACCCTGCTGGGCCTGCTGGTCTTCGCGCATTCGGCTGCCGACGGGCGTGGTGGATCGGTCCATCACGGCAAGGCACTGAAGTTGCTGAAATCGCGCCTGGACAAACTGCACGACCAGGTCGGCAAGGATGGGCGGCGATTCCTGCGGCTTGAGCCGACGCGGCAACATCGCGTGCGCAAGCGGCTGAAGCGCCTGCGCTACCTCGCCGAGTTCGTGGCACGGTTCTTTTCGGCGCGCAAGGGCAGGGCGTTCATCACCGCACTCAAGCCCGCGCAAGACGCCCTGGGCCTGTACAACGACGAGCTGACAGCGCTCGAAGCCTATCGGCGGCTTGCGGCGCGGGAGCCCGCGGCATGGTTCGGTGTGGGTTGGCTGAGCGCCCGCCGCGCGCCCCTTGCGGCGCAGTGCCAGCGTGAGCTCGAACGCTTTGCGATGGTCAAGCCTTTCTGGAACTGAGCCCGCCGCGGCCTGGGGTCACGGCTCGCGCCGCCGGAACGCCAGCCACGCGGCCACGGCCGTGAAGGCCGCCACGATGGCGGCCACGACCCAGAAGCCGTGATCGTTGCCCGCCAGCGGCACGCCCCCCACGTTCATGCCGAACAATCCGGCAAGGATGTTGATCGGCAGCGCCAACACGGTCATGACGGTCAAGGCGAACAGGCTGCGGCCGTTTCGTTCGTTCACCATCGCGGCCACCTCTTCCTGCAACAGCTTGATCCGCTCCTGCAGCGATGCCATGTCCTGCAGCGCGACCGAGAATTCCTCCGTGGCTTCGCGCAGTTGCTGCGCGTCGAGCTCCGCCATCCACGGGGGCGGGTGTTGCAGCAGGCGGAACAGCGAAGCGGGTTCCGGCGCCAGCAGCCGCTGCAGCCGCACCAGCAGCCGCCGCAGCGCGCCCAGCCGCGAACGCTTGAGGTCGAGCCGGTCCGACAGGAGTTCATCCTCCACCTGATCCACCTGGCGTGTCACGCCCCGCACGATGTCCACCAGCACGTCGGCTTGCGCCTGCAATAGCCGCTCCAGCAGCGCCACCGTGGACCGGATCGGCTCGCCGCGCTTGATCGCGGTGCGCAAGTGGTCGATGGAGCGCAGCGGCGACTTGCGCGCGGTGACCACCACCCGGCTGTCCAGGCTCACCCACAGGGTCGAGATGTCGGAGGTGTCGAACGAGAAGTGGAAGTGCACATCGTTGATGACGGCAACCAGCGCTTGTTCGTCGCGCTCGATGCGGGTCGACCTCAGTTCATCGTTCAGGGCGTCGTAGAACGTGGGGGATAGCCCCGCGTGCCGCTCCAGCCAGCGCTGCGCGGCGGAGTGGGTCAGGTTGAAATGCAGCCAAAGAAAGCGCGTGGATGTGGCGTCCTGCGGCTGCGCTTGCTCCTGGCGGATCAGGTCGATGCTGTCGGCGGCCGCGCGCGATTCGAGCATGGCCGCGGGCCGTCCGGCTTCGAACAGGTAGCCGCAAATCAGACCGGACTCGTCGGCGCCGTAGGTTGAAACAGGAGTGTCCATCTGGGCGGGTATGGGGGAGGGGCCGCGCATTGTCGCCTGCGGCGCGGTCATCGCTTTGTCACACGGCGCAGGCATAGTGAGCGTCCGAGGACGGATCGCCCATGGATGATGAAGAACGCCTGCAGCGGCTGCACCGCGACCTGCTGGACAGCTACGACGAAGAGCTGGAACTCGAACTGGACGACCAGGCTTTCGGCGCCGAAGCGTCTGGGGGCAGTGCGCGCGAGGAACGCCGCCGGTACTTCCGCGAGCTGTTCAGGCTGCAAAGCGAGCTGGTGAAGCTGCAGGACTGGGTCGTGTCGTCGGGGCACAAGCTGGTCATCCTGTTCGAAGGCCGTGACGCGGCCGGTAAGGGCGGGGTGATCAAGCGCATCACCCAGCGGCTGAACCCGCGCGTTTGCCGCGTTGCGGCGCTGCCCGCACCCAACGACCGCGAGCGCACCCAGTGGTACTTCCAGCGCTACATCTCGCACTTGCCGGCGGCCGGCGAAATGGTGCTGTTCGATCGCAGCTGGTACAACCGTGCCGGTGTCGAGCGGGTGATGGGCTTTTGCAGCGACGAGCAGTACGAGGAATTTTTCCGCACCGTGCCCGAGTTCGAGCGCATGCTGATCCGCTCGGGTATCCAGCTGGTGAAGTACTGGTTCTCCATCTCCGACGAGGAGCAGAGCCTGCGCTTTCTCGGCCGCATCCACGACCCCCTCAAGCAGTGGAAGCTCAGCCCGATGGACCTGGAGTCGCGCCGGCGCTGGGAACAGTACACCAAGGCCAAGGAGATCATGCTGGAGCGTACGCACACGCCCGAGGCGCCCTGGTGGGTGGTGGAGGCGGACGACAAGAAAAAGGCCCGGCTCAATTGCATCCACCACCTGCTGGAGCAGGTGCCGTACAGTGAAGTGACGCCGCCCGAGATCGTCCTTCCCGAGCGGGTGCGCAACGAAGACTACGCCCGTCGCCCGGTGCCGCCGCAGATGTACGTGCCGCAGCTTTACTAGGGCGCGCTCAGGCGAGCAAGAAAACCCACGGCGTTTTCTGCCAGGCCAGCACCTCTTCGCGCAGGAGGTGTGCCGACTGCGGAAACGCTCGGGTCCAATCCGCCCGCAGGCTGAGCGCGATCTGGCGACCCGCCGTGCGCAGCTGCAGGCCTTTGAGGTCGGGATCGCGCCGGGCGTGGCACAACACCACGGCCAGGCGCAGGCAAAGCAGCTGCTGAACGAACAGTTCGTCCTCGAAGTCCGCTTCCAGCTTGCGCAGCTTGCCGCGGTGTCCGAGTACCAGCAGGCCCAGGCGATGCAGCTCGGGCAGGGCGAAGCCCAGCGCGTCGGCGTTGTCCAGGATGTAGGCGCCGTGCTTGTGATAGTCGCTGTGGGAAATCACGCTGCCGATTTCGTGCAACTGCGCGGCCCAGCCGAGCTTTCGTTCATGGCGCGCCAGTTCGCTCGCGCCGTCCTTCACGCGCAGCTGGCGCAGGAGCTGGCACGCCACCTTGCCCACGCGCTGGGCTTGCGCCGTATCGGCCGCGAACTTCGCCGCCAGGCGTTTGACGGTGCTGGACCGAATGTCGGTTTCGCCGTGCTCGCGGTCCAGCAGGTCGTACAGGGCGCCGTGGCGCAACGCGCCTTGCGCCGCCTGCATCTGGTCGATCTCCAGCAGGTCGAAGACGGCGCGCAGCACGCTGACGCCGCCGCCGATCACCGGCCGGCGATCATCCTTCAGGCCGTCCATGCGAACCTTGTCCGCGCTGCGCGCCGCCAGCAGCCGTTCATAAAGCCACTCCAGTCCGTCGCGCGAGACAGTTCCAAGGTCCCAGCCGGCCGCACCGAGGATGTCGCCCACCGCACCGATGGTCCCCGAGGCGCCATACGCCACGTCCCACGTGTCACGTCCATAGGCGTTGAGCGCCTCGTCGAGCACGGCCTTGGCGGCCACCTCGGCCGACTCGAAGGCCTTCTCGGTGAACTGGCCATCGGGAAAATACTTCATCGACCAGGCCACGCTGCCCACGCGATAGCTTTCCACGACCTTGGCGTCGAACTGCTGGCCCAGGATCAGCTCGGTGGAGCGCCCACCGATGTCCACGACCAGGCGGCGCTCATCGGTCTGGGGCAGCAGGTGGGCCACGCCCTGGTAGATCAGGCGTGCTTCCTCGCGGCCGGAGATCACGTCGATCGGGAACCCGAGCACCTGGTGGGCGCGCCGCAGGAATTCATCGCGATTGCGGGCTTCGCGCAGTGTCTGTGTGGCCACGGCCCGCACCTGGGCCTTTTTGACGCCTGCCAGCCGCTCGCCAAACCGTGCCAGGCAGTCCCAGCCGCGCTGCATGGCCTCGGGGGTGAGATTGCGCTCGTCGTCCAGGCCGCTGCCCTGGCGCACGGTTTCCTTGATGTATTCGGTGCGACGAATCTGGCCGTGGTCGAGGCGCCCGATCTCCAGGCGAAAACTGTTGGAGCCGAGGTCGACCGCGGCGAGTAGGGTTCCATTTTCCATGCTGCGGCCAGCATAGCATTCGCACCCCGCGAACCGGGGCACTGCGGCATGCGCGAGGGGTTGTCATGAGGATGACACGCCGGGCGGGCAGCATCACCACCGCAACTACGTGACCAAAAAAAATGAAAAAGACCCTTGGATTGGGGAAATACCGCGATCTGCTGTTCGCGATCCTGCTGTTCATCGTGCTGGACCTGGGCATCCTCATGTTCAACGTCTTCGCCTCGACGCAACTCGAGCGCGATGCCAGCCGCATCAATTCAGCGGGCGAGCTGCGCATGCTCACGCAGCAGATCACCAAGTCGCTCTTGACCCTGCAGGTGGAAAAAAAGGCGGAAATGCCGATCCAGACCAGCATGGCCCAGCTGGGCCAGGGCCATGCGGGCTTTGTGAATGCGCTGGCCGCGATCAAGGGCTCGATGGGCCAGGACATCGAGTTCACCGCTTTCGGCCTGAACCCCGAAGATCTGCGCGACGCCACCCGCAAGCTGGAAAGGGAATGGGGCCCGCTGGACCAGGCGCTGCGGCCGGTCATCGCCGTGTCCGAACCCGGCCTGGAAGAGGTGGACATCGCCGTCAACAAGGCCGTCGCCCGCAACATTCGCCTGATGGCACTGTGCGATGACCTGGCGCGCGGCATCGAATCCGCCGCCAATACCAAGACAACCCTCATGCGCCAGATCCAGGTGCTGGCCATCGTGCTGGCCCTGATCAACTTCGTCTACATCGTGTTCAAGTTCCTGCGCCGCCTGAACGCCAGCGATGAGGTGGCCGAATCGGCGCGGCGCGAGACTGAGGACATCCTCAACACCGTGACCGAAGGGCTGCTGCTGGTGCGGGCAGACGGCAAGCTGGGCAGCCAGTTCTCGGCCTCGGTGCGCAAGCTGTTCATGCGCGACGTCCGCGCGGGCGACGATTTCCGCGCGCTGCTGGACGGCATGCTCGTGCCCGGGCGTGCGGCCGAGGCGCGCAGCTACCTGGACCTGATGTTCGACCCCAAGGTCAAGCCGGCGCTGCTCAGCCAGCTCGATCCGCTTCGCGACGTGCAGGTGGCGCCGCCGGCCGGCAGCCGCGGCGAGCCACGCTATCTGAGTTTCCAGATCAGCCAGGTTCGCGAAGCGGG
>DATILF010000354.1:0-4145 GCA_035476755.1 Ramlibacter sp.
ATTCTAGGTGGGCTGGCGCGATGCCTGCTGCGCAGCCGGTTCCGTCCCCCGGTTCAGCAAGGCGTAGAGCAGGATCGCGCCGAAGGTCGCGGTGCCGATGCCACCCAGGGCGAAGCCGCCGAACTTGAGCGTGAAATCGCCCGTGCCCAGCACCAGTGTGATGGCGGCGACGACGAGGTTCTTGTTCTGCGAGAAGTCCACGCGGTTGTCCACCCAGATCTTCGCGCCGGCGACGGCGATCAGGCCGAACACCACGATGGAGACACCACCCATCACCGGCAGCGGAATGGCCTGGATCACCGCGCCGAACTTCGGCGAGAAGCCCAGCACCACGGCGATCAGGGCGGCCACCACGAACACGGCGGTGGAGTAGATCTTGGTGGCGGCCATCACGCCGATGTTCTCGGCATAGGTGGTCACGCCCGTGCCGCCTGCTGCGCCACTGATCACCGTGGCGACCCCGTCGCCGATGAAGGCGCGGCCCATGTACAGGTCGAGGTTGCGGCCGGTCATCGCCGTCACGGCCTTGATGTGGCCCAGGTTCTCCGCCACCAGGATCACCGCGACGGGCGCGATCAGCAGCATGGCGTTGGCGCTGAACACCGGCGCCGTGAAGCCGGGCGCGCCCAGCCAGGCGGCCTGGGCGATGCCGGAGACGTCGATCGGCTTGCCCAGGCCGAGACCGTTGGTGAGCACGGCATACACGACGCTGGCGATCAGCAGCCCCACCAGGATCAGCAGGCGCTGCACCATGCCACGCGTGAGCACGGCGACCAGGCCCACGCAGGTGAAGGTGAGGGCCTGCATCCACGAATCGAAATTGCTCGCGGCCATGTTCTTGATCGGGATGCCCGCCAGGTTCAGGCCGATCACGGCGACCACCGCGCCGGTGACGACCGGCGGCATCACGCGCTCGATCCATTGGGTGCCCACCGCCTGCACGATGGCCCCGATGGCGGTGTAGAGGACGCCGCAGGCGATGATGCCGCCCAGCGCGACGCCGATGTTGGCGTTGGGACCCTTGCCCGCATAGGCCGAAGCCGCGATCACCACGCCGATGAAGGCGAAGCTCGAGCCCAGGTAGCTCGGCACCTTGCCGCCGGTGATCAGGAAGAAGACCAGCGTGCCCACGCCGCTCATGAGGATGGCGATGTTGGGATCGAACCCCATCAGGAGGGGCGCGAGCACCGTGGCGCCGAACATCGCGATCACGTGCTGCACGCCCATCGCCGCGGTCTGCGGCCACGGCAGCCGCTCGTCCGGGGCGATGACGCCGCCTTGTTGCAGCACCTGTGCGGGCTTCTCGGTCCAGTCGAACATTCCCATCACTCGCTCCTTGTGGTTCAAGACGAGCGATGCTAGGGGCAAATGCCTGGGCCGCACAAGGGCCCCGACACGCCCGGCGTCAGCCGACGAACATCGCGGTCTTGCCCAGCACGGCAGCGTCCTTGAGCAGCTTGCGATGGCCGAGCCCCTCGGTGGGCAGGAGCTGCGCGGCGCGGATGGCATGGGCATAGGCCTGGCCATCGGCGTAGCGGTTGATGCTGTCGTGGCGGTCATGCACCACCAGGGTGGGGATGCGGATGCCGGGGCCCACCGAGGGTGGCTCGAACTGCGACATCAGCAGCCCTTCGCGCGCTTCGATGCGTTTTTGCATCGCGCTGCGCGTGGTTTCGGACAAGCCGAAGACCTGCGCGAACAGGCGCGTGTATTCGGGTGGCGATGCGGCCGGCGCGATCAGCACCAGGCGCTCGATCGGCAGGCCGCGGCTGGCGACATACGCGCTTGCGCTGGCACCCAGCGAATGCGCCACCAGCGCCCGCAAGGTGTGGCCTTCCTGGCGCAGCCGGGCGCTCACGTACTCGATGGCGCGCGTGAATTGCGGCAGCGTGCTCTGCGCGCCCTTGCTGCGGCCGTGGCCGGGCATTTCCACGATGACCGGTCGCAGGCCCCGCGCGGCGACGGCTTCGGCCAGCGCCAGCATCTGTCCCGCATGGCCGCCCCAGCCGTGCACCAGCAAGACGACCGGGCCGTGCGGTGCGACCGCGGGCGAGTACACCGTGACGCTCGCGCTTTCGAAGGGCCAGGCCTGCACGCGCCAGGAGGCGTCCCAGGCCTGGCGGCGGTTCAGCCATTTCGGTGGCAGCGGGGTGAGGAAGAGGCGGCATGCGGCGCGAACCGCGAGCGCCGGCCAGAGGCGTTGCGAGGCGCCGAGCGCCAGGCGGAACAGACGGATGCCGGGGCTGGCCTGGTAGAAGGCCGACGTGGCCTCGATGGCGGTGCGGGTCATTGTTGTACCTAGAAAAAGATCATGTCGTCGTTGCTGCGGGGCAGGCCGCGCAGCGCCTCGAGGACGGCGCGGGTCGCGCGCCAGCCGCCATACACGGCGGCCAGGATGAGGAGGGTGTACATGGTGAATTCCTTTCTTCGCACAATCGTGCGAAATGTGGTCGAGCTTTCGGGGGGCGAAGTCATGTCTCTCAGGGCGACTTACTTCTTGTAGGTTGCCAGCAGGCGGCGCCAGGTCGCCTGGGCACGCTCGGCGGCACGGGGCTCGCGCAGGAAGCGGGCATCGTGGATGAGGCCGAGGATGAGCGCGTTGACCTCGCTCACCAGCTGCTCGGGCTCGGTGTCCGGCTTGAGGTCTCCGGCCTCGATGGCCTGCAGCACGGTGCGGCGCAGGGCGGCCCGCCAGCCGCTGACCTGGCTGCACAGCAGGTCGCGCAAGGGGCCGTCGCGGTCGTCGAGCTCGAAGGCGCCGGCACTGTAGATGCAGCCATTGCGGGCATCGACGTCGCGGGTGCGGATGATCCAGCGCTGCACGATGTCGTTCAGGCGCGGCAGGCCCTTGGGCAACTGCATCGCGGGCACGAAGACGTCGGCGAGGTAGCGGCGCCCGAACTCCTCGATCACCGCCTTCTGCAGGGCTTCACGCGAGCCGACACGCGAGAACACGCCGCTCTTGGACAGGCCGATCCGGTCAGCCACCGCCTGCAGCGTGATGGCCTCCAGGCCTTCCGCCGACGCCAGGTCGATCCCGGCGCCAACAATGGCGGCGAGGGTCATCTCGCTTTTCTGCGTCTTGGCGTCCATGCGGCGAAATATAGCACGCCTGTGCGAAATAGGAGCGCGACCGCTATTTCCACCCGGGCAACGCGGGTATGCAGGCCGCCTGCTCATCGGCGCTCCATGCGTTCGGCGCCCAGCTCACAAGGCAGACCGCCGATTCACCAGCACGATCCCCACGGCCACACCGCCAAGCGCCAGCACCAGTTGCAGCGTGAGCGGTTCCTGCAGCAGGACCACGCCGAACACCAGGGCGAACACGGGGGTGAGAAACGTGAAGGACGACATCCGGGTCGCCGGGTAATGGCGCAGCAGCCACATCCAGGTGAGGTAGCTCGCAAAGGCCCCAATGGCCGTCTGCAGGGCGATCGAGCCCCACGCATAGGCGGAGTAGCTGAACGACCAGGTTTCGCCGAGGGCGAGCGACAAGAGCGGCGCGACGACGGCCGTGACGGCCACCTGGTAGAACAGGGTCTTCTCGGCGCTCGCGGTGGCCATGGCGCTGGCGCGGATCACCAGCGTGGTCAGGCCCCACAGCATGCCGGCCGCGAGCGCCAGTGCGTCGCCGCGCAGCTGCCGCGCCGTGGTGTCGCCCGAGAAGCCCTCGCTGAACGCGACCGCCACGGCGATGAACGCGATCACGAGGCCGATCCATTGCACCGGCCGGAGTTTTTCCGAGGGAACGAACCGCGGGAGCAGCAGCGCCACCGCGAACGGCGAGGTGTAGAGAAACACGGTCAGGCGCGACGCAGTGGTGTCGCGCAGGCCCAGGTAGATGCAACTGAATTCGGCGGCGAACAGCACCCCGGCGAGCAGGCCCGCCCCCAGGGTGCCATCGCGTTCGAACAGCTTCACGCCGCGCGCCACGCACCAGAGCCCGAGCAGCGCCGTGGCGCCGATGAAACGCAGGGCCGCCTGCCAGAGCGGCGGCACTTCGCCCACGGTGGTCTTGATCAGGATTTGCTGGAAGCCCCAGAACAGGCAGCAGACGAGCAGCAGCGAGACGGCGAGCGCGTCGAGATGCGTTTTCCGGTGGGACATCCGATCGATGTTAGCGTGCAACCTGCCGCCCCGCATCG
>DATILF010000355.1:0-5720 GCA_035476755.1 Ramlibacter sp.
ACCGCTTCGACGCCGTGCGGGGCCGAGCCGACGTCAAATGGCGCACCACTGACCTGATGAAGCTTCTGCGCGCGGAAGATTGATGTTGCTGGTCGACACCAACGTCCTGGTCGATGTGCTGCAGGACGAGCCGCAGTGGGCCGAGTGGTCGATTGGCCAGTTGCGGGCCCAGGCGAAAGTCCATGAGTTAGCCATCAACCCGATCATCTATGCCGAGATGTCCTTGTCGTTCTCGACCATCGAAGTGCTTGACGCCGTGGTGAACCAAATGGAGTTGACGGTGCGGGAGATCCCGAAACCGGCCTTGTTCCTGGCCGCCAAAGCCTTCGCTCAATATCGCAGGCGCGGGGGCAACAAGACACAGGTGTTGCCGGAATTCTTCATCGGGGCGCATGCGGCTGTTCAAGGATGGCCGTTGCTGACGCGTGACGCCAGTCGCTTCAGAACCTACTTTCCGAGCTTGGCGGTACTGGCGCCCTGAAAGGGGCCGTAGCAGCGACTCACTCGGTGAACAACTCGCCCGCGCTCTTCGGCGGCACCACGCCCAGGTGACGGAACGCGGCCAGCGTGGCCACGCGGCCGCGCGGCGTGCGCTGCAGGTAGCCTTGCTGGATCAGGTACGGTTCGATCACGTCCTCGATGGTGTCGCGCTCCTCGCCGATGCTCGCGGCGATGTTGTCAAGGCCCACCGGCCCGCCATCGAAGCGGAGGATCACGCACTCGAGCAGCTTGCGGTCCATGATGTCGAAACCCTGCGGGTCGACGTCGAGCATCTTCAGGGCCCGTTGCGCGATGTCCTGCGTGATCTTGCCCGTGCCCTTCACGTCCGCGTAGTCGCGCACCCGCCGCAGCAGGCGGTTGGCGATGCGCGGCGTGCCGCGTGACCGCTGTGCAATCTCGACGCCGCCTTGCTCGTCCATCGGTGCCTTGAGCAGGCCGGCGCTGCGCGTGACGATACGGGCCAATTCTTCCGGGGTGTAGAACTCCAGCCGCGCCACGATGCCGAAGCGGTCGCGCAGCGGATTGGTGAGCATGCCGGCGCGCGTCGTGGCACCGACCAGCGTGAACGGCTGCAAGTCCAGCTTGATCGAACGCGCCGCCGGGCCTTCGCCGATCATGATGTCGATCTGGTAGTCCTCCAGCGCGGGGTAGAGAATTTCCTCGACCACCGGCGACAGGCGATGGATCTCGTCGATGAAGAGAACGTCGTTCTTCTCGAGATTGGTCAGCAGCGCCGCCAGGTCTTTGGGTTTCTCCAGCACGGGCCCCGACGTCTGGCGCAGGTTCACGCCCAGCTCGTGCGCGATGATGTGCGACAGCGTCGTCTTGCCCAGCCCCGGCGGGCCGAACAGCAGCACGTGGTCCATCGCTTCGCCGCGCATGCGGGCGGCGCCGATGAAGATTTCCAGCTGCTCGCGCGTCTTGGCCTGGCCCACATACTCCTGCAGCAGCTTGGGCCGCAGCGCACGTTCGATGGCCTCCTCGTTGGGCGACGCCGGCGCGGCCGACACCACCCGTTGGGGCGGCGGCATCTCGAACTCGTCGGTCTGAATGCTCATACCGCGGCGCTCATTTGTTCAGCGCCTTCAGCGCCAGCTTGATGCCCTCGCTCACGCCCACGTCCTTGGGCAGTGCCTTGAGCGAGGCCGCCGCTTCCTTGTCGCTGTAACCCAGTGCCACCAGCGCCTGCAGGATGTCGGCCTGCGTGTCGGTGGTGGCGCCGGTGGCGCCCGGCCCCAGGTCGGCGCCGAACCGGCCCTTGAGTTCCAGCAGCAGGCGCTCGGCGGTCTTCTTGCCGATGCCCGGCACCTTGACCAGCCGCCCGGCGTCCTGCGCCGTGACGGCCTGTGCGATGTCGGCGACGCTCATGCCGCTGAGCACCGACAAGGCCGTGCGCGGGCCCACGCCCGAAATCTTGATCAGCTGGCGAAAGGCCTCGCGCTCACCGCCCGTGCCAAAGCCATACAGCAGTTGCGCGTCCTCGCGCACCACCATGTGGGTGAGCAGCGTCACCTTGTCGCCCACGCCGGGCAGGTTGTAGAAGGTGCTCATCGGCACATCCACCTCGTAGGCGACGCCGTGGCAATCCACCAGCACCTGGGGCGGGTTCTTTTCGGCCAGCAGGCCCTGCAGTCGTCCGATCAAGGGGCGCTCGCTTCTCTCAGGGATTCACCAGGCCGCGCCGCGCCGCCTCGAGCGCCGCTTCGGCACGCGAGGACACGTTCAGTTTGCGGTAGACCTGCTTGATGTAGTCGGCCACCGTGTGGCGCGACAGGCCGAACTGCTGCGCGATCTCGGGCAAGGTGTAGCCCTTGGCCACCCGCTGCAGCATCTCGGTCTCGCGGTCGGTCAGGCTGACCTGGTTCTGCACGTCCCGCAGCAGCGCCACCTGACGGCGTGAGGCATCGGCGAAATGAGCGAGCACGCGGCGCGCGATCGGCGGCGACAGCGGCGGCTCGCCCTGGGTCATGCGCAGCAGCTGGGCCACCAGGGTTTCGCGCGGCTGGTCCTTCAGCAGGTAGCCGAAGGCGCCGGCCTGCAGCGCCGGGAACAGGTGTTCGTCGTCGTCGTAGATGGTCACCACCACCGGCAGCGCGCGCGGCTGGTGGCTGCGCAGCGCGCCCACCACGTCCAGCCCGCTGCCATCGGGCAGGCCCAGGTCGACCAGGGCGAGGTCGAACAGATCGCGGTGCACGCAGGCCATGGCCTCGTCGCGCCGCGCCGCGCTGGTGACACGGATATCCGGAAAGGCGGCACGCGCCACGCCGCCCAGCCAGGCACGGATCTCCGGCAGGTCTTCGACGACGAGGACATGGTTCATGCGGTCGATGTTAGCGGAAACGGCCGTGCGGCCGGGGGGGTGGACCGCGCGAGGCCTACGCCGCCGCCAGCGGCACCCACACCTGCAGCCGTACACCCCCAGCCGCACCCGGCACCAGCGCATGGCGCCCGCCCAGGTGCCTGACCCTGCGCTCGATGCCCATCAGGCCGTGCCCGCCGCTGGAGGCCGGGCGCGGCGCCCCCAGGCCGCGGCCGTCGTCTTCCACTTCCACCGCTATGCCCTGCCGATCGAAGGCGATGCATACCTTGCAGCGGGTGCCGCCCGAGTGGCGGATGGCATTGGAAATCGCCTCGCGCAGGATGCGGGTCAGCTGAACATGGGTGCGCGCTGGCAGCACCAGCTTCGGGTCGGGCTCCTGCGCCTCCCACTGGGGCTGCAAGCCGGCGGAGGAAAGGCGGGTGACGGTTTCGGCGCGCCAGTCCGCCAGCACGTCGTCGGCCATCGCCGGCTCGCCGGTCAGGCCGCGCACCGACAGGCGCATCTCGTCCAGCGCCTGGCGCGCCAGCGTCGCCACCCGGCCCGATCCGCCCGCCTGCGCGATGGTGAGCAGCTGCGCGCCCAGGTCGTCGTGCAGGTCGGAGGCAATGCGCTGGCGCTCGCTCTGCGCCGCCTGCGCCGCCCGCAGCGTGGCCAGCTGCTGGTAGCTCTGCTCGATCTCCCGGGTCTTCTCGGCCACGCGTTGTTCCAACTCGACGTTCACCGTCTCCGCGCGGTTGAGCGCCTGCACGAACAGCTGGATCAGCCGCACGCCGATCACCAGGAAGATGAAGGGCATGGCGAAGTGGATGACGTGGATCTTGGGCAGGGGCAGCAGGTTGTTCTGCAGCGCGATCTCCACCGCCACCAGGACCACCGCCACCAGCAGCACGGCCCCCATCAGCCAGAATTCGCGCCGGTGGTCCTTCCAGGCCCAGCGGAAAAAGTAGGCGACCCCGACCAGGAATTCGACGGCCAGCAGGTTGTAGACCGTGCTGGCCGCCTGCAGCAGGTGCTCGGGCGCCGCCAGTATCAGTGCTGCGGGCACGACCAGCGCCTGGGTCCACAGCGCGAGGTCGACCCAGCGCCGCCTGCGCTCGACCAGCCGCATCAGGAACAGGTAGGCGCAGGCCAGCACCGGCGGGAACACGCTGCAGATCAGGATTTCGGTGTGCAGGTGGGCCAGCGGCACGTGCTGGGTAAACAGGCGCGTGCTGATCAGCGCCCAGCCGCAGGTGAACAGGCCAAAGTACAGCAGGTAGGTGTCGCGCCGCCGCACCGCCGCCAGCCCCAGCATCGACAGGCCCAGCACGCCGATGGTGGCGGCGATGATCTGCGCCATCGTCACGTTCCAGAACAGCTGCCGGTCGTACATCGGCTGCAGTTCCGCCAGCGGGCCGACCGCCAGCTGCGACAACCCGGCCGCGCGCTGCCGCGCCGAGACTTCGCGCGCCGCGAAACCGGCCACGCGGATCCGCAGCTCGTTGTCGCCCTCACGCAGCAGGCTGCGCGGAAGCTGGAACAGCTGCGGGTAGTAGCAGTTGCGCGTGACCGGCGGCTCCATCAGGCCGCCGCTGCCGACCAGCTCGCCATTGAGCCAGACCTCGACGTTGGTGCAGCCGCGCTGGATGTAGACACCGGCCAGGCCCGGCGCGCTGGGAATCGAGAAGCGCACCCGGTACCACAGGCTGCCGGTGTGGCCGGGGAAATCGGATTCCCAGTCGTGCGGCAGGCGCACGCGGGCCCAGTGCAGGGCCGTGCCGTCGCCGCCGGCCACCGCCGCCTCGGCCCGCTCCAGCGTCAGCACGGCCGCCCCGGCGGGCAGGCAAGACCCGATAGCGACCAGACCAGCGACAATCCACCGCAACAGCGACTCCATTCCATGATTGTCCGTCACAGCTTCGCCCCGCCCAACAACACCCGCCTGGCCCACCTGTGCGGCCCCACCGACGAACACCTGCGCACCGTCGAGACGGCCCTGCAGGTGCGCATCCAGCACCGCCACGAGCAATTCAAGGTGGATGGGCCGAAGGCCAAGGCCCAGCGGGCCGTTGAGGTGCTGCAGGCCCTTTATGAAATGGCGGGCCGCCCGATCGCGGCCGACAAGGTGCAGCTGATGGTGGCCGGCGACGAGACGCTCTCGGAAGACGAGGAAGGCGCGCAGGTGCTGCACACCCGCCGCAGCGACCTGCGAGCGCGCACGCCCAACCAGAGCGTGTACCTGGACAACATCGCCCACCACGACATCACCTTCGGCATCGGGCCGGCCGGCACGGGCAAGACCTACCTGGCCGTCGCCTGCGCGGTGGACGCGCTGGAGCGCAGCGCCGTGCAGCGCATCGTTCTCACGCGCCCCGCCGTGGAAGCCGGCGAAAAACTGGGCTTCCTGCCCGGCGACCTGGCGCAGAAGGTCGATCCCTACCTGCGGCCCCTCTACGACGCGCTCTACGAGCTGATGGGGTTCGACAAAGTGACCAAGGCCTTCGAGCGCCAGGCGCTGGAGATCGCGCCGCTGGCCTTCATGCGGGGCCGCACCCTCAACAACGCCTTCGTCATCCTGGACGAGGCGCAGAACACCACGCCCGAGCAGATGAAGATGTTCCTCACGCGCATCGGCTTCGGCGCCAAGGCGGTCGTCACCGGCGACATCAGCCAGATCGACCTGCCCAAGGGCCAGCTTTCCGGGCTGGTGGAAGCCGAGCGCATCCTCAAGCGCGTGAAGGGCATTGCCCACACCCGCTTCACCAGCGCCGACGTGGTGCGGCACCCACTCGTCGCGCGCATCGTCGATGCCTACGACGCGGCGCGCAAGACCGATGCGAAGTAAGCCCGCGCTGGAACTCTCCCTGCAGTGGGGACGCTTTGCGAACGCCGCGGCGCATCGCGCCGTCCTGAAGCGCCC
>DATILF010000356.1:0-2208 GCA_035476755.1 Ramlibacter sp.
TGATGTTCTACAGCGACCGCAACAAGCTGCTCACCGTGGGCATCGTGTCGGTGGCCGGCGTCATCAGCGGCTCCGCCGTCGTTGCGCTGCTGCAGCGCAGCTTCCGCTGGGAGGGCTTCGCCGGCAACGCCGACCTGGGCCACCACTTGGTCGGCGCCGTCCTGATGGGCATCGGAGGCGTCACGGCCATGGGCTGTAGCATCGGCCAGGGCGTCTCGGGCGTCTCCACATTGAGCGCCACCAGCTTCGTGGCCGTGCTGGCCATGATCGGCGGCGCCGCGGCGGCACTTAAGTACCAGATATGGCGGCTCGAACGCGGCTGACTCAGGAATGCCCGGGGCGGGCAAGATCACGGATGCCTTATATTGTCGGCAGACGATCAAGCCCTGAAAGGATCCAGCACCCATGGCCAGGCGATCCACCGTTCCAGAGCCCACCCATCCCATCGAGTCGGACGAAGTGTTCGAGATGGCCGCGGAAATCTTCCGCGTCATGTCCGCGCCCATGCGGCTGAAAATCATCAGCAGCCTGTGCAACGGCGAGAGGAACGTGAGCGAACTCCTCTCGGAGATCGACACCACCCAGCCCAACATGTCCCAGCACCTGAATACGCTCTACCAGGCGGGCGTGCTGGGCAAGCGCCGCGAGGGCGTGCAGATCTACTACCGGATCATCAACGACCGCGTGGTGACGCTGTGCCGCGCGGTGTGCACGCAGATCGCGATCGAAGCGGACGTGGCGCGCTAGCAAGCGCCGCGACGCCGCGACCCCGATCCAGCCTCCAGGGCCGCCACGGGTTTCCACCCGGTACGTCGGCGATCCCATGGCCGAATAATATATAAGGCATTGGCGATTTTCTATCTACCCTGCGCGAGGAGATGACGATGGACATGCTTCGGTTTGCGGGCCCGCTCG
Source organism: Ramlibacter sp. (assembly GCA_035476755.1). Lineage (GTDB taxonomy): Bacteria > Pseudomonadota > Gammaproteobacteria > Burkholderiales > Burkholderiaceae_C > Ramlibacter. The sequence goes on from DATILF010000356.1 coordinate 916, forward strand.
CGGCACTGGCGCTGTGCGCCGGGGCAGCCCATGCACAGGCGCCCGACCCCCTGCAGGTGCGCAGCTGGGCAGGGGCGTGCGCCACCTGCCATGGCACCAATGGCGCGGCACAGCCCGGGATGATTCCGTTGGCGGGCCAGGCCAGCGCGGAAATCGTTCGCAAGCTGCAGGATTTCAAGAGCGGCCGGCAGCCGGCGACCGTGATGCACCAGCTCGCCAAGGGCTACACCGACGAGCAGATCGCCGCCATTGCCGCCTGGTTCGCGGCGCAGAAGAAGTAAGGAGCCCGCCATGAAGCGCCGCCAATTCGTCCAGGCTCTCAGCGCGGGCAGCGCGCTCGGCAGTGCCGCTCTGGTTTCCGGTTGCGCGAGCATGGGCGCCGCATCGCAGCCCAAAGTGGTCGTGGTGGGGGGCGGCTACGGGGGCGCCACCGCCGCCAAGTACCTGCGCATGTGGTCGGGCAACGCCATCGACGTGACCCTGGTCGAGCCGGGCGCCTCCTTCATCTCCTGCCCGATCTCCAACCTGGTGCTGGGTGGCAGCAAGACACTGGCCGACGTCACCAGCCCCTACGACACCCTGGGCCGACGCCATGGCGTGCGGATGGTGCGCGATAGCGCGGCCTCCATCGACACGGCGCGGCAAGTGGTGAAGCTCGCCAGCGGCAACGAGTTGCCCTACGACCGCGTGATCGTCTCGCCCGGCGTTGACTTGATGTGGGATACCCTCCCCGGCATGAACCGGCCCGGCGCGCAGGAGCGCGTCCTGCACAGCTGGAAGGCCGGCCCGCAGACGGTGGCCCTGCGCCGGCAACTGGAAGCCATGCCGGATGGCGGCGTGTTCGCACTGACGATTCCGCTCGCGCCCTACCGCTGCCCACCCGGCCCGTACGAACGCGCCTGCCAGGTCGCGCACTACTTCAGCCGCGCAAAGCCGCGCAGCAAGGTGCTGGTGCTGGACGCCAACGACGACGTCACCTCCAAGGGGCCGCTGTTCAAGAAGGCCTGGGCCGAGCGCTACGCGGGCATGGTCGAGTACCGGCCCCGCCATAAGCTGGTGGACGTCGATGCCGCCACGCAGACGCTCAAGTTCGAGTTCAACGACGACCTGAAGGCGGCCGTGCTGAACGTCCTGCCGGACATGCGCGCCGGGGAAATCGCCGTGAAGACCGGCCTGGCCACGGCGAACAGGCGCTGGTGCGAGGTGGACTTCCTCACCTTCGAATCGAAGGCCTCGAAAAACGTGCACGTGCTGGGCGACTCGATCCAGATCGCGCCGGCCATGCCCAAATCG
>DATILF010000357.1:0-7097 GCA_035476755.1 Ramlibacter sp.
GGACTCGGCGGCGCGTCCATGCTGCGATTCTTCCGTTTCCGCCACGCCGACTCATCGCAGCCGCCGACCTCGCGCATCCTGGGCCGCAAGCAGATCCAGGCCGATGCGGCGGCGTCCCAGGCCCTGGCAATCCCTGAAGCCGCGCCCGTGCTGGCACTGGAGCGCCTGCGCAGCGTTGCCGGGCAACCGTGCCTGGTGGAGTCGATCTTGCTGCCCCTGCCCCTGTTCGAGCCGCTCGCAAGCTCCGACCCCGCGGAGTGGGGCGATCTCCTCTACCCCGAATACCAGCGCCGCTGCGGCGTGGTGGTCCACCAGGCCGAAGATCAGTTGAGCTTCGACACCTTGAGTGCGTTGCATGCGCGGCGGCTGGGCCTGGCCAAGGGCCATCCCTGCGTGCGTGTCCGGCGGCGTGCCTATGACCTGGCCGGCCGATGCGTAGAGCTTCGCACCACCCTCGGTGATGCGTTCGATTTCGAGTACACCGCCCAAGTGCGGTGACAACCTGACCTTTCACCCCTTCTCCAGGAGCCCGTCCATGTCACGTTTTCTTCCGCTCGCCCGTGCAGCCGGTATCGCCGCCATCGGCTTGTTGGCAACCGCCACGCAAGCCATCGCCCAGCCGGCAGCCTGGCCCACGAGGCCCATCACCCTCGTGGTGACCTACCCGCCCGGTGGTGGCGCTGACGCCATGGCTCGCCTGATCGCCCCCAAACTGGGCGAAGCGCTCGGCCAGGCCGTGATCGTGGAGAACCGTCCCGGCGCAGGCGGGCAGATCGGGGCCTCCTTCGTGGCCAAGGCCGCGGCGGATGGCCATACGCTGATGCTGGACGCGTCATCGTTCGCGGTGAATCCGGCGCTGTACCCCAAACTGCCGTACGACAGCAGCAAGGCGTTCCGGGCGATCGGCTTGATCGCGCAGTTTCCGAATGTGGTGCTGGTGAATGCCCAGTTCCCGGCCAAATCGGTTGCCGATCTCACGACGCTGGCACGAGCGCGCAAGGACGCTGTCTCCTACGCCTCGTCGGGCAACGGGTCGGCCCAGCATCTTGCCGGCGCGCTGTTCGAATCGGCAACCAGGATCGACATGGTTCACGTTCCGTACAAGGGCGGCGCCCCGGCGCTCAACGACGTGATCGGCGGTCAGATTCCGCTTTTCTTCGGCAACCTCGCCTCCACGCTGCAGCACGTGCAGTCCGGCAAGCTGCGGGCATTGGCCGTCACCTCCGCCAAGCGCTCAAGCATCTTGCCCGACGTGCCCACCCTGGCCGAGGCAGGTGTGCAGGGTGCCGAGATCTATGAGTGGAACGCGCTTTTTGCGCCCGCAGGCACGCCAGAACCCGTGGCACAGAAACTCAACGCTGCCTTGCAGAAAGCCATCGACGCGCCCGACGTCAAGGCACGCATCGCCCAGCTCGGCGGCGAGCCCCAGCGAACAACGCCCGACGCCGCCCAGCAATTCGTTCGCACCCAGATGTCGCTCTGGGCGCGCGTGATCAAGGACCGCAACATCACCACCGAGTGAAAACCGCGAAGGCTAAAGTTCCATTTATGCTTTTTTGCCCTATCAGGTAGTCAGATATGCCCGATTGCATACAGATAGCCGACAACGGAAGATCGACGGATCGCTCAAACAGGAGACATGCATGATCAACAGGCGACATTTGCTGGCCACGGGTGCGGTGGGCGCGTTGTTTCCCGGCCTGGCGGCTGCCCAGGCCTTTCCGTCAAAACCGATCCGCATCGTTGTGCCGTTCGGCCCCGGTGGCATCGCGGACTTGACCGCGCGCGCTGTCGCGAACAAGCTCGGCGAGGGGCTGCGCCAAAGCGTAATTATCGACAACAAGCCTGGCGCGGGCGGTGTGGTTGCCGGCGAGGCTGTGGCCAAGGCCGAGCCGGACGGGCACACCCTCCTGCTCATGAGCAACGGCACGGCGGTGAGCGCGGGGCTTTTCAAGTCGTTGCCGTTCGACGCGCAGAAGGACTTTGCGCCGGTCGTCACCCTCGGCTTCTTCGACATCGCCGTCTTTGCTGCCGCCAACAGCCGCTTCAAGTCGATGCAGGAGATGCTCGCCTTCGCGAAAGCGAATCCGGGCAAGCTGAACATTGCGACGATCAACATCGGCAGCACGCAGCACCTGTCGGCCGAACTGCTCAAGACCAGCGCGGGCTTGGACTTCCAGGTCGTGCCGTTCAACGGTTCGCCCGCCGTGCTCACGGCGCTGCGCGGCGGCCAGGTGGATGCCGCCGTGGAAATCCTGGGGCCCATGATGGGCCAGATCGCCTCGAAAGCGGTTCGCCCGCTGGCGGTGATGAGCGCCAAGCGCGGGGCGACGACGCCCCCTGACGTACCCACGGTCGCCGAGAGCGGCGTGCCGGGGTTCAACGCCGCGTCGTGGAACGCGCTGGCCGCGCCGGCGCGCACACCGCCTCAGGTGATCGCACTGCTCAACAGCGAGGTCAACAAGGTGCTCAAGAACCCGGACTTGCGCAAGCAGCTGATGGACCTGAATGTCACCCCCGCTGGCGGAACCCCGGAGCAACTGCGCGACCTGCTGGCGTCGGAGATTCGGCGCTGGTCCGACGTGATCGTGCAGGCCAAGGTGCCGCGCCAGTAAGCCGGCGCGGTCCAACCCGATACGCATGTTGCTGGAACGGGAGATCTGCTGATACGCGCCATGAGTGCGCGCATGCCTTGCCTGTGAGACATCGCTGACAGTGCCGATGTGCTGTCATCGCGGCCCCGATGCTCCAAGTCAGGCCGCAAGCCGCAACAGCTTGAACCCGGTGAATAGGAGAATCGCCGAAAGCGCAGTGCGCAGGAACTTTTGGGGCAGGTACGTGGAGAGCAAGGCGCCCACGACCACGCCGGGGATGGAGCCGACCAGCAGATTGCCCAGCAGCGAGAAATTGACGTTGCCGATGACCAGGTGCCCCAGGCCCGCGAACATGGCGAGTGGAATGGCGTGCACGATGTCCGTTGCGATCAGGCGCGACGAAGTGAGCCGCAGCGGATAGAGGTAGGCGAGGAACACCACGCCCAGGGCGCCCGCGCCAATGGAAGTCAGCGTCACCAGCACGCCGAGCAGCGCGCCCGCGGCCATCGTGAGCGGCGGCTGCAGCGACTTGAATTTCTCCACCGACTCGACCCGGAAGCGGCGGCCCAGCGCATGAAGCTGCTTCTGGAACAGCATGGCCAGCGCCGTGAGGACCACCGCGCACGCGATCATAAATTTCAGGAACCCGGCGGTCTCGGCGCCGATGGGCACGAACGCCATCCATGCGAGGGTGAGCGCCGAGGCCGGCAGGCTGCCCAGCCACAGGCGCCGGACCACCTGCCAGTCGATGAGGCCGTGACCGTGATGCACGCGCGTGGCGGCCATTTTCGTGATGGCGGCGAACCACAGGTCGGTGCCGATGGCCGACATCGGCGCGATGCCGAAGACCAGCAGCAGCAAGGGCGTCATCACGGCCCCGCCACCCACGCCGGTCAGCCCGACGAGCATGCCGGTGCCCGCCCCGGCGGCGACCAGCATGGCGTCAAGGCCGAACATGGGGTCTCCCATACACACATTCACAAATGGCAGGGATGCAGGGCTTGGTCATGGATGAGCAATCGCGTAAACTTCGCCTGAAATATATGTTTAACATCGCGACTACATTTAATGTTTAATACAGAAAAATCGTCGCGCTGGAGCCTGGATTGAACGGCAATCACGCGAGCGTGGAAGAGCTGAACGCCCGGCGGCGCCAGGCGGTGCTGCTGCGCCTTCAGGGCGAAAAGCTGGCCGTGGTGACGCAAAGCACGGGCCTGAGTACCCCCACTGTCATTGCCGCCGTCAAGGCCTACCGGGAAGGCGGCTGGAACGCGGTGACGGTAACCCCGCGGCGCGGCCGGCCGCCCAAAGCCGAAGAAGGCCTGGCGCCACGACTCCTGCACGGCCTGGTGCAGGCCATGCTCGCGGGGCCGCCCGACAGCGCGGCGGACCTGCCCCACACTCTGTGGAGCCGCAAGGCCCTGGGCGCCTGGCTGGCGTTGCACGGCAGTGCGCGCCAGAGCGCGGGTACCGTGGCGCGCATCTGCGAGACCCTGGGCCTCGCGTTCGACGAATCGCAACTGCCCTCCCCTACGCCGGGCGCCGACACGGGCACCCTGCGCTATCACGGCACCGAACGCTACCTGGCCGCCTGGCCCGGCGTTCCCGCCGACAGCGGCAAGATCGGCCTGCTGTGCGTCAAGGGCGCGCGCGGCCAGCTGGTGTGGCTGGCCTTCGCCGGCCCACTGGAGGCCAGCCACTACCTCGCGCTTCTTTCGCGGCTCGAGACCCGGCGCGGCCTGTCGGAACTGGCCATCGCCGGTTCGGCCCGGCTGATGCGGGTGCCCGAACTGGGCGCCTGGCTCGACGCCCGGGCCGGCACACTGCGGCTCATCGATCCCGAGCTGGGCACGCCCAGCACCTTCATCCCCCCACCGCCCCCCACCCGCAGCGCGCCGACGGAACGCGCCGAAAGGACAACGATGCCCCTGACCCATCTACAGCGCCTCGAAGCCGAGAGCATCCACATCATGCGGGAGGTCGTCGCGGAGACAGACAAGCCGGTGATGCTCTACTCGGTGGGCAAGGACAGTGCGGTGATGCTGCACCTCGCGATGAAAGCCTTCTACCCGTCCAAGCCGCCGTTCTCGCTGATGCACGTGGACACGCGCTGGAAATTCCGCGACATGTATTCGTTTCGCGACCGCATGGTCAAGGACCTGGGCCTGGAGCTGATCACGCACGTCAACCCGGAAGGCATCGCCAAGAACATCAACCCGTTCACGCACGGCTCGGCCATCCACACCGACGTGATGAAGACCGAGGGGCTGAAGCAGGCACTGGACAAGTACGGCTTCGACGCGGCTTTCGGCGGCGCGCGGCGCGACGAGGAAAAGTCCCGCGCCAAGGAGCGGATCTTCTCCTTTCGCTCGGCGCAGCACCGCTGGGACCCGAAGAACCAGCGCCCCGAACTCTGGAAGCTCTACAACACGCGCAAGCACAAGGGCGAGTCGCTGCGCGTGTTCCCGCTGTCCAACTGGACCGAACTGGACATCTGGCAGTACATCTACCTGCAGAACATCCCCATCGTGCCTCTGTACTACGCGGCCATGCGGCCGGTGGTCGAGCGCAACGGCACGCTGATCATGGTGGACGACGACCGCATGCCGCTGGCCGCCGGCGAGGTGCCGATGATGCGCAAGGTGCGCTTTCGCACACTCGGCTGCTACCCGCTGACCGGCGCCATCGAATCGGACGCCGACACGCTGCCCGCGATCATCCAGGAGATGCTGCTGGCACGCACTTCGGAAAGGCAGGGCCGCGTCATCGACCACGACGCCTCCGCCTCCATGGAAAAGAAAAAGCAGGAGGGCTATTTCTGATGGCACACGTCAGCGATCTCATCGCCACCGACATCGGCGGCTACCTGCAAGCCCACGAACACAAGAGCCTGCTGCGCTTCATCACCTGCGGCAGCGTGGACGACGGCAAGAGCACCCTGATCGGGCGGCTGCTGTACGACTCGAAGATGCTGTTCGAGGACCACATCGCCGCGATGGAAGCGGACTCGCGCAAGTGGGGTACGCAGGGCGACAACATCGACTTCGCGCTGCTGGTGGATGGCCTGGCCGCCGAGCGCGAACAGGGCATCACGATCGACGTGGCCTACCGGTTCTTCTCGACCGAGCGGCGCAAGTTCATCGTGGCGGACACCCCCGGCCACGAACAGTACACGCGCAACATGGTGACCGGCGCCTCCACGGCCGATGCCGCGGTGCTGATGGTCGATGCGCGCAAGGGCGTGCTCACGCAGACACGCCGGCACAGCTACCTGGTGTCGCTGCTGGGCATCCGCCATGTGGTCGTGGCCATCAACAAGATGGACCTGGTGGAGTACAGCGAGAAGACCTTCCAGCGCATCGTGGACGACTACCGCGAATTCGCGCGGCAGATCGGCCTGGCGAACGTGACCTTCATCCCGGTTTCCGCCTTCAAGGGCGACAACATCACGGCGCCGAGCGACAAGATGCCGTGGTACCGCGGCACCACCTTGATGGGCTACCTGGAAACCGTGGAAGTGGATGAGGAGCGCATGCAGCGTTCGCCCTTCCGCCTGCCCGTGCAATGGGTCAACCGCCCCGACCTGGATTTTCGGGGCTTTTCCGGCACCATTGCCGGCGGCAAGGTGCGGCCCGGCGACCGGATCCGCGTCCAGCCCTCGGGCAAGGAGAGCACGGTCTCGCGCATCGTCACTTTCGACGGCGACCTGCCCGAAGCGGTGGCGGGTCAATCGGTGACGCTGACGCTGGCCGATGAAGTGGACATCTCGCGCGGCGACATGCTGTCCCAGGCGGACGCCCCCGCGGGTGTGGCGGACCAGTTCGAAACCACCATCGTCTGGATGCACGACGAGCCACTGTTGCCCGGCCGCTTCTTCCTGCTGAAGATGGGCACGCAGACCGTGACGGCCTCGGTGATGGAAGTGAAGTACCAGGTCAACGTCAACACGATGGAGCACGTGGCCGCAAAGACCCTGGGCCTGAATGCGATCGGCGTGTGCACCCTGAACCTGGACCGCCCGATCGGCTTCGATCCTTATGCGGACAACCGCGACACCGGCGGGTACGTCCTGGTGGACCGGCTCACCAACAGCACAGTGGCAGCGGGCCTGATCCATTTCGCGCTGCGGCGCAGCCAGAACATCCACGTGCAGCACGTGGACGTGAACAAGGCGGCCCGCAACCGGCTGAATGGGCAGAAGGCGTGTGTGCTGTGGTTCACCGGCCTGTCGGGCTCGGGCAAGTCAACCGTCGCCAACCTGCTGGAAAAGAAGCTGCACGCGATGGGGCATCGCACCTACCTGCTCGACGGCGACAACGTGCGCCACGGGCTGAACAAGGACCTGGGCTTCACCGACACCGACCGGGTGGAGAACATCCGCCGCGTGGCCGAGGTGGCCAAGCTGATGGTGGATGCCGGCCTGCTCGTGCTCACGGCGTTCATCTCCCCCTTCCAGGCCGAGCGCCGCATGGCGCGCTCGCTGGTGGAGGACGGCGAGTTCAT
>DATILF010000358.1:0-11117 GCA_035476755.1 Ramlibacter sp.
ACCTGCCTGAACCTGCTGAACAAGCCCGGGGTGAACATCTCCACCGCGGAGGACCCGTCGGAAATCAACATGCCGGGCGTGAACCAGGTCAACGTGAACGAAAAGGCGGGGCTCACTTTCGCGGCCGCCCTCAAGTCGTTCCTGCGGCAGGACCCGGACGTGATCATGGTGGGCGAAATCCGCGACCTGGAGACAGCGGACATCGCCATCAAGGCGGCGCAAACGGGCCACCTGGTGCTGTCCACCCTGCACACGAACGATGCGCCCACCACGCTCACGCGCATGCGAAACATGGGCATCGCGCCGTTCAACATCGCCTCCAGCGTCATCCTGATCACCGCGCAACGCCTGGCGCGGCGCCTGTGCGTCAACTGCAAGGCGCCGGCCGACATCCCGCACGAGACCTTGCTGGACGCGGGCTTCAAGGACGAGGACGTGGACGGCACCTGGACGCCCTACCGCCCGGTGGGCTGCTCGATGTGCAACAACGGCTACAAGGGCCGGGTCGGCATCTACCAGGTGATGCCCATCAGCGAAGACATCCAGAGGATCATCCTGGCGGACGGCAGCGCGCTGGAGATCGCCAAGCAGGCCGAGAACGAAGGCGTCAAGAGCTTGCGCCAGTCGGGCCTGCACAAGGTGCGGCTGGGCGTCACGTCGCTCGAAGAGGTGCTGGGCTGCACCAACCTATAAACGAGGAGTAAGCGCATGGCCACGGCCGCAACCAAAGTCGTCGAATTTGTTTTCGAATGGGAAGGCCGCGACCGCAATGGCAAGCAGGTGCGCGGCGAGACGCGCGCCGCCGGCGAAAACCAGGTGCAGGCCGCGCTGCGCCGGCAGGGCGTGTCGCCCACCAAGGTCAAGAAGCGCCGCATGCGCTCGGGCGCCAAGATCAGGCCCAAGGACATCGCCATCTTCACCCGGCAGCTCGCCACCATGATGAAAGCCGGTGTGCCGCTGCTGCAGGCTTTCGACATCGTGGGCCGCGGCAACGCGAACGCCAGCGTCACCAAGCTGCTCAACGACGTGCGCACCGACGTGGAGACCGGCACCTCGCTGTCGGCCGCGTTCCGCAAATACCCGCTGTACTTCGACAACCTGTACTGCAACCTGGTGGAGGCCGGCGAAGCGGCCGGTATCCTGGAAGCCCTGCTGGACCGGCTGGCCATCTACATGGAAAAGACCGAAGGCATCAAGTCCAAGATCAAGTCGGCGCTGATGTACCCGATCTCCGTGGTCGTGGTGGCCTTCGTCGTGGTGTCCGTCATCATGATCTTCGTGATCCCGGCCTTCAAGGAAGTCTTCTCCTCCTTCGGGGCCGACTTGCCCGCGCCCACGCTCTTCGTCATCGCCATGAGCGAAATCTTCGTCAAGTGGTGGTGGCTGATCTTCGGCGCCATCGGCGGCGGCTTCTATTTCTTCATGCAGGCCTGGAAGCGCAGCGAGAAAGTGCAGATGTTCATGGACCGGCTCATGCTGAAGCTGCCGGTGTTCGGCCTGCTGGTCTACAAGTCGGTCATCGCCCGCTGGACCCGGACGCTCTCCACCATGTTCGCGGCCGGCGTGCCCCTGGTGGAGGCCCTGGATTCCGTGGGCGGCGCATCCGGCAATTCGGTGTACACCCTGGCCACCGAGAAGATCCAGATGGAGGTCGCCACCGGCACCAGCCTGACGGTGGCCATGACCAACGCCAACGTATTCCCCACCATGGTGCTGCAGATGTGCGCGATCGGCGAGGAGTCGGGCTCCATCGACCACATGCTGGGCAAGGCGGCCGACTTCTATGAGGCCGAAGTGGACGACATGGTGGCGGGCCTGTCCAGCCTGATGGAGCCTATCATCATCGTGTTCCTGGGCGGCCTGATTGGCGGTATCGTGGTGTCCATGTACCTCCCCATCTTCAAGCTCGGCCAGGTCGTCTGATGATCGTGTCCCCCCTGATCGATGCCGGACTGGCCGGCGTCCTCGGTCTGCTCGTGGGCAGCTTCCTGAACGTCGTCATCTACCGCCTGCCCCAGATGCTGGAGCGCCAGTGGGCGGCCGAATGCGCCGACCTCAGCGGCGCGCCGGTGAAAGAGACGGCCGAAATCACGCTCATGCGGCCGCGGTCACGTTGCCGCAAGTGCGGGCATGCGATCCGCTGGTACGAGAACATCCCCGTGCTCAGCTACCTCGCCCTGCGCGGCAAATGCTCGTCCTGCGGCACACCCATCGGCCTGCGCTACCCCATCGTCGAACTGGCCACCGCGGGGCTGTTCTTCTTTGCCGTGCGCCACTGGGGCGCCACGCCCGCGGGCCTGGCCTGGTGCGGTTTCTCGGCCGCCATCGTGGCGCTGGCCATGATCGACTGGGACACCACCTTGCTGCCCGACGACATCACGCTGCCGCTGGTGTGGGCCGGCCTCGTCGTCGCGGCGCTGCGCTGGACGCAGCTGCCGCTCTCGCAGGCGCTGTGGGGCGCGGTGGCGGGCTACCTGTCGCTGTGGATCATCTACAAGGCGTTCAAGCTCCTGACCGGCAAGGAAGGCATGGGCTATGGCGACTTCAAGCTGTTCGCCGCGCTCGGCGCCTGGTTCGGCTGGCAGGCCCTGGTACCCATCATCCTCATGGCTTCGGTCATCGGGGCGGTGGTCGGCATTGCGATGAAATTCTCCAGCGGCCTGCGTGAAGGGGGCTACGTCCCCTTCGGCCCGTTCCTGGCCGGCGCGGGCCTCACGGCCATGATCTTCGGGCCGGCATCCATCCTGGGGGCCATCGGCCTGTAGGCATGGCGATGCGGGTCGGTCTCACGGGCGGCATCGGCAGCGGCAAGAGCACGGTGCTGCAGATGCTGGCGCAGCTGGGCGCGGCCACGATCGATGCCGACGCCATTTCCCGCAGTACGACGGCATCGGGCGGCGCGGCGATCACAGGCATCCTGGCCCGGTTCGGGCCCGAATTCATCACCGCGGACGGGGCGCTGGACCGCACCCGCATGCGCGAGCGTGCCTATGCCGACCCCGAGGCCCGCAGGCAGCTCGAAGCCATCATTCACCCGCTGGTGGGGCAGGAAAGCGCGCGGCAAGTCCAGGCGGCGCTCGACGCCGGCGTGGCGTGCATTGTTTTCGACATCCCGCTGCTGGTCGAATCAGGGCGCTGGCGGGCCCAGGTGGACCGCGTGATGGTGGTGGACTGCGCCCCGCAAACCCAGGTGGACCGCGTGGTGCTGCGCAGCGGCCTCACCGCCGACGAAGTGCGGGCCATCATGGCCGCCCAGGCCAGCCGCGCCCAGCGGCTGGCGGCCGCCGACATCGTGATCTGCAACGAAGGCCTCTCGCTCGACGCGCTGCGTGACAACGTGGTACAGGTCGCGCGCCGCTTGGGGCTATGATTGGGCGCTTTGCGCAAGCGCCTTTCCGTGCCTGTTCACAGCGTGATCCTCTACGAATACCCTTTCAACGAACGCATCCGCACCTACCTGCGCCTGGAGCACCTGTTCCGCAGGCTCGGTGAACTGGTTCCGCGTTCGCACCCCATCGACCACCACTACGCGCTCGCCACCATGTTCGAGGTGATGGACGTGGCGGCCCGGGCCGACCTGAAGTCCGATGTCATGAAAGACCTGGACAAGCAAAAACAGCTCCTCAACAGCTACCGCGGCAATCCCGCCATCGCCGAATCGGTGCTCGATGAAGTCGTGGGCAAGCTGGATCGGTACTTCACGGCGCTGAACAGCCTGCCGGGCAAGGCCGGCCAGTCCCTCACGGAAAACGAGTGGCTCATGAGCATCCGCAGCCGCGTCGGCATTCCCGGCGGCACCTGCGAATTCGACCTCCCCGCCTACTACGCCTGGCAGCACCGCGATGCCGGCAAGCGCCAGGCGGACCTGGAGCGCTGGGCCTCCACCCTCGCCCCTCTGGCCGAATCCATCCACATGCTGCTGAAGCTGCTGCGCGACTCCGGCACGCCGCAAAAGGTCATGGCCAGCCACGGCCAGCTGCAGCAGAACCTGCCCCAGGGACGCACCTTCCAGCTGCTGCGCCTGCGGCTGGACCCGGCGCTGGGCCTGGTGCCGGAAATCAGCGGCAACCGCCTGATGGTTTCCGTGCGCCTCATGCGCCAGGAATCCGCCGACCGGCTGCAGGCCAGCAACGACAACGCCCAGTTCGAGCTGACCCTCTGCGCCTGAGACGGCACTGACACGGCATATGGCCGCAACCCACCCACCCTCTGATGCGAAGCCGCGCCTGGTGCGCTGCCCGGCCTGTGGCGGCGACAGCGTTTACGCCCCCACCAATCCCTACCGCCCCTTCTGTTCGGAGCGCTGCAAGAACCTGGACCTCGGCGCCTGGGCCAGCGAAGACTTCCGGCTGCCGGGCGAGGCCCCGCCCGACGACCAGCCTTTCGGCGACGCCAAGCTGCAGTAGGCGGCGTCAGTCGCTGCCGGCGTGGTGCGTCGCACCCTGGAACCCGCGCTCCTGCGCGAACCAGCCGAGCACCGGCACGGTACCCGGGAGCACCGGGCGAACGTCCACCGGCAAGGTCTGCCAGGCGAAGGCCTGGCCCTCGTGCATGTGCATCTCGCCCGACCAGTCGAACACCTTGCAGAAGTGAAGCCGAACCAGGGCGTGCGGGTAGTCCACGCGCTCGACGCGCCAGGGATGCACAGCGCCGATGGCCACACCGATCTCCTCCACCAGTTCGCGCCGCAAGGCCTGCTCCACCGTCTCGCCGGCCTCCACCTTGCCGCCGGGGAATTCCCAGTAGCCTTCGTAGACCTTGCCGGGGGGACGCGACGTGAGCAGGAAAGCCCCGTCGGCTCGAATCAGCACGCCCACGGCGACTTCAACTTCCTGGCGGTCGGGACCGCCCTCCCGGGGCCGGTCCCCGTGGGCGACCAGCACAGGCCCGGTCACTGGATACCTTCGCGTTGACGCGCTGCGGTGCTCGGACGGCTCATGCCGGATGCCGCCCCGCATAATCCCGCGCGAACTGGTAGGCGACCCGGCCGCTGCGGGAGCCGCGCTCCAGCGCCCAGACCAGCGCCTCGGGGCGCGCCGCCTCGATGGCGGACGGCGGCACGCCGAACGACGACAGCCACTGCGCGGTGATAGTCAGGTATTCGTCCTGGCTGAAGGGGTAGAAGCTCACCCACAGGCCAAAGCGCTCGGACAGCGAGATCTTTTCCTCGATCACTTCGCCGGGGTGCACCTCGCCGTCCTCGGTATGCCGGTACGTCAGGTTCTCCTTCATGTACTCGGGCAACAAGTGGCGGCGATTGCTGGTGGCGTAGATCAGGACGTTGGGCGTCGCCGCCGCGACCGAACCGTCCAGGATCGACTTGAGGGCCTTGTAGCCGGGCTCGCCCTCCTCGAAGCTCAGGTCGTCGCAGAACACGATGAACTTCTCGGGCAGGGACGCGACGACATCCACGATGTCCGGCAGGTCCACCAGGTCGGCCTTGTCCACCTCGATCAGCCGCAGCCCCTGTGGCGCGTACTCGTTGAGGCAGGCCTTGATGAGGGAGGACTTTCCAGTGCCGCGCGCGCCCGTCAGCAGCACGTTGTTGGCCGGCTGGCCCCGTACGAACTGCAGCGTGTTGCGCTGGATCTTTTCCTTCTGGCCCTCGATTTCCTTCAGATCGCCCAGGGCGATTCCGGCCACGTGGCGCACCGGCTCCAGCACGCCATGGCCGGAGGAACGCTTGCGATAGCGCCAAGCCACCGATGCGCCCCAGTCGGGCGCGGACAGGGGCTGCGGCAGGATGGACTCGATGCGGGTGAGCAGTTCACCCGCGCGCTCGATCAGGCGCTCGAATTTTTCATTCATGAACGATAGTCGGCATTGATGCTCACGTAGTCGTGGCTGAAATCGCAAGTCCAGACCGTGTCGGCCGCGTTGCCACGGCCCAGGCCCACCCGCACGGTGATCTCGCTTTGCTTCATCACCCGCTGGCCGTCCTCTTCGCGGTAGGCCGGGTTGCGCCCGCCCTTGGTCGCCACATGGACGTCGTCCAGGTAGAGCTCGATGCCGGTCTGGTCGAGGTCGTCGACGCCCGCGTAACCCACGGCCGCCAGGATGCGGCCCAGATTGGGGTCGCTGGCGAAGAAGGCGGTCTTCACCAGCGGCGAGTGGGCGATGGCATACGCCACCTTCCGGCACTCGTCGGTGGTCTTGCCACCTTCCACGCGCACGGTAATGAACTTGGTCGCGCCCTCGCCATCGCGCACGATCGCCTGCGCGAGCAGCCGGGCGACGCCCTGCATCGCGTCCTTCAGGGCCTGCCCCGCCGGGCTGGCCAGCGACGTGATGGCGGGGTGGGACGCCTTGTTGGTGGCGATCACCACGAAGGAATCGTTGGTCGAAGTGTCGCCATCCACCGTCACCCGATTGAAGGAGCCTTCCGCGAGCGCCAGGGCCAGCTCGTGCATCACCGCGGGCGCGACCTGGGCATCGGTGGCCATGAAGCCGAGCATCGTGGCCATGTTCGGCCGGATCATCCCGGCGCCCTTGCTGATGCCGGTGATGCTGATGGCAGCGCCATCGATCACCACTTGCCTGCTGAAGGCCTTGGGCACCGTGTCCGTGGTCATGATGCCCTCGGCGGCGCGCAACCAGTTGTCGGGCTTCGCGTCGGCGATCGCGGCGGGCAGGCCGGCTTCGATGCGGTCCACCGGCAGCGGCTCCATGATGACGCCCGTGGAGAAAGGCAAGACCTGCTCGGGCGCCAGCTCCAGCTTTCTGGCCAGCGCGATGCAGGTGGTGCGCGCCCGCACCAGGCCATCTTCGCCGGTACCGGCGTTCGCGTTGCCGGTGTTGATGACCATGGCGCGGATGTCGCCTCGGGCCAGGTGCTCACGGCATACCTGAACGGGCGCCGCGCAGAAGCGGTTCTGCGTGAACACGCCCGCCACGGACGAGCCTTCGTCGATGAGGACGACCGTCAGGTCCTTGCGGTTGACCTTGCGGATGCCCGCTTCGGCCACGCCGATGCGCACGCCGGGGATGGGATGGAGATCGCCTGCGCGAGGCGCGGCCAGGTTCACGGGCATGGTCTTGCTCTTTTTGAAATGAAAAATGTCGGGCTACCGGGTCAGCCCTGCCGCCACGGCAGGCCCCGAAACCGCCAGCCGCCCCGATTGCCGCGGTGGCCTGCGGCATCCGGGTCGCCCTCGAAACCCTCAAGGACGTTGTACGCCTCGATGCCCAGTTCGGTCGCCCGACGCGCCGCCGCGATCGAGCGCACGCCGCTGCGGCACAGCAGCACCGCCTTCTTGCCAGGCGGAACGGCCGCGCGCAGGCCCTGGTCGAAGCCCGCGTTCATCGTCATGCCCGGCCACTGTTTCCAGGCAAGCGCCACCGCGCCGGGAATGAATCCGACCCAGTCGCGTTCCGCGTCGCTGCGTATATCCACGAGCACGGCGTCCCCGCGCTGCCACCACTGGCAGGCGAGTTGAGGAGACACATCGCCCGCATAGCCCTCGGCGGGAATCGGGTGCTGCTCGTCAGGCGGGTGAGATAGGTCCATGGCCTTCGATTTTGCCAGCCTCCGCCAACCCCCTGCGCGAGTGCGCCTTCCCAGGCGGGCGCCCGGCGGCTGGGGTTGGGGCTGATCGGCAGGAAGTGCACCCCAAGCCCAGGCTCAGGCTCAGGCGGCACGGGGTTGACGTTTACGTAAACGTCAAGTAAGGTCCGGGTTTCCAGATTGCTGATCCTCGGGGATGCGCTCGTCCCCGAACCGGAGACCCTCCATGACCGACCTGTCCGCCGAATTCAAGGCGCTCGCGACCTATCGCCCCACGCACAAGGTGCGCTTCGTCACGGCCGCGAGCCTGTTCGACGGGCACGACGCGGCGATCAACATCATGCGGCGCATCCTGCAGGGCATGGGCGCCGAGGTCATCCACCTGGGCCACAACCGCAGCGTGGACGACGTGGTGACAGCCGCCCTCCAGGAAGACGTGCAGGGCATCGCCATCAGCTCCTACCAGGGCGGCCATGTCGAATATTTCAAGTACATGGTCGATCTGCTCAAGCAGCGCGGGGGCGGCCACATCCAGGTGTTCGGCGGTGGCGGCGGCGTGATCGTTCCTCCCGAAATCCGGGAACTGCAGGCCTACGGCGTCAGCCGCATCTACAGCCCCGAAGACGGCCAGCGCATGGGCCTGGCCGGGATGATCGGCGAGATGGTGATGCGCTGCGACCAGGACATCACGGGCTACGCGCCGCGCGACCTGAAGGCCATCCAGGGCCACGGCGAGATGAACTGGCGGGCCCTGGCGCAGGTGGTCACGGCCCTGGAGAACGGCGCGGCCGATGCAGCGCTGATGGACGCCGTCAAGTCCGATGCGGCCGCCCGCAAGATCCCCGTCCTGGGCATCACCGGCACGGGCGGTGCCGGCAAGTCTTCGCTCACCGACGAACTCATCCGCAGGCTGCGACTGGACCAGGACGACAGCCTGCGCGTGGCCGTGATCTCGATCGACCCGTCGCGGCGCAAGAGCGGCGGCGCGCTGCTGGGCGACCGCATCCGCATGAATGCGATCGGTCCGTGGAGCCAGGGCCCCAGGGTCTTTATGCGTTCCTTGGCCACCCGCGACTTCGGCAGCGAAATCTCCGCCGCCCTGCCCGACGTCATCTCCGCGTGCAAGGCCGCCGGCTTCGACCTCATCGTGGTCGAGACCTCGGGCATCGGCCAGGGCGACGCCGCCATCGTGCCGCTGGTGGACGTGCCTATGTACGTGATGACGCCGGAATTCGGCGCAGCCAGCCAACTCGAGAAGATCGACATGCTGGACTTCGCCGAGTTCGTGGCCATCAACAAGTTCGACCGCAAGGGCGCCGCCGATGCGCTGCGCGACGTGGCCAAGCAGGTCCAGCGCAACAAGGAGGCCTGGGGCAAGCGGCCCGACGAGATGCCCGTCTTCGGCACCATGGCCGCCCGCTTCAACGACGACGGCGTCACGGCGCTGTACCAGGCGCTCAAGCCCCGCCTGAGCGAACTCGGCTTGCACCTCCAGGACGGCCACCTGCCTGTCGTGGGCGTTCGCCACAGCACCAACCAGTCACCGGTGGTACCGGCCGCCCGCACGCGCTACCTGGCCGAAATCAGCGACACGGTGCGCGGCTACAAGAAACTCGCCCGCGAACAGGCGAAGCTGGCCCGTGAGATCCAGCAACTGCACGCATCCGCCGAAATGCTGCGCGTGGGCAAGCCGGACAAGGCCCGGGCCGCCGAGGCCGCGGACGACCTGGCCATCCAACGCGAGCAGGGGCAGGACCCCGGCGCGCGCAAGCTGCTCGCCCAGTGGCCCCAGATGCAGCAGGCCTATGCGGGTGACGAGTACGTCGTGAAGATCCGCGACAAGGAGATCCGCACGGCCCTCACCACCAAGTCGCTGTCCGGCACCACCATCCGCAAGGTGAGCCTGCCGCAATACGAGGACCACGGCGAGATCCTGAAGTGGCTGATGCTCGACAACGTGCCGGGCAGCTACCCGTACACCGCCGGCACCTTCGCCTTCAAGCGCGAGGGCGAGGACCCGACGCGCATGTTCGCCGGCGAAGGCGATGCGTTTCGCACCAACCGCCGTTTCAAATTGCTCTCCGAAGGCATGCCGGCCAAGCGACTGTCCACCGCCTTCGATTCGGTCACGCTCTACGGCAACGACCCCGACCTGCGCCCCGACATCTATGGCAAGGTGGGCAACTCGGGCGTCTCCATCGCGACGCTGGAGGACATGAAGGTGCTGTACTCGGGGTTCGACCTGTGCAACCCCTCCACATCCGTGTCGATGACGATCAACGGCCCGGCACCGTCCATCCTGGCCATGTTCATGAACACCGCCATCGACCAGAACCTGGAGAAATTCAAGGCGGACAACGGCCGCGAGGCGACCGACACCGAAGCCGCCAAGATCCGCGAGTGGGTGCTGGCCAACGTGCGCGGCACGGTGCAGGCCGACATCCTCAAAGAAGACCAGGGCCAGAACACCTGCATCTTTTCGACCGAGTTCAGCCTCAAGGTCATGGGCGACATCGCCGAGTACTTCGTGCACCACAACGTGCGCAACTTCTACTCGGTCTCGATATCGGGCTACCACATCGCCGAAGCCGGCGCCAACCCGATCAGCCAGCTGGCCTTCACGCTGTCGAACGGCTTCACGTTCGTCGAGGCGTATCTCGCGCGTGGCATGCACATCGACGACTTCGCGCCCAACCTGTCGTTCTTCTTCTCCAACGGCATGGACCCGGAATACACGGTGATGGGCCGTGTGGCCCGCCGCATCTGGGCCGTGGCGATGAAAGAGAAGTACGGCGCCAACGAGCGCTCGCAGAAGCTCAAGTACCACATCCAGACGTCGGGCCGCAGCCTGCACGCGCAAGAGATCCAGTTCAACGACATCCGCACCACCTTGCAGGCGCTGATCGCGATCTACGACAACTGCAACTCGCTGCACACCAACGCGTTCGACGAGGCGATCACCACGCCCACCGAAGACAGCGTGCGGCGCGCCATGGCCATCCAGCTCATCATCAACCGCGAATGGGGCCTGGCCAAGAACGAGAACCCCAGCCAGGGCGCCTTCATCATTGAAGAGCTCACGGAACTGGTGGAGGAAGCCGTGCTGGCCGAGTTCGAGCGCATCGCCGAGCGCGGCGGCGTGCTGGGCGCGATGGAGACGGGCTACCAGCGCGGCCGCATCCAGGACGAGTCCATGCATTACGAGATGCTCAAGCACACCGGCGAGCTGCCCATCGTCGGCGTCAACACCTTCCGCAACCCGCACGGCGACCAGGTGCAGGACAAGCTGGAGCTGGCGCGCTCCACGGATGAGGAGAAGCAGAACCAGTTGAAGCGCCTGCAAGACTTCAATGCCCGCAACGCGAAGCAGGCACCCGCCATGCTCAAGCGGCTGCAGCAAGCGGTGATCGACAACCGCAACGTGTTCGAAGTGCTGATGGATGCGGTGCGCGTTTGCTCGCTAGGACAGATTACCAATGCGCTGTTCGAAGTGGGCGGCCAATACCGCCGCAATATGTAGGGCATCCGGACAGTCAGCCTTCTGACAGCCACGCCGCCGGCCCGTGCACGCTATCTTTTGGATAGCGATACTGCCAATGAAATAGCGGATTTC
>DATILF010000359.1:0-11444 GCA_035476755.1 Ramlibacter sp.
TGCGCACACCGTAGCCGACGTGGCGCGCACCGAGTTTGCGCACCACGGGCGACAGCGTTTTCAAATCGCGCAGGCCCGCCACCGCGGCGCCGATCATGATCATGAGCAGCTGGCCCTGCTGGCCCATGTCGCCCTTGAACAGGAGGCGCAGGCTGGGGTCGAGCATGAACAGGCGGTTGTAGAAAAGGTCGGCAGCGGTCGCGGCGATGGGGCGCACGTGGCCGAAGCTTTTCTGGACGAGGTCGATCTGCCGGGGGCTCATGGTTGTCTCCTGGATGCTTGTCGCTCCAGTGATCCAAGTTCCGTGCCAGCGCGCGGGTCGCGCATCGCGCGATCAGGATGGCGTCATCGTTCCGGCGGCGGGCGCATGCAGCCGCACATGGAAGGCGGCGCCCTGGCCCGCCGCGCTCTCCACCTCGATGGTGCCTTGGTGCAGCTCCACGCACTCCTTCACGATGTTCAGGCCAATGCCGGTGCCCTGGATGTTGCCCACGTTGGTGCCGCGGTGAAAGCTCTCGAACAGGCGCGGCAGGTCGGCCGCGGGAATGCCGATGCCGCGGTCGGCCACCGACAGGCGCAGCCGCTCGCCTTCGGCCGTGACGAGGCAGGTCACGGGGCTGTCCGGCGGCGAGTACTTCAGGGCGTTGCCCAGCAGGTTGACCAGGATGTGGCTGATCAGCTTGGCGTCCACCAGGCGCGCCTGGTCGACCCCTTCGCATTGCATGGCGATGCGGCCGGCCTGCGGATGGGCCTGGTCCATTTCCGAGGCCACCTGCACCAGCAGTTGGGGGATGTTGCGCGGCTGCGGCTCGAACGCGAACTTGCCCGATTCCAGCCGGCTGGTGAGCAGCACCTGCTCCACCATCTTGTTCATGCGCGACACGGCGTTTTTCACCAGCCCGACGATCTCCTTGCGCTCGTCGTCGGGCAGGCGGGCGCCGTAGTCATCGAGCAGCTCGATGGACGACAGGATGGCGGCCAGCGGCGTGCGGAACTCGTGCGAGGCCACGGCGACGAAGCGTGACTTGAGCTCGGACAGCTCGCGCTCGCGCGCCAGCGCGGTGCGCATGTCCTGCTCGATCTGACGCCGCTGCGTCACGTCCGTGAGGAAGTTCAGCGTGGCGGGTGCGTTCTGCCACTCGAAGACCACCGCGCTGATCTCCAGCCAGTGCGCCTGCCCGTCGCCATGTATCACGCGGAACTGGTAGTGGTTTTCCACCGGCTCGCCCTTCAGGCGCCGCATGTGGTTGGTCAGCACCCGCTCGCGGTCGTCCGGGTGGATGAACTCGATGAAGGGCCGCGACTGGGCAGTCTCGTCGTCCAGGCCGGTGAGCGCGAGCGCGCGCGGGTTGGCGTAGAGGATGCGCCCGCTCGCCGTCACCAGAATGCCCTCGTTCACGTTCTCCACCACCTTGCGGTACTTGGCCTCCGACTCGGCCAGTGCCCGCTCGGCCGCCTTGCGCCGCGAGATGTCGCGGATGAAGGAGCTGAAGGTGAACTGGTCCCCGGTGCGCACCGGCCAGATCGAGAGTTCGGCGTTGAACTCCTCGCCGCTGCGGCGCAGCGCGAGCGTTTCCACTCGCCGGTTGAAGATCTGCCCGGCGCCGGTGCGCAGGAAGTTGGCGATTCCGGCCTCGTGATGCGGCCGGTAGGCCGGCGGCACGATGAGTTCGGTCAGGGTCTGCCCCAGCGCCTCGTCGCGCCGCCAGCCGAACATGCGTTCGGCCGCCTTGTTCCAGTCGAGGATGCTGCTGCGCTCGTCGATGGTGATCACCGCGTCGTTGGCGGTGGCGATCAGCGTCTGCAGCCGCTCGGTGGCGTCGCTCAGGCTGCGCTCGGCGTCGGTGCGCCGGCTGATCTCGGCCCGCAGCTGCGCCGTGGTGTCGAACTGCCAGGAGACATCGCGCGCGACGTGCGTCACCCAGGCTTCGCCGCCCGGGCCGCGGCTGGGGAACGCCCGCTCGCGCAGGCGCGCGCTGCGGGCCGGCTTGTTGCCCGCCGCCGGCTGCAGGGCGCGGTATTCCTCGCTGTAGGGGGTGCGGTCGGCCTGCAGCCGCGCGCGGCGCATGCGTTCCCGGTCGTCGGCCTGCACGCCTTCGAGCAGCGCCTCGCGCCCCGGCCCCATGCGGTCGGGCGTGATGCCCCAGAAGCGCTCGAAGGCCGTGTTGGTGTACAGCACGCGGCCGCTGGCGACGTCCCAGACCCACAGCATTTCCTCTACCGCCTCGGCGACTTGCGCCAGCCATTCCGGCGGGCGCAAGTCGCTGTCGGGCGTAGGCGGCTGGGGCGAACTCATCGTTGCGAGGATAGCGTGTGGCCTGCCGTTTTTTTCGTGCGTTATCACCGAAGTTCGCTTTCCGGTCCCGGAAGCGATATGCCGGCATCGGGCCGCGTCATGCACAAAGCGCATGGCAGGCCGGCACCTTTAAGCTTGCAACCCTAGGGATAACCCTTATTCTTGGTCTTGTCTCCACTGCGCGCTTCGGCGCACTTCGTCATGTACACCCTGTTCGCCCTCCTGGCCCGCTGGCTTCAACGCGGCACCGGCACGCCCGTATCCGGCGGGGTCGCCCGCCGCCTGCTGGAGAGCGCGGGCGCCCGCGCCGGCTCGGACCCGCGCCAGGCGCATGAACTGCGCGAAGCCGCTTCGGCCTACCTGCGCGTCGTTCGCTGAAAGCCCTCCGGGCTCAGGGCCGAAAGGCCTTCTGGGCCCCCGCCGCCACGGCCAGCCGCAGCCAGGCGTGGTCGCTGCGCTGGCCTTGCCGCCGGTGCCACAGCGAATCCACGTGCACGGGCGGCACATCGAAGGGCAGTTCCCGCACCACCAGGTCATGGGCCATGCCGGTGACGTTGACGAAATGCCGCGGCAACACCGTCAGCAAGTCGGACCCGGCCACGACCCGGCCCGCGGTGAAGAACTGGTTGACCGTCAGCACGATCCTGCGCTTGCGGTCCAGCGAGGCAAGGGCCTCGTCCACGAAGCCGAACGGCCGGCCGGAAAAGCTCACCAGCAGGTGGTGGGCATCGCAGTAGCGCTTGATCGTCATCGGCCCGCGCGTGAGCGGGTGCCCCTCCCGCATCACGCACACGTATTCCCCGTCGTAGAGGCGCTGGTGGTCGAAGGCGGCCAGTCCGCCTTGCTGTTCCTGGGCCGTGAGGTCGGCCAGCACCGCCGGAAAGAAGCCGACCGCCAGGTCCATCAGGCCCTCGTCGAGCAGCCGGCGCGGGTCGCGCGTGGTCAAGGGCAGCACCCGCATGGAAACGCCAGGAGCGTCCCGCTCGATGATCTCCACCAGGTTGGGCATCAGCTCGGCCGCGGTGGCGTCGGCCATGGCCAGCACGAAGGTATTCACGGCTTCGGCGGCCACGAAATCGCCGGGCGTGAGCGACGCTTCCATTTGCCGCAGGGCGTCGGCGATGGCGGGCCACAGGCTCTGGGCGCGCGGCGTGGGTTCCACGCCGTAGCCGCTGCGCACCACCAACTTGTCGCCCAGGGCATCACGCAGGCGGTTCAGGGCGTTGCTCACGGCCGGCTGGGTCATGGCCAGGTTGCGGGCCGCCCGCGTCAGGTTCCGCTCGGCCATGACTTGGTCGAACACGCGCAGCAGGTTCAGGTCCAGGGTGCGGAAGTTGGGGGCTTTCATCATGATTGTGAATGATAGTCATCACCAATCTAAAGTGGATAAATATCAGTGATAACCCTAATATTCGATCACGCAAGGGCAATAACGCCCAAGCGTTTCTCTCAAGGGGAAGAAACATGACCAGCTTCGTCCACATCGACTATCCGACCGAACACCCTGGCGTTGTCCGCGCCCAGCGGGTTGCGGCCACCTTCAAGCACCTGGTCCGCAGCCTGGACACGGCGCGTGCCGGTGCTAGCCTCCTGCTCGCCGCCATCGTCTCCGCCCTCGTGGTGGTCGCCAACCAGGTCGTGGAAACCTGGACCGAAGGCCACTTGCTGGCCGCCTGGATCGTGATGTGGGCCGTGGCCTTCGCCGCCCTGGGCCTGCTGGCCGTCCCGGTGCGCCGCGCCACGGCAGGTCTTCGTGCCCGCATGCGCCAATGGGCCGTGCGGCGCCGCGAGGCGGAGCAGGACCAGCGCCTGTGGGACATCGCCCTCACCGACGCCCGCGTCATGGCCGACATCAGCCGCGCGATGGGCGCCGATGCGGCGCGCGACGTCAAGGCCTATTACTGAGCGACTGAACGGAGCCCCGCATCATGGCAGCCCTTGCTCACACCAGCTGGCTGTCCCTGGCGCTGCGCCTGATCCCGGCGCGGCTCCACGAACGGCTGGACGCCTGGTCGCTTCGCCTCGCGCAGGAACGCGCCGAACGGCGCCGCGAGGCCGGCCGCCGGCGCAAGGCGGCAGCGACGGTCGCTACGGCCCTGGTCCCCGCTTACAAGCTCAGGCCCTGGCGGGACTGACAGCCAAGCAACAAAAAACCACCCGGTCGGGTGGTTTTTTGTTGGGTGTGCCGGGGACATGCAACAGCCCACACGCAGGCAATCTATCGCCAAGCCGCGCGAGCGAGGCTTGGCAGGGCTTCAAGCCGCCAGCCGCTTCTCGATCTGCGCCTTGGTCTCGCCCAGTTCGCGCGGCAGATGGTATTCCAGTTGCTGGAACAGCTCGGTGTGCAGCTTCAGCTCCTGCTGCCAGGCGGCCTTGTCGATGCTGGTCACGGTCTTGAACTGTTCGGCGCTGAAGTCGAGGCCCGTCCAGTTCAGCTCTTCATAGGCGGGGCTCACGCCGAACACGTGCTCCGAGCCTTCGGCCTTGCCTTCGATGCGGTCGATCATCCACTTCAGCACGCGCATGTTCTCGCCGTAGCCGGGCCAGACGAACTTGCCGTCCTCGCCCTTGCGGAACCAGTTGGTGGTGTAGATGCGGGGCAGCTGCGCGCCCGAGGCGGCCAGTTTCTTGCCCAGGCTCAACCAGTGCTGGAAGTAGTCCGACATGTTGTAGCCGGTGAAGGGCAGCATCGCGAATGGGTCGCGGCGCACCACGCCCATCTGGCCGGCGGCCGCGGCGGTGGTCTCCGAGCCCATGGTGGCGGCCATGTAGACGCCTTCCACCCAGTTGCGGGCTTCCGTCACCAGCGGCACGGTGGTGGAGCGGCGGCCGCCGAAGATGAAGGCGTCGATCGCCACGCCCTTGGGGTCGTCCCAGGCCGCATCGAGCGCCGGGTTGTTCACGGCGGACACCGTGAAGCGGGCGTTGGGGTGGGCGGCCTTGGCGCCGGTTTCCTTGGCAATGGCGGGCGTCCAGTCCTTGCCCTGCCAGTCGATGGCGTGCGCGGGCGCCGGGCCCATGCCTTCCCACCACACGTCGCCGTCGTCGGTCAGCGCGACGTTCGTGAAGATCACGTTCTTGTCGAGGCTGGCCATGCAGTTGGGGTTGGTGTCGGTGTTGGTGCCGGGGGCCACGCCGAAATAGCCCGCTTCCGGGTTGATGGCGTAGAGCTTGCCGTCGGCCGCGGGCTTGATCCAGGCGATGTCGTCGCCGATGGTGGTGACCTTCCAGCCCTCGAAGCCCTTGGGCGGGATCAGCATGGCGAAATTGGTCTTGCCGCAGGCCGAGGGGAACGCGGCGGCCACGTGGTACTTGCGGCCTTCGGGGTTGGTCACG
The DNA here is from genome assembly GCA_035476755.1 of Ramlibacter sp. Classification (GTDB taxonomy): domain Bacteria; phylum Pseudomonadota; class Gammaproteobacteria; order Burkholderiales; family Burkholderiaceae_C; genus Ramlibacter. The sequence goes on from DATILF010000359.1 coordinate 5,633, forward strand.
CCCAGGATCAGCATGTGCTCGGCCAGCCAGCCTTCGTCACGGCCCATGGTGGAGGCGATGCGCAGCGCGAAGCACTTCTTGCCCAGCAGCGCATTGCCGCCGTAGCCGGAGCCGTACGACCAGATCTCGCGCGTCTCGGGGTAGTGCACGATGTACTTGGTCTTGTTGCAGGGCCACTTCACGTCCTGCTGGCCCTCAGCCAGCGGCGCGCCCACGGTGTGCACGCAGGGCACGAATTCGCCGTTGACGCCCAGCACGTCGTGCACGGCCTTGCCCATGCGGGTCATGATGCGCATGTTGACGGCCACATAGGGGCTGTCGGACAGCTCGATGCCGATGTGCGCGATGGGCGAGCCCAGCGGGCCCATGGAGAAGGGCACCACATACATGGTGCGCCCGCGCATGCAGCCGTCGAACAGGGGCTGCAGCGTGGCGCGCATCTCGGCGGGCGCCATCCAGTTGTTGGTCGGGCCGGCGTCTTCCTTCTTCTCGGAGCAGATGTAGGTGCGGTCTTCCACGCGCGCCACGTCGCTCGGGTCGGAGCAGGCCAGGTAGGAGTTCGGGCGCTTGATGGGGTCGAGCTTGCGGAAGGTGCCCGAGGTCACCAGCTGCTGGCAGAGCCGGTCGTATTCTTCGTCGCTGCCGTCGCACCAGTGGATGCTGTCGGGCTTGCACAGGGCCGCCATGTCGGCGACCCAGGCGATCAGGCGCGCGTTCTTCACGAACGCGGGGTTGTTCAGGTTCAGCCCCTGCATCACGGGAGAGTTCATCCAAAGCTCCTAAAAGTAAAACCGGTTTTCAAAAAGGGAGGAGCTCGGAACGACGGGTGACGAGCAGCGCCTTTTTGAAATCGGGCTTCAGCTCAGTCGGCGGGCGGTGCTGCGGGATGGGCAGCGGGGTGGGCGTGAGGGGTGTTTCACAATCCGCGGGTCGGCTGGGAAGTCGATTTTATGAAAGGGACCCGCATCTTGGCTGTCATTGGGGGCGAAAACCATGCAAAACTTGCATAGGGTTATGCATAACACAAACTGTCCGTCAGGAGGTGCCGGTTGCGTCGTCGTGAAACATTGAAAGGCCTGGCGGCCGTGGGTGCCTGCCTGGCGGGCACCGTGCGTGGCGCCGAAGACGACCGGCCGGCCCTGGTGGCCGTGGCGGCCAGCGTCCAGCCCGCCCTGGCGGAGATTGCCCAGGCCTGGACCCGCGCCAGCGGCCAGCGGCTGCAGCTGACGTTCGGGGCGTCCGGCAACTTTGTGCGACAGATTCAGCAGGGGTTGCCGGCCGAGCTGTTTCTCTCGGCCGACGAGGCCTTTGCCATGGCACTGGTGCGGGCCGGGTTGACCCGGGATGCCGGTGCCATCTATGCCACCGGCCGGCTGGCGCTACTGGTGGCGCCGGGCGTGGACATCCCCCTCGACGCCCAGCTGCAGGGCCTGAAGGCCGGCTGGAGCCGGGTGCACAAGTTCGCCATCGCCCACCCGGAACTCGCGCCGTACGGCCAGGCGGCGCGGGAGGTGCTGCAGGCGGTGGGCCTGTGGGAGCAGGCCAGGGCCAAGCTGGTGATCGGCGAGAACGTGGCCCAGGCCGCGCAGTTCGTCGCCGCCGGCGCGGCCCAGGCCGGCCTGGTCGCGTTGTCGCTGGTGGCGGGGCCGGCGGCTTCCCGGCTCGGCCAGCACCTGGCACTGCCGGACAGCCTGCACGCCCCCCTGCGCCAGCGCATGGTGCTGCTCAAGCAGGCGGGGCCGGTCGCCGCCGCCTTCTACGAGCACCTGAAATCGGCGCCGGCGCAGGCGGTGCTGCAACGGCACGGCTTTGCCACCGATCAGCGGTAACAATCGCGCATGGATTGGCAAGCCGCTCGCGTCTCATTCCTCCTGGCTGTTCTCACCGCCGGGCTGCTGCTCGCGCCCGGTGTGGCGCTGGCACGCTGGCTGGCGCTCACGTCCTGGCGTGGCAAGCCTGTGGCCGAGGCTTTGCTCATGCTACCGCTCCTGCTGCCGCCCACGGTGATCGGCTTCTACCTGCTGGTGACGTTCGGCCAGGGGGCGCCGGTGGGCGCCTGGCTGGCGCGCTTGTTCAACCTGAGGCTGGTGTTCAGCTTCGAGGGGCTGCTGGCGGCCAGCCTGCTGATCAACCTGCCGTTCATGGTCCAGCCGATCCAGCGCGCGTTCGCTGCCATTCCCCACGCCCTGCGGGAGGCCGCCTGGGTGTCCGGGTTGGGGAGCTGGCGCACCTTCTTCCGGATCGAATTGCCGCTGGCCTGGCCCGGCCTGCTGGGCGGCGTGGCCTTGACGGTCGCCCACACGCTGGGGGAATTCGGCGTGGTGCTGATGGTGGGGGGCAGCATTCCGGGCGAAACCCGCACCCTGAGCATCGCCATCTACGACCGGGTCCAGGCCTTCGATCTGGCCGCCGCCCACCTGATGGCCCTGGCGCTGGTGGCCAGTTCGCTCGCCGCCGTTGCGCTGGTTTTCGCCGCGGACCGTCGCAGCCCGAGGGCTTGAGGTGGGCCGGCTCGACGTTGTCCTGGAGAACAGCACCCCGATGCGCCTGGAGGCGCAATTCGACTGCGCGCCGGGCGAACTGGTGGCGCTGGTGGGGCCGTCCGGCAGCGGCAAGACCAGCTTGCTGCGGGCGGTGGCCGGGCTGCTCAAGACCCCCACCCTGCGCGGGCGGATCTCGGTCGGCGACCAGGTCTGGTTCGACAGCGGGCAGCAGGTGGCTTTGTCGCCGCAACAGCGCCGGGTGGGCCTGGTGTTCCAGCACTATGCGCTGTTTCCACATTTGAACGCCCGGGACAACGTCGCCATCGCCGCGGGCAGCGACCGGTCGAAGCAGGACATCGACACCTTGTTCGCCAGGCTGGGGCTGGGCGGCCTCGAGCAGCGCCGGCCCGCCCAGCTCTCCGGTGGGCAGCAGCAGCGGGTGGCGCTGGCCCGCGCACTGGCCCGGCGTCCGCAGGTGTTGTTGCTGGACGAGCCGTTCTCGGCGGTGGATGCACCCGCACGGCAGGCGCTTTACCGGGAGCTGGCCGCGCTGCGCGAGAGCCTGTCCACCCCGATGGTGCTGGTCACGCATGACCTGGGCGAAGCCCGCCGGCTGGCCGACCGGGTGGTGATCGTCGATGGCGGCCGCACGCTGCAGTCGGGCACGCCGGCCCATGTGTTCGCCAGCCCGCGCAATGCCCGGGTGGCCGAGCTGGTGGGCATCCAGAACCATTTTCAGGGGTGCTTCCACAAGGCGGAACCCGGCTGGGGCCGCCTGGCCTGGGGCGGGCAGGTGGCGCTGCGCGTGGTGGACAAGAACCGCATCGCCGACGGCGCCGAGGTGACCTGGGTCATCGCGGGCGATCGCATCGACCTGCTGGCCGACGGCGCCGGGGACGGGAATACGCTGCGCTGTGAAATCGTCGAGCAGCTGGCGCTGGGCGAAACCAGCCTGTGCACGCTTCGGCCGGAAGGGCTGGCCGACGACCGGGTGACGCTCAATCTCTCGACCGCGCAGTTGCGCTCACTGGGCGCGGGGCCAAGCCGCTGGCTGCGCCTGCGGATCGCGCCGGAGGCCATTCACATCATGCCGCGCAAGGACGCGGCGGGAGCAACGGCTCAGGCCAGGTAGATGGCGATGAAGGCCAGCAGGAACATCAGCACGCCGCCCATCACGGGCAGCACGATCGGCATCGCCGAGACAATGGCTTCCACCGGATCGACGGGCTGGTATTCGGTGCCAGGGCTGGGGCGGGATTCGGGCGTAGACATGTAGGTTCCTCTGAATGCGGCGTTATTTTACCCGCTATGCCTACAGCAGAGCGTAGGTGGTGGTGGCCCGGCACACGCTCTTGCCGTCGTCGGCGCCGCGCAGGTCGATCTCGCCGAAAGCCAGCGACTTGCCGGCGCGCAGTACCCGGGCCTGCACCAGGGCATCCTGGTTGGACAAGGGCTTCAGGAAGCTCGAGTTCATCTGAACGGTGGTGCAGGGCCGGAACTGGCCGAAGTGGTTGACCAGCGCCAGCACCATCGCCGTATCGGCCGCGGCCATCATCGCCTGGCCGCACAACATGCCACCCACCCGGGACAGCTCGCTGCTTTGCGGCAGGCGCACGGTCACGCTGTCCGCGTCGAAGGCTTCCACCTTCAGTTCCAGCGACTGCACCCAGGGCGCGAAGTACTCGGCCAGCGCCGATTGCAGGGTGGGGGCGTCCATCATTGCTCCTCGGCCTGAAAACCGCCGGCGTGCAGGGCATCCAGCACGGCCTTGATATGCTCGGGGCCGCGCGTCTGGATCACCAGCTCGATCTCGACGTTCTGCGCCGCCAGCACCGTGAACGCGCGCTGGTGGTGCACCTCGTCGATGTTGGCGCCCGCTTCGCTGACGATGGCGGTGATGCGGGCGAGCGACCCGGGCACGTCGCGTGCGCTCACCCGGATGCGCGCCAGCCGGCCGGCGCGGACCATGCCGCGTTCGATGATGGCCGCCAGCAGCAGCGGGTCGATGTTGCCGCCGCCCAGCACCAGGCCGACCCGGCGCCCGCGAAACCGGGCCGGGTCCTTCAGCAAGGCCGCCAGGCCCGCCGCGCCCGCGCCTTCCACCAGCGTCTTCTCGATTTCCAGCAGCATCACGATGGCCTGCTCGATGTCGCCCTCGTCCACCAGCACCAGGTCATCCACATGCTGTTCGATGATGGCCTGCGTGATCTTGCCGGGGGTGCCGACGGCAATGCCTTCGGCAATGCTGCTGCTGCCCTGCGGCAGGGCCTGGTGCTTGACCGCATTGAACATGGTCGGGAAGCGCAGCGTCTGCACCCCGATCACCTCGATGCCGGGCTTGAGCGCCTTGGCCGCGACGGCGATGCCCGAGACCAGGCCGCCGCCGCCGACGGCCACCACCAGCAGGTCGAGCTCGGGAACGGCCTCAAGCATCTCGATGCCCACCGTGCCCTGGCCGGCGATGATGGCCTCGTCGTCGTAGGGGTGCACGAAGGTCAGTTGTTGCTCGGCCGCGAGCTTCAGGGCATGGCCGCGGGCCTCGTCCAGCGTGTCGCCGTAGAGCACGACCTCGGCGCCGAAGCTGCGGGTGCGCTCCACCTTTACACCGGGGGTGAAGCGAGGCATCACGATCACCGCGCGCAACCCCAAGCGCTGCGCGTGGTAGGCCACCCCCTGTGCGTGGTTGCCCGCGCTCATGGCGATCACGCCGCGTGCGCGCTCGGCATCGTCGAGCTGGGCGAGCTTGTTGCAGGCGCCGCGTTCCTTGAAAGATGCGGTGAACTGCAGGTTCTCGAATTTCAGAAACACCTGCGCGCCCGTGATCTGCGAAATCGTGCGAGATTCCACGCAGGGGGTGTTCAGTACCTGCCCATGCAGGCGGGCCGCAGCGGCACGGATGTCGGCGAGTTCGATCATGGCGATGCGGGGTGGCTGTACAGGCGCCGATTGTCACGGTAAAAAGGCCGGTGAAGTGGTGGAATCCCCACAATCAGCGTCTTCCATGTAGCATGAACTCGCGTTATCGTAAGCAAGCGCAATAGGTCCTGGAGGCCTTTCCCCATGGTCAAGCGTTCGGTCGATGTGCAGGTACTTCCCTCGCCGGGTCTGAAGGACGCCCCGGTGCTGGACCTGATGTGTTCGCACTTCGTGCTCACGCTGGCCGCCAAGCAGGGCGGCAAGTTCAATGTGCGCCGCGACCTCAATGGCCTGCTGTCGCTGGCGGGCCGCCACCTGGTCTGGCCGGCGCCCGCGCTGGCGCGCCTGCGAGAGTTCCTCACGCGGCGCTGCAAGGACAACGAATTCTGGCGCGGCCACGAGCAGCTCTCCAC
>DATILF010000360.1:0-10934 GCA_035476755.1 Ramlibacter sp.
TTGGCCCTGATCTTCAGGACCTGGTCGCGAAAGGCCGTCAGATCCTGGCCGGCGAACAGGTCCAGGCGCGCGGTCTTCAGGTTGCGCTGCTTCATCACGGCGGCGACCTGGTCGTTGTAGGTGGCGCTGCCGCCCTGGTGCGTATTCACGCCAAAGTCGAAGGCATGGGTGTTGGCTGACAGCACAGCAATGGCGGCCGACACGAGTGCAAGACGTTGTCTCAAGGTTCATCCTCTACGGTTGAGTTCGCGATACGGCCGAGCTGAGCTCAACCAGAGGGGCGGATCGTAGAGTGCGGATGAGCTAGAAAGCCGCGAATCCGTAACGGAATGGCTCAGTCACTTAACAACTGCAGAGCCAGCTACCTCGACAGTTCGGCATGCACGCAACAGCCGCCGGACATCCTGCTCATCAGGAAGTTACGTCTCGTTGCGCCCTCTACGAACGTTGACAGTGCGGATGAGCGGCTGGAAACCGGCGCCCTCGCCGCCCAGCTCCGAACGGTGTGAGGCAAAGTCGACCAAGGGTGCGGCGCGTCGGCCGACGGCGGCGCGGCGTGGAAGCGCCTTTGAAACAGGCCACAGTCCTGCGCCGCATTTCTTCACACGGGGTAACACTATATATACCCAATGCCGAGTGAGGCCATGGCTACGATGCTTTTAAGAAAAGTAAGGAATAAAAGATGAAAAAGGGAATTGTTTATAGGCTTTCGGCCAGCAAGAGCGTCCTTTATGGACCGGCACCTTGCCTTCGGCCCGTTCACCGCCTCATCTCACCCGGCCAGGCAGTGCCGCCGGGTGACGGATGAGAAGCCACATCTCCCTTTGACGCGGTCTGCCGACAGTGTGATTTCATGCCAATGAATGCTCCCACTGCCCATCCCGACCCCTACCGGATCGCTCCCATTTCCCGGTGCTGGGTGCCTCTGACTATTCGCATGGAAGAGGAGACAACAGGTATAGAAGCGAAAGCTTTATTCCTGCCGGGCAGCACCGGTCCGCTCAACCATTTTGCGTAGCTTGCCGTTGCGCTGAGGGCCTATGAAAATTTACCGCGATACCCTGCCGCCGACCGCCTCCAGCACCGGAACGCCCTGGTGGCTGGTGCGCTCGGCGCTCGACCCCCTGCTGGCCGTCGCGGTTTATATGGCGGCGCTCGTCATCTGGAAGGCCAAATTCACACAAGACGACTTTGTGCTGATTTTGCTGAGTGTTCTGCTCACGTTTCCATCAGAAGTTCCCTTCCGGCGTTTTTCATGGGCCGTGGCCGGCAACATCCTGGCCCGATGGCTAAAGGTGACTGCGGGGGTGGCCTTCTTCTGGGCCGCGAAGGCCATGGTCCTGCGCGGGGACCTCCAGGCCGACGGGAACGTCGTGGCCACCTGGCTGCTGGTGGCCCCTGCCGCGCAGCTCATCCTGCACTTCATTTCCCCACGGATCGCGCCCCTGCTGTTCCCCCTGTATCCCAAGGCGAAGGTCGTCATCGTGGGCGTCAACCCCGTCGCGCTGCGGTTCGCGCAGCTGATCAATGAGGGCGAGGCGGAGGGGCTGCACTTCGTGGGCTACTTCGATGACCGGGAAACCAGCCGCCTGGGCCCGGGCGGCGCGAACGCGGTTATTGGCCGGCTCGAGGCGGTGAGCGACTACGCCAAGGCGCACGGGATCGACGCCATCTATATCTCGATGCCGATGGTCCGGCACCCGCGCATCGTCAACCTGCTGGAGGCCCTGAGGGACACGACCGCATCGGTGTACTTCCTCCCCGATGTCTTCGTGGCCGACCTGATACAGGGGCGGGTGACCACGGTGGGCGGCCTGCCCATGGTCTCGGTCTGCGAGACGCCTTTCGACGGGACGACGGGCGCCATCAAGCGGGCCCTCGACCTCGTGCTGGTCGTCGGCTCCTTGCCGGTGGTGCTTCCCCTGATGGCGATCATCGCCCTCCTCGTGCGCGCCACTTCTCCCGGACCGGCCATCTTCAAGCAGCGCCGCTATGGCCTGGATGGCAAGGAGATCGTGGTCCTGAAATTCCGCACCATGACCACGCTGGAGGACGGCCAGACCACCTACAGGCAGGTCACGCGCGAGGATGCGCGCGTCACGCGCATTGGACGGTTCCTGCGCAAGACCTCACTCGACGAGCTGCCGCAGTTGCTGAACGTGCTGTCCGGCTCCATGAGCCTGGTGGGCCCGCGTCCGCATGCGCTGGCGGTCAACGAGCAGTACCGTCGGCTGATTCCAGGCTACATGGTGAGGCACAAGGTCAAGCCAGGCATCACCGGCTGGGCGCAGGTGAACGGATGCCGTGGCGGCGACGACCTGGATTCCATGCGCCGGCGCACCGAATACGACCTGGCCTACCTGAGGTCCTGGAGCCTGTCGCTCGACCTGCTGATCGTCACCCGAACAGTGAAGATGCTGATCCTGGGCGACGAGCGCGCCTACTAGCATGCTGTTGACCCGGTCTTACGCTCCCGTGCTGTCTTACCTGCGCGATCTTCGGTCGAACCGTGTCGCGCTGAGTTCGGCGTACATGGTCGCCAGCCAGGCCTCGATCGCGTTGCTGCAGGGGCTGCAGTTCTTCCTGCTCGCGCGCGCACTCGGATCGCACGAATTCGGAAGGGTGGCCAGCGTCATTGCCATCACGTCGGTGCTGCTTCCCTTTTCGGGCCTGGGGCTGGGCAACGTAGCCATCATGCGCATTGCGCGGGGGCAGGCCCGCGCGCAGTGGTCGCTGGGCAATGGCCTGGCCGTCATTTCCCTCACGGGGGCCGTCGGGGTGGGCCTGGCCCTGCTCATCGGCAAGATCTTCCTGAATGATCCCGGCACCTGGCTCCTGGTGCTGCTGTTCGGCGTATCGGAAATCCTGCTCACCAAGTACATCGACTTTGCCGCGCACCTGTTCCTGGGCCTGGAAAAGCAGGTGGTGGCTGTTTGCTTCTACAACCTCCTGATGGCCGTGCGGCTTTCATGCGCCGCGCTGCTCCTGTGGGGCTGGGCGCACCCCACGGCGTTGGACTGGGCGCAACTACACCTGGCGGCAGGCGCGTTCACCGCTGGCGTGGTCCTGTTCGCCAGCGCCCGCCTGGTGGGCCGGCCCCGCACGGAGTACACCAGTGCGGCGGGGGACATGAAAAAGGGTGTGTTCTTCTCCATCGTGATCGCCGCGCGCAGCGTGCAGACGGACGTGGACAAGATCGTGCTGGCGCGCCTGGTGTCGCCGGCCACCGCGGGCGCGTACACGGCCGCGTTCCGGATCGCGTACATGGCCAGCACGCCCGTCATGGCCATCCTTCAATCACTCCAGGCGCGCACTTTCCGCCGAGGCCATGAAGGGGGGCTCGCCGGCGCCCTGAGTTCGCTGCGCCGCCTGATGATGATTGGTGGGGCGTACTGCCTGGTGCTGGCCGCCGCCATCTACCTGGCGGCCCCCGCCGTGCCGTGGCTGCTGGGCGACTCCTACCAGACCTCCACCGACATACTGCGGTGGCTCTGCTTCCTGCCCCTGTTCCTGGTTGTGCAGTCGATCGGGTCGGACGCGCTGTCCGGCGCCGACGCGCAGCGCCGCGTCAGCTTCCTGCATGCCATGACGGCCGGCATGGCACTCCTGCTCAACCTGCTCCTCGTTCCCGCCTACGGGTGGCGAGGCGCCGTCATCGCCGCCTATGGAGCCCAGGGGTTCCTGATCGCGGGCCTGTTCATCACGATCGTGATGCTGCTGCATGCGCAGCGAAAGGCCTGCCGATGAACACGAAAGCGCCCAGCATGCCGTTCGGCGCGCGCCCAGGCGCCGCTGCCTCGCGCAACGCCTCCGGGCAGGCGCACGGAACCGCCGATACCCTGCTTGTCGTTCTGCTGGGCATTTACCTCGGCTCCCTCCTGATGGAGGGCGTGCTGCGGTACGCGCTGGCCATGGCCGGTGTGCCCAATGCGCTGTACCTGCGCGATGCCATTCCCGTGGCGACGCTGGTCGTGCTGTTCCTGCGCCCCCTGCTTGCCCAGAACCGGATCGACCTCGCGATCGCCGTCCCCGCGGCCCTCCTCCTGTTTCACGCCGCGTACTCGGCCATGATGGGCGTGGCGGTCTTTTCCATTGCTTTCGGGCTCAAGATCTTCATGTTCATACCCTACGGGATGGCCATGTGGCCGCTGGTGCGGCGGCGCATCGATCTGGCCCTGACAGTGGCGGCCGTCATGTTCGGCGTCACTCTCGCGGGCGTCCTTGTCAACTTCTTCCTCGAGCGCATGCCCTGGGAGGGCCTGGCCTATGAAACCGCCTTCGGGGAAGCTTCCACAACCCGGATGTGGTGGATCAGGGGCGGCACCTCGCGCCTTCCGGGTTTCGCCCGCACGTCTTTCAATGCGGCGATGATCCTGGGCATCACCGGGCTGCTGACCATGCTGAAATTCCGCCGGCCGCTCGCCCAGCTGGCCATCGCGGCATGCGCCATGGCGGCGATCGTACTCACCACCAGCAAGGGCATGATGCTCGCGTTTCCGCTGGCGGCCCTCTGGCTGGCCGTGCAGCAGCGCAGGCCTGGAATGGACGGCGCGGTGCTGGTGGGCGCCGCCTGTGCAGTCACCGCGGCGCTGCCCTTCCTCGTCGTTTTCTTCGACCTGGGTTCCGCCATGTCGTCGGCCAGCTTCCCGACGCACCTCGTCTCCGTCTGGGACCGTTTCACCACCATGTGGCCGCTCGCCTTCGGCCTGCTGCCCGATGGCCTGCAAGCCCTCCTGGGCGCCGGCCTGGGCGGTATCGGCACGCCGCAAACCTACGGCCATGCGCCGCACCGGCTGAACGCGGCGGACAACTTCGCGATCTTCATGGTGGTCAACTTCGGTCTGCCCGGGCTGATCTATTACGTGGCGCCGGCCCTGTGCCTGCGAAGGGTCGCCGCCACCCAGCCCGCGCCCGTCCATCGTGCCTACGTCGGCATGCTGGTCATCGCGTATGGCTATGGCATGTCGATCAACATGGTCGAAGAGAGCTTCTTCGCCGTGATGTTCGGACTGTGCTGCGGTATCGCGGCATCCACGTGGCTGCGGCCTGCAAGGAGGTAGCCCGCATGTATCGCCTGTGCACCGCGGTGATGTTCTGGGTGACCGCCCTCGCCTGCGCCGCGCAGCCGCTGGTGCTGGGTGTGCAGACGCATTTCGCGTTCGAGCCCGCACGCACGAATGCGCAGGCGTATCGCTCGTGGATGGAGCGCGCCCGTTTCAACTCGTCGCGTGACGAAATGTTCTGGTGGCACGTGGAGGACAGCGCCGGATCGCTCGCGCTGCGGCAGGGCGCCCTGCGTTCGCAGCAGCAATGGGCGTCGATGCCAGGCCCCTTCGCGGGCTTGCTCACGGTGGGCTTCGGCCACCCCAGGCACGACGCCGGTGCGCAGCCGAAGACAGACGCGGGGCGCCTTGCCTTCGCGCGCTATGCCAGCTTCGTAGCCTCGCAAGGCAAACCCCACGTCCGCTGGGTCGAGGTGTGGAACGAGTGGAACATGCCCACCCCCGCCGAGCGCGAGGCGGGCAGCCGCGGGGACGCGCAGGACTACGCCCTGCTGGCCCGCGCCGCCTATCGGCGACTCAAGGCCGAGCACCCGGGTATTGCCGTTCTCACGGGGTCCGCCGGCGACGATGCCCGTGGGTGGAATTGGACGCGGCAGGCCATCGGGCATGGCATGCTCGCCCACACCGATGGCGTTGCGGCTCATCTGTACAACCACTGCAGCCGAGGCGACCTGCTGGGCTCGGACGACCTGGCCGAGCGGCTGGATGCCCTTCACGGCATCGTCTCGGCGGCGGGCCACCCCCGCATGCCCATCTACGTCACCGAGGTGGGATGGCCGACGCACCAGGGGCCTTGCGGCATGGCTGAACTCGCGGCCGCGGCCCATTCCTTGCGCTTCCTGCTCGAGGCCAGCCTGCGGCCCTGGGTCGCGGGCGTCTGGTTCTACGAAATGCAGGACGGCGGCGACGACCCGCACAACCAGGAGCACCGGTTCGGCCTCCTGCGCCGCGACGGAACCGAAAAGCCCGCCGGCTGCGCGCTGCGTGAACTCGGCGCACAGATTGCCGGGCGGCCCGTCGCGTTCCATCGCGGCAAAGCCACCGGCGCCGCCGTCTTTCGCAATGGCAGCACCGACCGGTGGCTGCTGTGGGCCCGCGGCAGGTCCCAGCGGACGGTCCAGGTCAGGCTCGAAAGCGCAGCGAACCGAACGGCGGCCTACTCTGTGGCGGCGCTTTGCGGATTGCCGGCCGCGGACCTGCGAGTCGAGCCGCGCGGACGCTACGCCACGCTTCACCTCGCGCCGCAAGGCGTCCACGCCATCGAGGTGCCGGCCGGCGAGCCCCTGCGGATGGAGGAGCTTCCATGAACTCGACGCACCCACGCCGTTCCCTGAAGGTGCTCCATGTCGCCCAGACCGCGCAAGGCGGCGTCGGGAGCTACCTGGAGGAAATCATGCCACTGCAAGCGCAAGCCTACGGGGCCGACTGCGTCCGTGCCGTCTTGCCGGCCGAGCACGCCGCGGCGTTTCCGGGGCTGCTGCCCCAGTGGCTCGTCACGTTCGCCGCCCCTCAAGGGGGGCGATGGCTCAGCACCTGGCGAATGACCCTGCGGGCCATCGACACCGTCCGGCGCTGGCAACCGGACGTCGTTCACCTGCACTCCACATTCGCCGGGCTCGCGCTGCGGCCCATTCTTGCGCTGTTCGGCGGGCCACTGGTCATCTACTGCGCGCACGGTTGGTCATTCGACCGCCAGGCCGGCCGCTCGCAGATCCGCCTGTTCCAGGCGATGGAGCGGCTGCTGTCGCGGCTGTGCGACCGTGTCGTGTGCGTCTCGCGCAAGGACCATGAGCGCGGATCGAACGCGGGCATCCCGCCGCGCACAATGCGGGTCATCCTCAACGGCATCGCGGACCACCCCCTTCCCGCTGCGTCTTTGCCAGCCAACCCGTGGCCACCCACGGGGCTGAAGGTCCTGTTCGTCGGGCGCCTGGACGAACAGAAAGGCGTGGACGTCCTTTTTTCCGCCATGCGGGAACTCGGGACCGGCGCCTATGCCGTCGTCGTCGGCTCATCGGTTGTCGCGGGCGAGGCTGTGGCCAACCTGCCCGGCAACGTGAAGGTGCTTGGCTGGCTGCCGCGCGACGAGATCGAACAGCTGTATGCCGCCGCCGATGTTCTGGCGATGCCCTCGCGGTGGGAAGGGCTGCCCATTGTCGCGATCGAGGCCATGCGGGCGGGATTGCCGGTGGTCGCCACGCGCGTGGGCGGCATTCCCGAGGCGGTGGAAGACGGCGTCACGGGCCGGCTGGTCGATGTCGATTCGCCCTCCCAGCTCGCGGCGGCGCTGGGCGGCCTGGACCGCGCGACCCTGCGCCTCATGGGCGCCCAGGGGCGTCGCCGTTTCGAGGAGCAGTTTCGCATCGAGCGCGTCGTTCGGGAGCTTGACGCGCTCTATCGGGAATGCGCCCCGGTGGTGCTGCAGCGTGCAAACGCGTGCCAGAAGGGATGACGATGGCGGCAAGAGACGTATTCGTGGTAGCCGACCAGTGGGGCCCGCAGAGTTCGGGCATGGGGGTATACGCCTATGAGGTGGCCCGTCGCCTGCCGGCCCTCTTGCGCCCGGACGGGCTCACCGTGACCGTGGCGGTTCGCGCCGATGCGCCTTCGCTGGCCGATGAAGTTCGGGAGGGCGGCGGCGAGGTGGTCACGCTGCTGCCGAATTCGGCGTCCAACAAGAGGAAGCTCCCCGAAGTCTATTTCTGGCTTCCGATGCGCTCGCGCGGATGGAACTGCTACTACAGCCTGGACCACAAGCTGCCGGCAGGGGCGTTGCTGCCGCGGTTTCGCGTGGCGACGGTGTGCGACATCTGCCCGCTGGAATTCCCGGACGAATACGGAACGCTCAAGCGCCTGTACTTCGGCGTTCAGTTGCCCAAGGTATTGCGCACAGCCAACCGCATCGCGACCATCAGTGACCACACCGCGAACAAGCTGGTGACGGTATTGAACGCGGACCGCCGGCGGATCGACGTGTCGCCCTGCGGGATGGACCTGGATCGCTATTCGACGCAAGGCGCTGACAACGAGGCCGAGCAGCTCTTCACCGCCTACGGCCTCACCCCGAAGTCGTATCACCTCTTTGTCGGGCGGATCTCGCCGCGCAAGAATTTCTCGCTCGTCATCGAAGCGGCCAGGCGGCTGAAGGAGCGCGGCGGCAGCCCGTTGGTGGTCGTTGCCGGCCCGAAAGGATGGCGCGACGAGGGCGACTGGCGGCGAATCAGGGAGTACGGCCTCGAAGATCACTTCCGCGTGATCAGCTTCGTTCCCGGGGCCCTGCTTCCCGCGCTGTATCGCCAGGCACGCGGGCTGCTCTACCCGTCCTTCTCCGAGGGTTTCGGGATTCCCGTGCTGGAGTCGCTCGCGTGCGGAACGCCGGTGGTGGTCGCCACGGGAACGTCATGCGTCGAGATCGGTGGGCCGCTGGTGGATGCGATCGATCCGCATGATGCGCAGGCACTGGCGCAGTGGATGCAGGGCGACCACGTCGTGGACGAGACGGCTCGGCGCGCCTGGCTCGCGCAGTTCTCGTGGGACAAGACGGCCGAGTTGATCGCCTCGACGCTCGCGCCCAGGCTTGCGGCTTTGCGGACGCATCCAGAGGCCCGCACACCCAGCCCTCATCACCACAGGACGCACCCATGAAGCCGCTTTTCATCAGCTCCCTGTACCACCCCAACATCGTCGGAGGCGCGGAGAAGGTGGCGCGCATCGTCGCCGAGGGCATGCTCCAGCAGGGCCACCAGCCGGTCGTGGTCACCACGCACGAAGGCCCGGCGGACCAGGTTTCCCACGTCAACGGCGTCAAGGTCCATTACATAGCGTTGAAAAACCTCTACTGGCCGCACGCCCGCCAGGAAAGGTCCGCCGCGGCCAAGGCTTTCTGGCACGGGATCGACCGCTACAACCCGCTGATGGCGCGCGCGGTGGCTCGTGTGCTGGATGCGGAAAAGCCGGACGTCGTCAACACGCACAACCTCACGGGGTTTTCGTGCGCTGTCTGGAAGCCGGTGAAGTTGCGGCGGCTACCCCTTGTCCATACCCTGCACGACTACTCTCTGATGTGTCCCAAAACGTCCATGTTCAAGGGCGGCGAGAACTGCCAGGGCCGGTGCACCACGTGCGCGCTCTACACGTCCCCGAGCAAGCGCATGTCGCAGAGGGTGGACCATGTCGTCGGCGTGAGCGGCTACGTGCTGGACCGCCACCTGGCAGCGGGGTATTTCGAGGCAGCCGGCCAGGCGCACGTGATCCACAACGGGGTTCCGGGCCATCCCTCGGCCGCCCCCGGGCCGGAGCGACCCGGACGCCCCCTGCGGCTGGGGTACGTGGGTCAGCTCACACCGACCAAAGGCATCCGCGAACTGATCGGCCAGATGGGCGGCTGGCAGTCCGGGCAGTGCGAACTGCTGGTGGCGGGAAAAGGCGCCGCGGCCTACGAAGCCCTGCTTCGCGCCGAGGCGCCGAAGAACGTGCGGTTCCTGGGTTTTGTCGATCCCGACCAGGTGTACAGCGCAATCGATGTGCTCGTGGTGCCGTCGCTTTGGCAGGAGCCCCTCGGCATGACGGTGCTGGAGGCCTACATGCACGGCGTCCCGGTGATCGTTTCGCGACGCGGTGGGCTGCCGGAAATCGTCGACGAAGGGCGAACGGGGACCGTGTACGAGCCGCTCAGCGCGGACGGTTTGCGGCAAGCCGTCGACTTGTTCCTGACCGGTCAGCTGATCGCCCGGAAGATGCGGCCTTTCGTTCTGGAAAAAGCACGGGACTTCCATTTCGACAGGATGAAGGCGAAGTACCTTCATCTTCTGGCGCACGCGAATGAGAGTCCTGCCATCAAGGAAGGGAGCCAGTATGAAACCGTTGCCTAAGACCCCTCTTGTCTCGATCGTCACCCCGTCGTTCAACACCGGGCGATTCATCGAGGAAACCCTGCGCAGCGTCAGGCAGCAGGGCTATCCGCGTGTCGAGCACATCGTCCTCGACTCGGAGTCCACCGACGAGACGCCGGAGGTCCTGGCGCGATTTCCGTCGGTGCGCCTGATCAGGCCCGCTCCGGCCGGCCTCACCGAGAAAACCAACCTGGGTTTCTCGATCGCGAAGGGCGACATCGTTGCGTGGCTCTGCGCCGACGACTATCTCCTGCCCGATGCGATCGCCAAGGCGGTGGAGGCGCTGCAGAAGAACCCCGATGCCGCGCTGGTCTACTGCAACTTCATGCACGTGGACGAGCACAGCAAAGAGCTTGATCGGCCGCGCAGCAAGCAGGCGGGCTTCCGGGACCTGGTCGAAGAGCATTGCTGGGTGCCCAGCCAGACCGCGTTCATGCGACGCGAGGCGCTCGAACGGGTCGGGCCGGTCAGCGCCGGGTATATGCACGTGGCGGATTGGGACCTTTACATCCGGATCAGCAAGAACTTCCCGATTCTCTACATCGACGACTGGTGGGCGGCTTCGCGTGTGCGCAAGGGGCAGCTCGCCGATGTGCACAAGTACACCTTCTGGATTCAGGCACGCAAGATGACCCGGGGATATGGCGCCCGGTTCTTTTCCCCACTCTTCTGGGATTTCTGGCGCGGGAAGTTCTCGCGCGCGAGCCTTTTGCTTCTCAGAGGTCAGTTCAGGGCGTTCAAGTCGAAACTGCACGACTTTCTGGTGGGCTTCGTCGTTCGCCTCGGCCGCCATTAGCGCGGGGGCAAGCTGTCATGCCGGGCTTAATCCGGGCTTAATCCGAATGGCACTTACTTAGGCTGTCCCGGCCTCTGGGGTGATGCAAGTGGTTGAAGACAAAGGACAAAAAGCAGGCGGCTGGTCTAAGGATCGATAGGATTGGTTGTTTACGAAGCACCCAACCCATCTTGCCAAAGGCCA
>DATILF010000361.1:0-26032 GCA_035476755.1 Ramlibacter sp.
ATGTCCTCGGGCAGGCCGAGGTCCTTCATGATGGCCGCGCGGATCCGGCGCACCGGGGCGATCGCCAGCAGGCCCTTCGTCACGCTGCGGGGGATGAAGCCCAGCAGCGCGGCGTTGATGAAGAGGTTCATCTTGGGGGCGTGGGCGGCGCGCGAGAAGATGTCCAGCACATCGCCCACGCGGTAACCCACCGGGTCCACCAGGTGGAAGCAGCGCTTGTGGATGTCGGGCTTGTGGCTGATGTGGTCGAGTGAATGCACCACGAAATCGACCGGCACGATGTTCACCCGGCCGCCTTCCAGGCCCACCGCGGGCATCCAAGGCGGCAACAGCTGGCGCATGCGCTGGATCAACTTGAAGAAGTAGTAGGGCCCGTCGATCTTGTCCATCTCGCCGGTCTGGCTGTCGCCCACCACCATGGCGGGGCGGTACACCGACCACGGCACCTTGCACTCCTTGCGCACGATCTTCTCGCTCTCGTGCTTGGTCATGAAGTACGGATGGTCGTAATTCTCGGCTTCCTCGAACATGTCCTCCCGGAACACGCCTTCGTACAGGCCCGCGGCGGCGATGGAGGAGACGTGATGGAAGTGCCCGGCATTGATGGCCTTGGCGAACTCCACCGTGTTGCGGGTGCCGTCGATGTTCACGGCGACCTGGCTCTCCTCGTCGGCGGACAGGTCGTACACCGCGGCGAGGTGATAGAAATGATCGATCTTTCCCTTGAGCGCCAATACATCCTCGGCAGCGACACCGAGCTTCTTCGACGTGAGGTCGCCGAAGACCGGCACGGCCCGAGCGGCGCCCACGCCCCAGTACTCGCGCAGGCCCGCGACCTTGCCCTCGCTCTCCTGGCGGATAAGAAAATGGACGATCGAACCTTTGCGCTCCAGCAGCTTCCTGACCAGGCGTTTGCCGATGAACCCGGTCGCGCCGGTGACGAAATACTGCATGGGGGGAACCTCCGGATGGTTGTTGATGAGTCTGCGGCATTCTTGCCCAAAGCGAAGCCGCGATCATTCAGCACAAACCCGTGCGCGCGCTAGGGTTGCCCGCCTAGCGATTTAGGAGGCCGCACCTAATCGCCCACCGCAGCCAGGGCTTAAAGTGCGATGGCGCACTGCTCGCCTGCGCGGAGGGCAGCGAGAATTTCAACCCCAACATGTGGAGTCCATCATGGTCAAGAAAATGCAAAAAACGACGAGCGCCGAAGGCCGTACCGGGGCCCAGCTGTCGGGGACGGTGAAGGAATCGGCCCAGCAGATCTGGCTGGCGGGCCTGGGCGCGTTCGCCAAGGCGCAGGAAGAAGGCGGCAAAGTGTTCGAATCGCTGGTCAAGGAAGGCATGTCCATCCAGCGCAAGACGCAGGCCGCCGCCGAAGAAAAGATCTCCGAGGCCACCAGCCGCATGGCGACCATGGCCACCGACATCTCGTCCAAGGCCTCCGGCCAGTGGGACAAGCTGGAAAATATTTTCGAGGAGCGCGTCTCCAAGGCCTTGAACAAACTGGGCGTGCCTTCAGCGAAAGACATCGACGTGCTGATCGCCCGCATTGATGAGCTCAATCGCAACGTGGCCAAGCTGAGTGCGAAGAGCGCCGCCGCACCCCGCGCCAGCGCCCATGGCGCCGCCAAGCCGGCCACCAAGCGGGCTGCGGCGCGCAAGTCGGCATGAGGCAGCGCGAACATCGGCACCCAGGGCGCTTCGGCGCCCTTTTTTGCGCCCGCATGCTTTGCTGCAACGCAGCAAGCAGCATGCGGCAAGCCCCCTACACTGACCGCTCATGAAAAAAAGAAAATCGCAAAGGCCCAAGGTTGCGCTCGCGCTGGCTGGGGGGGGGCCGCTGGGGGCCATTTACGAGATTGGCGCGCTGTGCGCGCTGGACGAGGCCCTGGAGGGGATCGCCTTCAACCAGCTCGACCATTACGTCGGCGTGTCGGCGGGCGGCTTCATCGCGGCGGGCCTGGCCAACGGCATGTCGCCGCGTGAGTTGTGCGCTTCCTTCATCGAGAACGACGATGGCGCCAGCGACGTGTTCGACCCTTCCTGGCTGCTGGTGCCCGCCTACGGCGAGTTCGCGCGCCGCGCCATCATGTTTCCCGGCCTGGCGGCCTCGGCGCTGTGGCGTGCGACGCTCGGCCGGCGCTCGTTCACGCACTCGCTCGAACGGCTGGGGCCGAGCCTGCCAACCGGCATCTTTTCCAATGACCAGATCGATCGGCGGCTGGCGCTGCTCTTCTCGCGGGGCGGCCGCACCAACGACTTCCGGCAACTGAAGACCCGGCTCACGCTGGTGGCGACCAACCTGGACACCGGCGAGGCGGCGCCGTTCGGACGCCCGGGTTTCGACCATGTGCCGATCTCCAAGGCTGTGCAGGCCAGCTCGGCGCTGCCGGGCCTGTTCCCGCCGGTGGAGATCGACGAGCATTACTACGTGGACGGCGCGCTGAAGAAAACGATGCACGCCTCGGTCGCGCTGGACGATGGCGTCGATCTCATGCTGTGCCTGAATCCGCTGGTGCCGTTCAATTCGACCGAACCGGCCACGGCCCGCGTGATGCAGCGCGGCCTGCCTGCCGAGAAGCAGGCCATTCCCCGCATTTCCGATGGCGGCCTGCCGGCCGTGCTGAGCCAGACCTTCCGCTCGATGATCCACTCGCGCATGGAACTGGGCATGAAGCACTACGAACGGGCCTATCCCCACACCGACATCGTGCTGATCGAGCCCGACCACCGCGACCCCGAGCTCTACCTGGCCAATACCTTCAGCTATGGCCAACGGCGCCAGCTGGCCGAGCATGCGTACCAGCAGACACGCGCCATGCTGCGCTCGCGCCGCAGCGTGATCGCCGCCAAGCTCGGCCGGCACGGCATGTCCTTGCGCGACAGCGTGCTCGACGATCCCCGGCGCCACCTGGTGGCGCCACCGAAACCCGCCACCCGCATCGGCCAGGCCATTGCCTCGCTGCAGGAAGTCATGGACGACCTCGGCCATGCCCTTCACCTGCCACCGCCCTCCACGGCGGCTCACTGAGCATGGCCAAGAAAGCTCCCCGCCGCACCGCCGAGCGCATCCTGGAGGTGACGCTCGAACTGTTCAACCGGTTCGGCGAACCCAATGTGTCCACCACGCTGATCTCGGCCGAGCTCAGCATCAGCCCGGGCAATCTGTACTACCACTACCCGGCCAAGGATGAGCTGATCAACTCGCTGTTCGACCGCTACGAGCGCAGCTTGAGCGAGCTGCTCAACGCAAGCGACGGCGTGCGCGACGTGGAAGACGCCTGGTTTTTCATGCACACCCTGTTCGAGCTGATCTGGCAATACCGTTTCCTCTACCGCGACCTGAACGACCTGCTGTCCAAGAACCGGCGCCTGGAAACGCACTTCCAGTGGGTGCTGAAGAACAAGACCCGTGCCGTCAAGGCGATGCTGGATGCGATGAGCCGTTCGGGCGCGGTGTCGATCGACTCGCGCGAAGTCGAGGCGACGGCCACCAGCATGGTGGTGGTGCTCACCTACTGGCTGAGCTACGAGTACGTGCGCGACCCGCGCCGCGCGCTCGAACCCGAGAGTGCGCAGCTTGCCTTGTTGCGAGGCGCGCACCATGTACTCAATCTGCTGGTACCCTATCTCGAACCAGGCCAAAGGATGCATTTGCTCGGGCTCGTCTCGGCTTACAGCAATCCCGCGAGCTGAAGACATTCAAGGAGACGACATGGCCAAATGGACGGCTTTCCCCCACCTGGGTGAATACGCGTTCGACACCGGCAGTGTGAAGAAGCACTGGGCACGCCTGCACGCCGGCGACGCCGAACCCCTTCCCAAAGACCCCGCCGTGCTGGAAGCCTGGGTGCTGTTCCACAACGGCGAATTCCAGAGCGCCGCCGAGGCGGGCCTGCAGGCCGGCGGCGACGGCATCACGGTGGCCAACAAGGCAACCGCCATCTACGCCAATTACCTGGAAAGAAAGGAAAAGACCAAGCTGGATCTTTTCATGGCGGTGGCGCAGCGCGCGGAATCGCAGGCCGCGGCCGACCCCAAGAACGCCAATGCCTGGTACTGGCAGGCCTATGCGCTCGGCCGCTACAGCCAGGGCATCAGCGTGGCCAAGGCCCTGGCCCAGGGCCTGGGCGGCAAGGTCAAGGAAGCGCTGGAACGCGCGATCAAGCTGCAGCCCCGACACGCTGACGCCCATATTGCGCTGGCCGCTTTCCACGCCGAAGTGATCGACAAGGTGGGTTCGCTGATCGGCGGCATGACCTACGGCGCCAAGAAGGATGTCGGCCTGAAGTTGTTCCAGGACGCCCTCAAGATCAACCCCGCCTCGGCCATCGGCATGATCGAGTACGCCAATGGCCTGGTCATGCTCGAAGGCGACAAGCGCATGCGGGAAGCCACCAAGCTGTACGAGCAGGCCTCGGCCAGCAAACCGGTGGATGCGATGGAGCGGCTGGATGTGGCGCTGGCGCTGACCGAACTGCAGGACTAGCGGCCCGGGCCGCTGCAGGATGAGCGCCCCCACCGGGTGCAGGATGAGCGCCCCACCGGGTCGCGGCCTGCGCCTACAGCCCGGCCGGCCGGGCCCGCGCAGACTGCGCCGATGGACAACATCTTCGACGCTCTTCTCAAGAGCCACGACATTCAACGCGCGATCTGCAAGCGGCTGATGGCCGCCGTGGGCGACCCCAGGCAGCGCTTACCCCTTTTCGAGGAACTCAAGGCGGAGCTGGCCGCCCATGAAACCGCCGAAGAGCGCATGTTCTACGTTCCCCTGATCGCTCACGACGAAACAGTGGATGCGGCACGCCACGGCATCGCCGAACACCACGAGATGGACGAGATGGTGGAGGAACTGGACAAGGTGGAGGATGGCTCTCCCGAGTGGCTGGAGACCCTCGGCAAACTCGTGCACCGCATCGAGCACCACCTGAAGGAAGAGGAAGAGAAATTCTTTCCCCAGGCGCGTGAGGTGTTTTCTTCAGCGCAGGTGGAATGCCTGGGCGAGCCTTACCAGGAAGAGCACGACCGGCTCAAGGATAAGGAACAGCAGCAGGCCTGATGCGCCTCACTCCCCCCAGGGCAGCATCAGCGTCACGAGGGAGAGCCGGGCGAATTCGGGTTCAAATTCGTCGATGATCTTCTGCGGGTCGGGGCACAACGTGGTATCGGTGATGACGCCGAACTGCACGCCGCCGCCGTAGCTCAGGATCGAGACACCCAGTCCGATATCGCCGGACTGCGGCACCCAGAACATGCTTTGCTCCAACGTGGAGCCCAGGAATTTCAGCTTCTCGCGCGGGCCCGGCACGTTGGTCATCACGGCCGTGGTCTTCTTGCCGAACAGGCTGAGCATGGCGTCCTGCGCCGGCTTGATCAGCAGGCCCGCCACGGCCAGCAGCCCGAAAGCCAGCAGCGGCTGGGTGCTGCCTTTGAGCGCGTTCATGCGGCGGCGCACCTCGTAAACCCGTTCGATGGGATTGTCCATGCCGATCGGCAGCACCAGCGGCACCAGGCCGAACCGGTTGCCAAGCTTGTAGGCCTGATCCAGCGGGCGCAGGTTCACGGGGATCATCGCGCGGATTTCCACGCCGGTGACGTCGTCGCCAAGCGAGCGCAGGTATTCGCCGATGGCGCCCGCCACGCAGCTGAGCAAGACGTCGTTGATGGAGCAATTCAGCGCCTTGCCCACCGCCTTGACTTCTTCCAGCGGGATGGGCGCGCACCAGGCCACGCGCTTGGCAGTGCCGGGCTTGCCTTTCAGCCTTGTCTTCGAGTCGTCGGGCATCAGCGCCAGCGCCGCGGCGTCGGTCACGACCTGGTAGGCCAGCTTGGCCAGGTCCAGCGACCCCGCGATGCCTTTATGCGGATCGTTCAGCATGCCCAGCGTGCGGGCCGCGCCCTCGCCGGCCGCGCCGAGCGCCTTCACGGTCATGTCGGTGAAAGGCTTGATCAGCGTCTCGGCGATCCAGTCTTCGGCGCCCGTGTGCGCCGGCTTGCGCTTGCGCTCGGGCGGCGGCGCGCCGCCGTCCACGAGCGACATCGTCACGGAGATGAGGGCGATGCCATCGGCGATGCAGTGGTGGATGCGCACGAGCAGCGCACTGCCGCCCTGGTAGTCCTCGACCAGCTGGAACTGCCACAGGGGATGCTGGTGGTCCAGTGGCTGCATGGCGAGCGTGCCCATGAAGTCCTGCAGCGCCGCCTGCTCCTGCCCCCTGGGCCGGTGCGGCAGCTTCGCGCGCACCACGTGGCGCCGGATGTCGAAATCGGCGTCTTCCACCCACGTCGCGCCGGCAGCGTCCTCGACGACCCGCTGGCGAAACCGGCTGTACTTGAGCAGCCGCTCTTCGACGCGCCGGCACAGGGCGTCGTAGCCAATGCCCGGCTGGACCGTCCACACGCCCACGATCATCATCAGGTTGCTGGGCGAGTCCATGCGCAGCCAGGCCGTGTCCACCTTGGACATGCGTTCGCCGGAAAGCCCGAGCATGCCCCCGGCGGCGCGGGTGGCGTTCTTGCGCACCGCCTGCGCGACGTTGCGCGCCTGGCCGGTGGCTTGTCGGGCGACTTCCTTGGCGACGATGCGGGTGACCATGCGTTCTCCGGGGCGGTTTGTTATTCGATGCCGGCCTCTATTCTGGGCGGTCGGCTGGCCGTAAGATACCGCGAAGTTACCCGCAGGCATCGCCGAAAGGTAGACGCCGTTCCCCACTCCCAAGAAATCCAAGGAGCCCCCATGGCAGATCTGAAAGCCACGTTCGAAGCCGCCGTCGCGAATTCCAAGAACCTGAGCGAACGTCCGGACAACGCCACGCTCCTGAAGCTCTATGGCTTGTACAAGCAGGCCACCGCGGGTGACAACACCGACAAGAAGCCGGGCTTCGGCGACATGGTCGGGCGCGCCAAGTGGGACGCGTGGAATGGCATGAAGGGCACGGCCAGCGATGACGCCATGCAGCAGTACATCGACCTGATCGGCTCGCTCAGCTAAGCCTCTGGCGCGCTGGCCGCGGCCACGATGCCGCGGCGCTTCAACTCCGCGATCTGCGCGGCGTCCAGGCCAATCTCGCGCAGCACTTCATCGGTGTCCTGCCCCAGCCGCGGCGCGTTGCGGCGATGGCCCCCCGGCGTGTCGGACAGTTTGGGCACCACGCCGGGCACGGCCAGCATGCTGCCGTCATCCATCACCACCTCCTGCAGCATGCCCCGCGCGCGATAGTGCGGGTCGGCGGCGATGTCCGCCACCGTATAGATGCGTCCGGCCGGCACGGCCGCGGCATCCAGCGCGGCCAGGACCTCGTCCACCTTGCGCTGCGCCGCCCACGCGCCGATGGCCTCGTCGATTTCCGCCACCCGGGCCACACGCCCCGCATTGTCGGCCAGGGCCGGATCGGCGCCCAGCTCGGGGCGCCCGATGGCCGCCATCAACCGCTTGAAAATGCTGTCGCCATTGCCGGCCACCAGCGCATACGCACCGTCCGCGCAGCGATACGCATTGGTGGGCGCAATGCCGGGCATGGCGCTGCCCGCCGGGCCGCGAACCGCGCCGAACGCGCTGTACTCCGGCAAGAGGCTCTCCATGCAATTGAAGACTGCCTCATAGAGCGCGACATCCACCACCTGACCGCGCCCCGACCGGTGCCGATGGTGCAGCGCCAACAGGATGCCGATGACGCCGTGCAGCGCGGCCAGGGTGTCGCCGATGCTCACGCCCACACGCACCGGGATGCGCCCGGGCTCGCCGGTCAGGTGCCGCAGCCCACCCATGGCTTCGGCCACCACGCCGAAGCCCGGCCGGTCGCGGTAGGGGCCGGTCTGGCCGTAGCCGCTGATGCGCAGCATGACCAGGCGCGGGTTGATCTTCTGCAATGGTTCCGGGCCCAGCCCCCAGCCTTCCATGGCGCCCGGCCGGAAGTTCTCGATCAGCACGTCGGCCTCGGCCGCGAGCTGGCGGACGATGTCCTGGGCCTGCGGGTCCTTCAGGTCCAGGGCGATCGAGCGCTTGTTGCGCGACTGCACCTGCCACCACACGGAGGTGCCGTCCTTGAGCATGCGCCACTGGCGCAGCGGGTCACCGGCACCGGGGGACTCCACCTTGATCACTTCGGCGCCGAAATCGGCCAGCGTCTTGGCCGCGAAGGGGCCGGCGATCAGCTGTCCGAGTTCGAGGACCTTGATCCCGGCAAGCGGGCCCGTCATCGTCACCCCTTCTACCCTTTCTTTCTCGCAGCCACCGTTTTCCGCGCAGCCGGCTCCTTCTTCGCCGCCGCCTTCCTGGCGGCGCCCTGCTTCGAGAGCGCGTGATCGAAGGCCTTCAAGGGCTCCTTCTCGGCCAGCAGCAGGTCGAGGTTCTTCACGATCTCCGTCTCGATCCGCTCCTTGAAGGCGCCGAGCAGGAAGCCCAGGCGGGCGTCCAGCTCGAACCGGTCCCCGGTGACCTTCAGCTCGCCATTGACGCCCGAGCGGGTGAAGCTCACGAGGTCGGCCGTCTTGCCCTCTTCGTAAGTGCATGCCATGCCGAGTTTTTCCTCAGCGGTTTCGGCCCAGCGAAAGGCCAGCTTGCGGGCCTGCGGCAGGCCCAGGCTGTGGTCTCGTGAAATGTGGATGTCAGACACTACCGCTCTCCTTGAGGATTTGATGGCGCTGGGCCTTGGGCAGGGCGGCCAGACGCCTGGCCGCATCATAAAACCGGTTCCAGTCGCGGCCCTCGCGCTCGAACAGCGCTTCGAAGCCCGGGACCAGCTCGTCATAGGCCGCCTGGGCGCCGAACGAGGCGTTGTTGGCCGCGGCAACCCATTGGTCGTAGCCACGCCAGCGTGCGGGATCGCCCCCCCAGCGATCCCGCAGGCGCGCGTACTGATCGCGAAAATCCTGCATGGCCGCCCGCTTGCGGGCATCGCGCTCGTCGCCTTTCGTTTCCTCGTAGATCGCCTGCAGGCGCTTGCGGGTGGCCGCGGCGAGCGCGCGGAACTCGTTGCGCCGGCCATTGAATTGCGCGTAGTCCTGGCGGGCTTGCTCCGAGCCTTGCGCCGCCAGCCAACGCGCGCCGCCCAGGCGCTCCACCGCGGTGGCGAACGACTCATTGAACATGGTGTCGTCCTTCGCGTACAACACCTGGTGGGCCAGCTCGTGGAAAATCAGGCGCGCCAGCTCGCCTTCGGGATAGTGAATGAAGGTGTTGAGCAGCGGGTCGCCGCCGGCCCAGTTCATCCAGCCGAGCGTGGAGTAGGCGGGCACCGGATAGACGCTCGACTCCCAGCCCTGCCCGGCGATGCGTGCAGCTTCCGCGCGGGCCTCGTTTTCATCGAAATAGCCGCGATAGCCGACGCAACCCGTGACAGGAAAGCAATGCTGCTTGAGCGTCAGCGAATACACAGGTGCCGCAACCACGTTGAATACCACCGCGCGGCGCTTCAGGTCGGCGTAGCTGCGGTAGCTGGGGTTGTCAGGCAGCTTCAGTTCACGCACCGCGAATTCGCGGATGCGCTGGCTCGTGGCCAGCTTGGTTTTCAATGCCGCAGGCGCCTGCGCATCGCCCAACCATTCTTCCACCGGCCGGGCCGCACTCATCACCATCAGGTGCCCGGTGGCAGACTGCCAGTAGTAACCCAGATTCGCGCATCCGGACAGGCACAGGAGCGCCGAAGCCGCCACCACCAGACCCGCCGCGCTTGCCATGATCAGTTGCCTCCTCACGCCTGCCGGACTTCGACCAGGCAGTCGTAGAACACCGGGCCCCGGCCCATGTCGGTGAGCTTCTGGCTGGTGAGCTGGTTGACATTGGTGCCGTCCAGCCCGAACTTGCGCCACCAGATGCCCAGGCCATGCACCACGCCCGCACGCGCACGCGGCGAGACCGCCAGCTTGCAGCGGTACTCGCCCCGGTCGTTGAAGACGCGCACCACGGCGCCGTCGGCCAGCCCGCGGGCCGCCGCGTCGCCGGCATGCATCTCCAGCACCGGCTCGGCCTCGATGTCGCGCAGGCTGCGCACATTCACGAAGGTGGAGTTGAGAAAGTTGCGCGCGGGCGGCGAGATCATGGCCAGCGGGTAGTCGGCGGACGATCCGGCCGTCTCATGATTGGGCAGGTGATCGGGCAGCCCATCACCGCCCTGGCGGGCCAGCCGCTCGCTGAAGAACTCGCACTTTCCGGATGGCGTGGGGAAGCCGCCGTCGGCAAAGGGCGCCTCCGGCACCGCCAGCGATGCGAATCCGTGATCGAGCAACGCATTGAAATCCACCCGCTCGCCAAAGGCCGCGCGGCACAGCGTCTCGTCATCGTCGGCAAAGCAGGGCTGGTTGAATCCCATTCGCTGCGCCAGCAGGCGGAAGATCTCCGTGTTGGGTTTGGCCTCGCCCACCGGCGCGATCGCCGGGCGGTTCAGCAGCACATCGGTGTGCCCGTAGGAGAGGTGCACGTCCCAGTGTTCGAGCTGGGTCGTGGCCGGCAGCACGTAATCCGCGTAGTCAGCGGTGTCGGTCTGGAATTGCTCCAGCACCACCGTGAACAGGTCCTCGCGCGCGAAGCCGGCGACCACCTTCGATGACTCCGGCGCCACGGCCATCGGATTGCTGTTGTAAACCACCAGGGCCTCGATGCGCGGGCCGTACTGCGGCGAGGCGCCCCGCAGCAGGTCATCGCCAATGGTGCTCATGTTGATCGTGCGGGGCGTGCGCCCGGCGAGCAGGTCGGGCCGCTGCAGCGCGGCCTTGTCCACCGGAAACATGCCCGAGCTCGACAGCAGCAAGCCGCCGGCGCGGTGCCGCCAGGCCCCCGTCAGTGCCGGCAAGCAAGCGATGGCGCGCACCGCATTGCCCCCGCCGCGAACGCGCTGCATGCCGTAGTTCAGGCGTATTGCCGCCGGCCGTGTGGTGCCCCAGTCGCGTGCGAGGGACCGGATCTGCTCGGGCTCCAGGCCGCACACTTCGCCGGCGCGCTCCGGGGTCCAGCGCATCGCGCGTTCTCGCAGCCCCTCCCAGCCGAGGGTGTGGCGTGCGATGTAGTCGTGGTCCAGCCAGTCGTGCACGATGAGCTCATGCATGAGCGCCAGCGCCAGCGCGGCATCGGTGCCGGGGCGCAACTGCAGGTGCTCATGGCATTTCTCGGCCGTCTCGCTGCGCCGCGGATCGATGCAGACGAGCCTGGCGCCGGCGCGCTTGGCCTCTTGGGCCAGCCGCCAGAAATGCAGGTTGCTGGCAATCGAATTGCTGCCCCAGATGAGGATCAATTTCGATTCGGCGAAATGCGCCACCTTCATGCCGACCTTGCCGCCCAACGTCTGCGCCAGAGCTTCGCCGCCGGCGCTCGCGCAGATGGTGCGATCCAGCAACGATGCCCCGAGTTGGTTGAAGAAGCGCGCGGCCATGCTCTCGCCCTGAACCAGGCCCATGGTGCCGGCGTAGCTGTACGGCACGATGGCCTGCGCATCGCGTGCCGCCAGCGCCCGCAGGCGCTGGGCGATGTCGGCCAGCGCGTCGCCCCAGCTCACGCGTTCGAACTGCCCGGACCCCTTGGCGCCGCTGCGGCGCAGCGGATGCAGCAGGCGATCCGGGTGGTAGGTGCGCTCGGTGTAGCGCGAGACCTTGGTACACAGCACGCCGTCCGTCGGGCCGTGATCGGGGTTGCCCTGGACCTTCAGCGCGACGCCGCCCTCGACGGTCGTGACCAGCGCGCAGGTGTCAGGGCAGTCGTGCGGGCAGGCGCCCCGCACGGATTCAGTTGCTTTCACCAAGCTGACGCCAGGAGAGATGCCCATGGTGCTACTCATGTGGTAACCCTATAGTTTCCGCCTCAGCCCGGCAATAGACAGAGGCTCAGGAGACAAGACATGAAATACATCGATTCGTTGGCACGTTGCGTGATGGTAGCCGCCCTCGCCTTCGCCGGTGTGGCCTC
The DNA here is from genome assembly GCA_035476755.1 of Ramlibacter sp. Taxonomy (GTDB): domain Bacteria; phylum Pseudomonadota; class Gammaproteobacteria; order Burkholderiales; family Burkholderiaceae_C; genus Ramlibacter. The sequence continues at coordinate 11,900 of DATILF010000361.1, forward strand.
GGCCGCGGATGAAGGCGTATCCAGGACCAGTGTCCTGCTGGGCCAGTCGGTCGCATTGACCGGCCCGGGATCCGCGCTGGCCGTGCCCTTCCACCAGGGCGCGAAGCTCTACTTCGACCGCGTCAACGCGGCGGGGGGCATCAATGGCCGCACGATCGAGCTGGTGACGCTGGACGACCGCGGCAACGCGCAGCTCACCGCCGCCAACACCAAGAGGCTGCTCGACCAGGGAATGCTGTCGCTGTTCGGCTACTACGGCTCACCGCAGGTCACGTCGGCCTACCCCATGATCAAGGACAGTGACGTGCTGATGTTCGCGCCCATGGCGGCGGCGGACGAGTTCCGGGGCGCCATGTACGGCAACGTCTATTCGGTGCGGCCGGGCTATGCCGAGGAAGCGGCCGCTATCACACGGCACTCGGAGACTCTCGGCGCCAGGCGGCTGGCGATTCTCCACGGGCCCGACAGCGAGTCCCTGGCCGCCCTCGATTCCGCCATGCGCACCATGCCCAGCCTCGGCGCCAATGTGGTTGCGAACGCAACGGTGATGCCGGCCAGCGTGGCCCACAGCGTGGACAAGGTGCTCGCGGCCAGGCCCGAATCGATCCTGGTCATCAGCGACTCCAACGGCGCGGCCACCGCCGTGCGCGACCTGCGCACCAAGGGATTCCGCGGGCCCATCTACGGGTTCTCCAACACGGGCGAGAGCCTGCTGGCCGAGGAACTCGGGCCCGCAGGCGCCGGGGTGGTCGTCGTGCGCGTGGTGCCCAAGAGCGACACCGCCAAGATCGCGGTGGTGCGCGAACTCCTGATCGATGCACAGGCCGCCAAACTGGGCAAGCCCAACGTGTACATGCTCGAAGGCTACATTGCCGCGCGGGTGTACACCGAAGCCCTACGGCGCATTCAGCGCGATCCGACCCGCGCCCGCCTGAGGAAAGCCATCGACACGCTCGACGATGTCAGCATGGGCGGATTCCGTGTGCACTTCACCGAAGACCGCGTGGCTTCCCGCCTGGTCGAGCTGAGCCTGATCGATTCACGGGGCAAGGTCCGCGATTGAGCGGTGTGAATTGCATCACCGGATTCTCGCGGATATCCCCTGATGACGCAGGTCGCGGGCGCGGGCTAGACTGGCAGATTCGAAGCAGCCCGATTTGCCATGAACCTTCTCGACTCCGTTGTCACCCAGGCGGCCTCGCTCGCGGCCATCCGGCGCGACATCCATGCCCACCCGGAACTGTGCTTCGAGGAAGTGCGCACCGCCGATGTGGTGGCGGGCAAACTCACCGAATGGGGCATTCCCATCCATCGCGGCCTGGGCAAGACCGGCGTGGTCGGCATCGTCAGGAACGGCGACAGCCCGCGCGCGGTCGGACTGCGCGCCGACATGGACGCCCTGCCCATGCAGGAGTTCAACACCTTCGACCATGCCAGCCAGCACGCCGGCAAGATGCACGCCTGCGGCCATGACGGCCACGTCGCCATGCTGCTCGCCGCGGCCCAGCATCTCGCGAAGAACCGCAACTTCGACGGCACCGTCTATCTCATCTTCCAGCCGGCCGAGGAAGGCGGCGGCGGCGCGCGCGAAATGATCAGCGAGGGGCTGTTCGAACAGTTCCCCATGGAAGCCGTGTTCGGCATGCACAACTGGCCGGGCGCGCAGGTCGGCCGTTTCGCGGTGAGCGCGGGGCCGGTCATGGCGTCGAGCAACGAATTCAAGATCACCATCCGCGGCAGGGGCAGCCACGCCGCCCTGCCCCACAACGGCATCGACCCGGTGCCCATCGCGTGCCAGATGGTGCAGGCCTTCCAGACCATCATCAGCCGGAACATGAAGCCGATCGACTCGGGCGTGATCTCCGTGACCATGATTCACGCGGGTGAGGCCACCAATGTCGTGCCTGACAGCTGCGAGCTGCAGGGCACGGTGCGCACCTTCACGCTGGAGGTGCTGGACCTGATCGAGAAGCGCATGAAACAGGTGGCGGAACACGTTTGCGCCGCGCACGAAGCGGCGTGCGAATTCGAGTTCGTGCGCAACTACCCCCCCACCATCAATTCGGCCGCCGAGGCGGAGTTCGCGCGCACGGTGATGGCATCGATCGTGGGCGAGGACAACGTCGATCCGCAGGAGCCCACCATGGGCGCCGAGGACTTCGCCTACATGCTCCAGGCGAAGCCGGGCGCCTACTGCTTCATCGCCAACGGCGATGGCAGCCACCGCGAGATGGGCCACGGCGCGGGCCCCTGCATGCTGCACAACCCCAGCTACGATTTCAACGACGAGCTCATCCCGCTCGGCGCCACCTACTGGGTGCGGCTGGCTGAGGCCTGGCTGGGCAAGGACCGCGCATGACCCGCGCCACCGAGGCGTTTTCTCCCACGTACGTGCAAGCCCGCGCGCAGTTCCTGGAGGCCTGCGGCGCCGCGGACGTGGAGGTCGAGTCCAGTGCCCACCCCCTGGCGGGCCGCGATGGCGAGGCTTTGGCCATGGATGTCGCGCGCGATGGCCCCGCCGACGCCGACACGCTGCTGATCATCTCCAGCGCCTGCCATGGCGTCGAAGGCTACTGCGGCAGTGGAGTGCAGGTCGCGGCCTTGCGGGACGCGGCGTGGCGAGCGCATGCGCGCAACCAGGGTGTGGCCGTGCTCTACATCCACGCGCTCAACCCCTACGGCTTTTCCCACTTGCGGCGCACCACCCACGAGAACGTGGACCTGAACCGCAATTTCCACGATTTCTCGCAGCCCCTGCCTGTGAACGAGCCTTACCGGGACCTGCAGCCGCTGCTGTTGCCGGCGCAGTGGCCGCCGTCCGAAGAGAACGCGACCGAGATCGCGCGGTACATCGCCACCCATGGGCAGCCGGCCTACCAGGCCGCCATCACCCGCGGACAGCACGAGTTCCCCGACGGCATCTTCTTCGGCGGGACGGCGCCCACGTGGAGCAACCTGGCGTTGCGCGAGGTGCTGCGCTCGCACGGTCGCCGTGCTCACCGCATCGGCTGGATCGACATTCATACGGGCCTGGGGCCGAGCGGCGTCGGCGAGCGCATCTACGCCGGCCGCGACGAGGATGCCGCCGTGGCGCGGGCGCGCCGCTGGTGGGATGGGGACGGGGCCACGCCGGTCACCTCGATCTACGATGGATCGTCGTCTTCGGCATTCCTCACCGGCCTGATGTGGGAGTCCATCTACGATGAATGCCCGCAAGCCGAGTACACCGGCATCGCCCTGGAATACGGAGTGCTGCCGGTGTTCGAAACACTCGACGCCCTGCGGGGCGAGCATTGGCTGCACCTGCATCCCGAGGCGCCGCCGGCCGTGGCGGCGGCGATCAAGCAGCAGATGTTGAAAGCGTTCTACGGGGACACGCCGCTGTGGAAGAGCGAGGTGCTCAGGCAGGCGCGCGAAGCGCTCTTCCAGGCGGCCGACGGCCTGGCGGCTTGACTCAGGCCAGCGCCGGGCCGTCCCAAGCGGCCTGGGCCCCCTCGGGGGGCAGCGACCCCCACGAAGTGGGGGGAGCGTGGGGGCTCTTGACTCAGGCCAGCGCCGGGCCGCCCCAAGCAGGCCTGGGCCCCCTCGGGGGGCAGCGACCCCCACGAAGTGGGGGGAGCGTGGGGGCTCTTCAAACCAAAGGCGGGGCGCGGCGCTGCGCGATCTCCAACAGGCCATCGAAGATCAGGCTTTCCACCAGTTCGAAGGACACCGACATGTACGGCGCCATCTTCCAGCCGGCACCGCCGGTCATGAAGCAGGCCGGCTCGGCGCCGCTGTGCCGGCGCAGGTGCTGCACCATGCGCTCGATGGCTCCGGCAATGGCAAAAGTGCCCCCGCTGGTGAGCGCATCGCTCGTGTTGGTGGGGAACTCACGCACCTCGCCGGTGGGCACATGCAGGCCGGCGGTGCCGGACTCCAGCGCGCGCAGCATGATCCCATGGCCCGGCAGAATGAAGCCGCCCAGGAACTGGCCCTGGGCATCCACCGCCTCCACGGTCACCGCGGTGCCGATCATCACCACCACCAGCGGCCGCGACTCGCCTTGTGCCAGCACGCGGTGCCGGGCCCCGATCATGGCAACCCAGCGGTCCGCGCCCAGGCGCGTGGGATGGTCGTAACCGTTGGTCAGCCCGGCCTCGGCGGCACTCGCCACAACCCACTGAACCGGCACATCCCAGAGCTCTTCCATCTGCTCTTCGACGCGCCGCTTGATGGCATCCGCGGCCACGACGCAGCCCAGCATGCGCCCGGGCCGCGGCAGCGCCGCCCAGGGGCCGTCCGCGAGCTTGTCGATGTTCTCCAGAAACTCGGCGCCATGGGCGTGCACGGCCGCGCCGGATTGGGCTGACTCGAACAGCGCCCACTTCAGCCGCGTGTTGCCGATGTCGATGGCCAGGAACATGTCGGCCTCAGCCCGCCAGCGCCTGGAGCTGCGCATCCAGCGCGTCCAGGCTTTGCGCGAACGCCTTGTCCTGCGCCTGCAGCTGCGCGCAATCGGCGGCCGCCTGTTTCACACCCAGCTGGAGTTCGCCGTGGGCTTCCGAGGGCGCCTCCAGGCTCAGGGCCGGCGAGTCGCCATCGCCCCCGGCGTTGGCCAATGCCGACACGCGTGTACGCCAGGCCTTGACGTCGGACGAAACCATCTGCTGCAGCATTTTCACGACGGCCAGGCGGCGCGCGGCGGCGCCCTGGGCCTGCTGGTGGGCCTGTTGCGCCGCCGAGCTCACGGCGCGCAGGGCTTTGAGCCGGGCCACAAGGATCTCGCATCGCGCCGCGTCGTCCTTCACCTGCTGCAGGGCGGCCGAGTCCGCGGCGGTGGCCTGCCGCGTCTTCAACTGGTTGCGCATATCCTGCAGCCACCGCGCGCCCTGGTCGATGATCTTGTCGATGGCCCGAAATTCCACTTCAAGCTCCAGCAGCGCCAGATCGGCGCCGCTGGCCTGTTCCTGCTGCTGCCTTTGCATCGCCTGGGCCTGCACGGCCAGCGACTGCGTCAGCGCTTCGATGCGCTCGAACTGGACAGCGAACTCGGCGCCGGCACTGCGGCTCTTGCCGGTGGCGCGCGCCCACCAGCCTCGCGGCTGCAGGAGCGCGAAATCCAGCCCCGGCAGCGCCTGCCCCAGCTGGGTGAGTTCCGCCGCCATCGCGGAAGCGTCACGCGTGGCTGCCTGCGCCCTGATACCACGCGCGAGCTCGGCCAGCCGCCGCACATGCGCGTGGCCGGCGTCGGCTGCCATCTGGTCCAGCCAGGCCGCGGGCGAGGCCGGACTCTTGGGCTTGACCTGCGCCAGCTTGGACGGGGTCATGAGAGAGGCGGTGCGATCGTGATCGTCCATGTCGGCTCGTGTAGAGGGGTGAGCGCAATATAAACCTTTCTCCAGGTGGGCCTTAAATGGCGCCGAGCCAGCAGGCGCGCTGGATGGCGGCCATCTTGTTGTCCACCTTGAGCTTGCCCATCGCATTGGCGAGGTGGTAGTTCACGGTGCGCTCCGTGCAGTGCAGCCGCTGCGAGCTTTCGCGCGCCGTGAGGCCCTGAAACGCCAGCACCAGGCATTCGCGTTCGCGCGGACTCAGCGTGGAGCGCGCATGGGCGATGCTTCGCTTGACCAGCGGCCAGATGTTCATGGCGGACCACACCAGCGACGCGGCCTCGGCGCGATCGGTGAGTTCACGGGGGCTGAACATGAAGCACTCGAACGCCCGTCCCGCGGGCAGCGAGAACTCCACGCGCACTACGGTCTGGAAGCCATGGGCCAGCCAGAGCAGGCGCCAGCGGCTGGCGTTGAGGTGATCGGACTTGGCGATGTACTGCCACGCGACCAGGGGGGCATCCGAGTCGCGCCAGGGCGCACCGAAGTCGCGGCTCTCGGCCAGCGCCTGCGCGGCATCGGTGACGATCGGCGGGTGCACCGCCACGACTTCGCGGTCTTCGCTGCTGCCGAACGGGTTGGGCCCGAGCACGGCAATCGCTTCGACCGAAAACTCACGGAGTGCGCCCACCCAATCGCTCAGGAGCCCGTCCAGGCTCACACTGTCAAAGTTAACAGGTAACTGCATCGACGTGTTTTGAAAGAAACGGGACAATAGCACGGTCCTTCCCATCAGCCGCCCCGCCATTTGTGCCGCAATCCAGCGCCCGCGACCTTCGCTCCACGATGACGGCCTCCGGGCCGAAGCCGTCGGCGTGGGCGCAGTTCTCCCGATGGCTCAAGGAGGAGGTCATCGTGGCGCCGCTGCTGCCGGTGCTGCATCCCTCGCCCCTGCGCATGAAGGGCCTGGGGCTGTTCACCCTCTTTGGCCACCCGCTGTTCTGGTTCGTCTGGGCCGTGTGGATCCCGCAGCCCTACGAAAACCTGCCGCTTCGCCTCTTCACCGCGTCGCTGGGCTTCCTGCTGCTCAGCGAGCGCATCAGCGGCGACCCGACCAGCCGGCTTTCGGGCCAGGTGTTCACGGCGGTGTTCTGGTTCGAATTGCCGTTTCTTTTCAGCTGGATGTACCTGTGCAACGGCGGCAACCACGCCTGGCTGGCCAGCATGGCCGCCATGATCCTCTCCTACTATTTCTCCACCGACTGGCGCATCGCCAGCGTGGGACTGGCTGCGGGCGGGCTCGCGGCGCGCATTCTCTTCGAACTCTGGGGCCCGGTGGTGCCGCCCATGAGCACCGAGCTGCTCCTGACCAACACCATGGTGATCGCCTTTTGCGTGAGCATGGGCACCCTGCTTGGCGTGTCGTCGGCGAACCTGCGCCGCGAACATCTCGCCCACACGCTCACCACGATGGGCATCATGGCGCATGAGTTGCGCACGCCGCTGGCCACCATGGCGCTGGTGGGCGACGCGGTCCGCCACGCTGCGGCGGAGCAGGATGCGGCCACGCAGCAGGCGATGGACCAGCTCGGCACGCGCCTGAGTACGCTGGTGCGCAACATGAACCACCAGATCGACACGCAGATCGCGAACGCCCGGCTGATGCGCCTGCCCGGACACAAGGAAGCGGTGTCCGCGGGCGAGCTCGTGCGCGAATCGGTCGCCAATTACCCCTATCGCAGCACGCGCGAACGCGACTGCGTCTGCGTGCAGGTCGACACCGATTTCGTGTTCGAGGGATCGCGGGCGCTGTTCGCCCAGGTGATCGACAACCTGCTGAAGAACGCGCTGCGTTCGCTGGCGGCAGCCAGCACCGCCAGCCAGCCGGGCGACCTGACCATCGAGGTCACCGGACAAGGGGAACGCGGCCGTATCGTGCTGGCCGACCGGGGCGTGGGCATCGACCCCGCGTCGCAGCCCCGCATCTTCGAGCCGTTCTTTTCCACCAACCGGGGCACCGGCCACGGGCTGGGACTGGCCTTTTGCCACCAGGTGGTCCACAGTGCCCGGGGCACCATCCGGGTCAAGTCCGAGCGGGGGCAGGGCGCGGCTTTCACCATTGAATTGCCCGTCCTGAACTAGCATGATCACCACCAACGCACCAGACAGGCGAACCGTCCCATGAGCTTTCCCCTCTTTCACCGCCCGGGCACGGTCGTCTTCCTCGATGACGACCCCGACTACCTCGAGATGCTGGCCATGGTGCTGCCCAGGCACTGGCATGTGAAGCTGTTCCTGCGACCCGTGGAATGCATCAACTACCTGCAGCAGGAGCCGCCCTTCTGGGAAGCCGATGCCTGGAACCAGCAGCAATTGATCGACCAGTGGCGGGCGGGCAAGCCGCTGATACCGCAGATCCTGGGCTACTGGTCGAAGTACACCGAACGCTACGCGCTCACGCGCGTGTGCGTGGTGGACTACTCGATGCCGGCCATGGACGGCCTGCAGGCGCTCGGCGAGCTGGTGGACTGGCCCGGCTCGCGGGTGCTCCTGACCGGCCAGGCCGACGAGCAGGTGGCAGTGCGCGCCTTCAACCGCGGGCTGATCGATCAGTTCATCGCGAAGCAGACGCCGGACATCTCGCGGCGCCTCATCGAGGCCGTCGATCACTTGCTGGGCACGCCGAATGCCCGCCACGCGCAGACATGGCGAGTGACGCTGAAGCCCGAACAGAACGCCCTGCTGCGCATCCCTTCGGTCGCGCGCGACCTGGCCGGTTTCGCCGCGCGCCGCTGGGTGGAGCATGTGGTCATCGGCGACCCCTTCGGGGTGCTGGGCATGGATGCTTCGGGGAACGTGAGCTGGCTGCAGCTGGAAACGGTGGACGGGCTCAAGGCCCTGGCGGAACTCGCCGAGATCGAGGGCGTGCCACCCGCCGGGCTCGAGGACATTCGCGCGGGGCGCAAGATGGCGAACCTCGAACTGCGCCAGGCGCTGGGCCGCACCGCGCCGCCGCAGCTGACCGCGGCCTTCAAGATCGGGCAAGACGCCTCGCTGCTCGGCGCCGAGTTCGAGCTCGATCCCGCCCACTGCCCGGATCGGGCGAACAGCTTCAGTACCTGGCTGGCCCGGCAGGACAAGCGCAACGTACAGGGCTAGCGGCCGGCGCTTCACGGGGCGCACCCGTGTTCAGGTGACGGGCTGCTCCCTGGATGCCCGATTGCGGCGCGCGATAGGCCAGTCCCAGGGCTTCAGGATCGGCGCGACCTCGCGCGCCACGTTCTCCACGTGCTGCATTTCGGCTTGCGTCAGTGATGAGTGCAAGGTGAGCCGCACCATCGCGCGGTTCTTGCTGGTGGCCGGCGCGCAGAAGATGGAGCCGATCACGTCGCGCTCCTCCAGCGCGTCACGCAGCCGCATGGCCGCGGATTCGCAGCCCGCCTCCAGGGCGATGATCTGCTCGGTCCCCTGGTGAATCGGGAAGCCGGCGTCAGTGAGGCTGGCACGCAGCCGCGCGGTGTTCGCATGGAGCCTGAGCCTGGCATCGTCGCTGCGGCGGATCACGCCCAGCGTGGCGGCAAGGCCGGCCACCTCGTGCGGCAGCAGCGAGGAGCTGAAGATGTTGGGGAAACTGGAGATCTGCACGTAGTAGCGCATGCTGGAAGGCGCCGTGAAGAAGCCGGCGCGTCCCGCGAACGCCTTCGCCAGGCTGGCGGTGATGAAGTGCACGCGCTCGGTGAGGCCCAGCTGCGCGCACAGGCCGGCGCCCTCGGGCCCATGGGTGCCCAGGGAATGCGATTCGTCCACCACGATGGTGCTGTCGTGGCGCTCGGCCACCTCGATGATCTGGCGCAGCGGGCACAGCGCGCCGGTGGTGCTGTACACGGAATCCACCACCACCACGCCCGGCCCATGCTGCTGCAACATGCGCTCCAGGTGCGCCGGGTCGTTGTGGCGGAAGGCGTGGGCGGGTGCCTTCGCGGCGCGGGCGCCCTCCCAGAGCGACATGTGCGCCAGGCTGTCAAGGTAGACAGGCGACTGCGCGTCCGCGATGATCTGCAACAGTCCCATGTTGGCCGCATAGCCGGACTGGCACAGGAAGCCGTCCTGCTTGCCGACCCACTGCGCCATGGCCTTTTCAAAGGCATGCGCGGGATGGCTGTCAAGCAGGAACACGCCGGACTGGACGACCGCCTCCGTGTCCTCACGCAAGGCACTCACCTGCGCCTGGACGATGTCGGGGTGCCCCGTGACGCTCAGGTAATCATTGCCATCCAGGCGCACGGCGCCGGCGCCGGCAGGGCGCCCGTGCAGGACGAACTTGCCTCCCCATTCGTCGCGCCACCGGGCGGAAAACTCGCGGTCGATGCGATTGCGCAGGGCCGCGGGCAAGCGCGGTTCGACCGGTGGGGCCGAAATAGCGGGAACGGATTGAAGGGGGGACTCAAGGACTTCCATGGTGGCACCTCAGGTGAGTTGGGTGCTGCCATTGAAGGGGCAAACTTCTTTTTGCGCCGTTTACCCCCTGTCAAGTCTGACAGGGGGCCTCACGGGAAAGAGCGACCGCAAGCGATCTGGATCAATACACGTAGTAATTAAGATCCTAGTTCGTGCACTGCCAGCTCATCAAGCCAGCTTGCCGTGGCAATGTTTGTACTTCTTGCCGCTGCCGCAAGGGCAGGGATCGTTGCGGCCGACCCGGGGCATGGCGGCGAACGCCGCCGTCGAGCGCGCCGTGCTTTCATCCACCACCGTCTCGACCTCTCCCGTTTCGGTGGGCGCCGTGTAGGTAACGTTGGCGATGCGCTCGGCGCGGTCCTCCATGTCCTCGGCGGCCTTTTCCAGCTGCTCGCCCGATTGCACGGAGACCGTCATGAGGAGCTTGGTCACCTCGTTCTTGACCGAATCGAGCAGCTGGCCGAACAGCTCGAAGGCTTCGCGCTTGTACTCCTGCTTGGGCTGCTTCTGCGCGTAGCCGCGCAGGTGGATGCCCTGGCGCAGGTAATCCAGTGCCGAGAGATGCTCACGCCAGTGCGTGTCGATGCTCTGGAGCAGGACGATACGCTCGAACTGGGTGAAGTTCTGGGGGCCGATCTGCTGTACCTTGGTCTCGAAGGCCGCGTTGGCGCCGTGGATCACCTTTTCCAGCAGGTCTTCATCGGTGATGCTGCTGGCCGACTGCACCTCCTTTTGCAGCGACAGCTGCATGCCCCACTCGTCCGCCAGTGTTTTTTCGAGCGCCGGGATGTCCCACTGCTCCTCGACCGACTCCGGCGGCACGTACTGGTGGACCAGGTCGGTGAAGCAGCCTTCGCGCAGGCCCGCGATCTGCGCGGACAGATCGCCCGCATCGAGGATGTCGTTGCGCTGCTGGTAGATGACCTTGCGCTGGTCGTTGGCGACGTCGTCATATTCGAGCAGCTGCTTGCGAACATCGAAGTTGCGGGCCTCGACCTTGCGCTGCGCGCTCTCGATGCTGCGCGTCACGATGCCCGCCTCGATGGCCTCGCCATCGGGCATCTTCAGGCGCTCCATGATGGCTTTGACGCGCTCGCCGGCGAAGATACGCATGAGCGGATCGTCCAGGCTCAGGTAGAAGCGCGAGGAGCCGGGGTCGCCCTGCCGGCCCGAGCGTCCGCGCAACTGGTTGTCGATGCGGCGCGATTCATGGCGTTCGGTGGCGATGATGCGCAGGCCGCCCTGCTTCACCACGAACTCGTGTTCCGTGGCCCACTCGGCGCGCAATTGAGCGATGCGGGACTGCTTCGTGCCGGCATCCATCGTGTCGTCGGCCTCCACGGCCTCCACCGCCTTTTCGACGTTGCCGCCCAGCACGATGTCGGTGCCGCGGCCCGCCATGTTGGTGGCGATGGTGATCATCTTCGGCCGGCCGGCCTGCGCAACGATTTCGGCCTCGCGTGCGTGCTGCTTGGCATTGAGCACCTGATGCGGCAGGTTCTCCTTGTTCAGGAGCTGGTCGATGATTTCCGAATTCTCGATCGAGGTCGTGCCCACCAGCACCGGCTGGCCACGCTCGTAGCACTCGCGGATGTCCTTGATGGCGGCTTCGTATTTCTCGCGCGTGGTCTTGTACACGCGGTCCAGCTGGTCGTCGCGCCGGCTCGGCCTGTTCGGCGGAATCACCATGGTTTCCAGCCCGTAGATCTCCTGGAATTCGTAGGCTTCGGTGTCCGCCGTGCCGGTCATGCCGGCAAGCTTGCCGTACAGGCGGAAATAATTCTGGAAGGTGATGGAGGCGAGCGTCTGGTTCTCGGCCTGGATGGTTACGCCTTCCTTGGCTTCCACGGCCTGGTGCAGGCCATCGCTCCAGCGCCGGCCGGACATCAGGCGGCCGGTGAATTCGTCAACGATGACCACCTCGCCCTCCTGCACCACGTAATGCTGGTCGCGGTGGTACAGGTGGTTGGCACGCAGCGCCGCATACAGGTGGTGCATCAGCGTGATGTTGGCGGGGTCGTAGAGCGTGGCGCCTTCGGGGATCAGCCCGAGATTGAACAGGATGCGCTCGGCGTTCTCGTGGCCCTGCTCCGTGAGAAACACCTGGTGGGTCTTTTCGTCGAGCGTGAAATCACCGGGCTTGATGATGCCCTCGCCGGTGCGCGGGTCGGCCTCGCCTTCCTGCTTGCTCAGCAGGGGAACCACGCGGTTCATGGCGATGTACATCTCGGTGTGATCTTCGGCCTGGCCGCTGATGATGAGCGGCGTGCGCGCCTCGTCGATCAGGATCGAGTCCACTTCGTCGACGATGGCGTAGTTCAGGCCGCGCTGCACGCGGTCGGCGACTTCGTACACCATGTTGTCGCGCAGGTAGTCGAAGCCGAATTCGTTGTTGGTGCCGTAGGTGATGTCCGAGCGGTACGCGGCCTGCTTTTCCTCGCGCGACATGTTGGGCAGGTTGACGCCCACCGACAGCCCGAGGAAGTTGTACAGCTTGCCCATCCACTTCGCATCGCGATTGGCCAGGTAGTCGTTCACGGTCACCACGTGCACGCCCTTGCCGGTCAGCGCATTCAGGTACACCGGCAGCGTGGCGGTCAGGGTCTTGCCTTCACCGGTGCGCATTTCGGCGATCTTGCTGTTGTGCAGCGCCATGCCGCCCTGCAGCTGCACGTCGAAGTGGCGCATCTTCATGATGCGCTTGGACCCCTCGCGCACTACGGTGAACGCCTCGGCCAGCAGGTCGTCAGGCGACTCACCCTTGGTGATGCGGTCCTTGAACTCCTGGGTCTTGCCGCGCAGCTCGTCGTCGGAGAGCTTTTCGTACTGCGGCTCCAGCGCATTGACCCGGTCCACCGTCTTGCGATAGTGCTTCAGCAGGCGATCGTTGCGTGAACCGAAAATTTGGGTGAGGAGGTTCTTGGCCATGAATGCGGTGCTGCCCTGCCGGGCTTGAACGGCCAGCAGGGCAGCGCAATCCTTTTGTAATCAGGATGAAATGGGGCCGGCAGCGGCCAAAGCAATAGCCGGCGCCAGCGTCAAAGCTCGGGATTTTACCCGGGGGTGCGTGGCTGGCAGCGCAAGCCCGCCCGGCCCTACCGCCTGGCCTTGGCGACAACGGGCAGGTCGCGGCCGGCGGCCAGGAATTTCTGCGGGTCCTGCGGCACGCCCTGGACCATCACCTCGAAATGCAGGTGCGGCCCGGTGGAGCGGCCGGTGGTTCCGACATCGGCGATCTTCTGGCCCCGCTTGACCAGGTCGCCCTTGGCCACCCAGGCTTTCGAGGCATGGGCGTAGCGCGTGATCAGGTCGTTGCCATGGTCGATCTCGATCATGTTGCCGTAGGCGGGGTGGTATTCCTGGGCCACCACCACGCCGCCGGCCGCCGCCAGGATGGGCGTGCCGGGATGGGCCTGGAAGTCCAGGCCCGTGTGCAAGGCCGTGCGGCCCGTGAAGGGGTCGATGCGCCAGCCGAAGGATGAGCCGACGGCGCCCGCTTGCACCGGTTGCTGGGTCGGGACCATCATCTTGCGGATCTTCTGATCGAACAGGCGCGACTCCATGACCGTCATGAGGTCGGCGCTGTGGCCGGTAAGCCGCTCCAGGTCCGCCAGCGTGGCCTGGAGTTCTTCCATGGAGAGGGAGCGGCCGGAGACCAGCGCCCCGCCCTGCGCGGGCGGCACCTTGATGTCCGCCGCGTTGATGCCCGCCAGGCCCGAGACCCGCTCGCCGAGCGCTTCGAGCTGGACCAGCTTGGCCTGCATTTCCCCGAGCTTGCGCGCCATCACGTCCAGGTTCTCGCGCACGAAGCGGTCGCGCTGCTCGAATTCATCCTTGACGATCAGGCGCACCAGGCTGCCGATGACCGGCCAGCCTTCACGGGCGCCCTTCAGGAACACCCAGTGGTACAGGCCCGCCGCCGACAGCATGAGCCCCAGCGAGAGGCCGGCCAGCGCCAGGACGAGCTTGGTGCCGCTGAGATGCACGGCGCGGCTCCTGGCCAGCCACGCGTCCGTGATAATGAAATGCACTGCGCTAATCCCCTCATGTCAACGCCTTCGATGAACCGTCGCCTGCACCCTGTCACCCTGCAACAGGCTGCCGAAGACTCGCCCACACTGGCGAGACTGGCGCAGCTCGCACGGGAATCCGGCGAACGGCTCAAAGCGGTTGAATTGTTGCTCCCAACTTCGTTGCGCGCCGCCATCAGGCCCGGGCCGATCGATGGACCCGAGTGGTGCCTGCTGGTGGACAGCAACGCCGCTGCCGCGAAACTGAGGCAGGTAGTTCCCGCCCTTCTGGACCGCCTGCGCGACAGGGGTTGGCAGGTTAACTCAATTCGGCTGAAGGTCCAAATAGCTGG
>DATILF010000362.1:0-15753 GCA_035476755.1 Ramlibacter sp.
GCTGGACGATACGCTTGTGGACTTCAGCCGCCTGCATGGCCACCGGCAGGTCACGGACGCCTACCTGCTGGCCCTCGCGGTTCGACGGGGCGGCACGCTGGCGTCGTTCGATACGGCCATGCCGGTGACGGCTGTGCGCGGGGCAAACAGGAAACACTTGCTCGCCATCTGAAGGGATGGGCCTGCCTGCGGGCCCGGTTCATACAGGGAGCCCATGACATCTCTCCTATGAGCCTCCTATTGAGGCGGCCGGCGCCGAGGGCTACAAACAGGGCCAGTCCTTCCGAAAGAAATCATGAAGCCCGCACTTGCCCTCCTGCTCGCCGCGTTCGCCCTGTCCACGTCGGCCCAGACGCTGGCGCCATTGCCGCAAGACAAGCCGAAGGGAACCCCGATCGCATCCCCGAACCGCACGGCCTCCAGTGAACTCGCGGCCTCGTCATCGAAGAAGAGCGGCCCGGCCAGTCCCACCCTCGGCACCTCCAGCGCGCCTGTGTACATCGACGCGACAGGCAAGGCCTGGGGACGGGCCGAAGGCGCCGCCACGGCCTTGCTCCATCTCAACGGCAAGCTCACGCGCGTGGGCGGCTTCGACTACGACTGCACGATCGATCCGGGAACGAACGAGTGCACGAGCGTGCGCAGTGGCGGCTACACCTGGAGCCGCCAGCAGGCCGTCTACTACCCGACGGCGGACTGCTCGGGGCAAGGATGGGGGCCGGTTTCACCGGGCGTGGCGCAGTACGCCTTCCCGGTCCTGGACGCCAGCGATGACCAGCTGTACCTGTACCTGGTGGACCCCGCACAGATCGAGTTCCGGCGGCAATTCCAGTCGCTCTACCTGAACAGGCAATGCAGCTACTTCGGCCCCGTGTACCTGAGCTTCCTGGCGCCCATCGCCGGGGCGGTGCTGGCCAGTGGCGTGGCGACGCCGCCGTTCTACGTGAAGTAACCGTCGGCCAGCCAACAGCGACCCACACGCAGTGGGGGAGCGTGGGGGCAACGTCAGGCCAGTGTGACGGGGCCCAATACCGCGCGCACGGCCGCCGGCTCCAGGCCGTACATCTCGGCGAACGCTTCCACGCTGCGGCCGCTGGCCGCGTAGGCGCGCCGCAGGGCCTCGGCCTTGGCTACCTGTTCACCCAGCTCGGCAAACGCCTCGTCGAGCGCGGCCTGCGCCAGCGGATCGGACGTGGGCACGCGTTCGCCGTATTGCTCGCGCGTCAGGCCCGAGGCTTCGATGGCCTTGACCAGCCGGGTGCGCAGCCACGGGCGCAGGTCTTCCTTGCTGCGCGCCTGCCGGCGCCGGAACACCTCCATGATGGCGTGATGCACGTGCTCGGGCGCCACGTCGTCCACGGGCACGGCGTTCAGGTCGTGCCGCTTCTCGCCGGAAGCCACGGCCTCCAGGTAGCGGGTGGAGCGGGCATGCAGGCCGAGCGCGGTCTTCAGGTCTTCCTTCTTGAACTCATCGGGGTGCAGCGCCAGGATGTCCTGGAACACACCGAGCTTGAGCGGCAGGAAGCGCGCGCCGAACATCTTGGGGTACAGCTGGAACAGGCGCTCCAGCACCTGGTGCGCGGGCCGCAGGCCAGCGCCGCCCGGGGCGGCGGCGCCTGGGGGCGCGGACTTGCGCGGGCGACGCCCGGGTGCGGGTCTCCGGGCGGCCCCTTCGGCAGGCGCGTGGGCGGGCGCGGCGGGCGGGTGGGCCTCCAGGGGCGCGGCGGTCGATTGGGGAGCGGTTTCGGTCATCGGGGGCACGGAAGAGGGCAACCCCAGACTGTAATGCGGTTCCCAAGGCAAAATCGACCCATGAAAATCGAAAAAGACACGGTCGTCACCCTGCGCTACAAGGTGGCCGAGGCCAATGGCAAGCTCATCGAGGAAAGCCGCGAGCCCATGGTTTACCTGCATGGCGGCTACGAAAACACGCTGCCGAAGATCGAGGCCGCCCTCGACGGGCAGGAGCCCGGCTTCGAGGTCAACCTGCAGCTGCAGCCCGAAGACGCCTTCGGCACGCGCGACGAATCGCTGGTGCGCACCATCTCCAGGAAGGAGTTTCCGCCCGGCGTCAAGGTGGGCGGGCAGCTCGAAGGCCGCACCGATGCCGGCGACCCGCACGTATTTCACGTGATGAAAATCAAGGGCGACACCGTGTTCCTGGACGGCAACCACCCCCTGGCCGGCAAGGATCTGCGCTTCCACCTCAAGGTGACGGGCGTGCGCACCGCCACGGCCGAGGAAATCGCTCACCGTCACGTCCACGGCGAACACGGCCACCACCACTGAAGGCGCTCCCATGGCCCCCAGCCCCGTCCTCACCGTTCGACCCCTTGGCTTTCCCTGGGAAACCACGGAGCCGTTTCTCTTTTGCGCATACCACGACGATGCCTACCCCAAGGGCAACGGGCAGATGGGTCCCGCCGCGTCGCTGGCCGGGCGCGACATGGGCCAGGACTTCAGCCGCAAGGACGGCTGGAGCATGTACCACGGCGAGAGCGTGCCCGGCTTTCCGGCCCATCCGCATCGCGGCTTCGAGACCGTGACCGTGGTGCGCAAGGGCCTGATCGACCATTCGGACTCGCTCGGCGCCACCGCGCGCTTCGGCCAGGGCGACGCTCAATGGCTGACGGCCGGCGGCGGCGTGGTGCACTCCGAAATGTTCCCGCTGCTGGAAACCACCCAGGACAACCCGCTCGAGCTGTTCCAGATCTGGCTGAACCTGCCCGCCAGGAACAAGATGGTGCCGGCGCACTTCACCATGTTCTGGGGCCAGGACATTCCGCGCTTCGAAGCAAAGGACGACGCGGGCCGCGTGACCGTGGTCTCCACCATCGCGGGCCAGCTCGAAGGCGCGGGGCAACCGCTGCCGCCGCCGCCTGACTCCTGGGCCGCCAACCCGGAATCCGACGTGGCCATCTGGACCCTGCGCATGGCGCCCGGCGCACGCTGGACGCTGCCGGCCGCCCAAGGCGGCGAAGCGACGCGGCGCACCCTCTACTTCTTCAAGGGCCAGTCGGTGACGATCGGCGGTGAAACGGTGAACGCGCCCTCGGCCGTGCAGGTGCGGGCCGAAGCCGCGGTGGAGCTCGTCAATGGCGAGGCCGAGGCGGAGTTCCTGCTGCTGCAGGCCCGGCCCATCGGCGAGCCCATCGCGCAGTACGGGCCGTTCGTGATGAACACGCAAGCCGAGATCATGCAGGCCATGACCGACTACCGCCGCACCCAGTTCGGCGGCTGGCCGTGGAAGGACACGGCACCGGTGCACGGGCCAGCGCCGAAGCGCTTTGCGAAGCACCCGGACGGGCGCAAGGAAGAACCCACCCCAGGTTAAGCGCCCCCACGCTCCCCCCACTGCCTGTCATGGCGGACTCGATCCGCCATCCATCTTCGCGCACGGCCGACTGTCAGTTCTGACAGGGTTGACGACCCCCGCCGCGCGGCCCTACATTGCGCCAGCCTTTTACAGGGGAGGGGCTCATGGTCACAGAAACCGTGCGCGAGCTGCGCATAGGCATCGTCCATCCGGGGGATCAGTACAAGCGCATGGCCGAAGAGGCCCGCAAGCATTGGGTAGACACCATCCGCGAGACCGGGGCCGACCCGCTGTGGTGGAAGCTGATGCGCAACCCCAGGTTCCGTGCGGCGGTGGAGGCCGAGAACCGGCGCATCTACCTGGAGGCGATGGACGACATCGCCAAGCGGCGCGCGCGCGAGCTGGGCATCCTGCAGGGCATCGAAGAGGAATACCAGCGCCGGCTGCGCGCGCCCGGGCGCCAGCTGGCGGCCCTCACGCCGGAGAACCTGGAGGAGTTGCTCAAGAAACTCAGTGCCGAGCGCGAGACCGGCAACACGTATGGCGCGCTGGCCGAGTACACGCACTTCACCCGCCAGTTCAAGGCCGCCCGCGAACGCGGCGACCGGCTGGTGCTGCTGGGCAAGTGGAGCGGCCGCCAGCTCAAGAAACTGCTGCAGGCGATCTACCCCGAAATCGACCTGAGCGGCCTGCAGGACGACGTGAAGTACGGCGGCGACCTGATGATCATCGGCCTGGAGCGGCGCGAGTTCGAGTCCTGGGTGCGCCACCTGTCGCTGTGGGGCATGAACGACGGCGCCGGCCTGCTGACCCGCACGGTGCAGATGAAGTGGGGCGAAACCACCGACCCCGAAACCACCGACCCCGAAACCACCGAGCACCAGATCACCTATGCCGGCATCCAGCTGTCGGGCCTGCGCGACGAGTGCGCGCTGCCCTTCGGCCACAAGGAGATCTCCATCGGGGTGCTCAACCCCAACCACCCCTGGGCCGCGCTGGACAACACCGACGCGGCCTCGGTGCTGGCGCCGGCGATCCTCCGCGCCTTCGCGCAGGGCAACCACGGCAGCGGCCGCGACATGCTGTGCGTGCCGCGCGGCGGCCTCTATCCCTTCGTCATCCGCATCGTCATCCGCACCACGGACTGGACCTTTCGCTTCACGGTGAGCGGCACCGCCATCACCCTGGTGTCCAGCGTGCGCCAGCCGAACCAGCACCGGGACCTGCTGGCCGAGCCCCGCCCGGCCAAGGGGGTGGTGGGCGCGCAGGAAGGCACGCTGGTGTGCAAGGGCGCCGGCATCTATTTCATCCAGGGCAAGCCCCTCAGCAACACCGAGGCCGCCACCCTGGGCCTGGCCTCCATCCTGACGCCCGGGGGCCAACCCGTGCGCGTGATCTTCACCGTGGGCACGTCGAACAAGGTGACGGCCGTGCGCAAGCTGTGAGCAGCCCCCTCACCGCGGCGAGCCGGCCCCTGGCAGGGCCGCAGCCTCGTTGTCGACGGCTTTCTGCCCTGAGAGACGGGTTGCCGGCAGCAAGCGCTGCACCAGCGGATGCTGGATGCGGCGTTCCGCCGAGATCAGGAAGAAGTGCTCGACCAGTTCCGGCGTGTCGCCCAGCAGCTTCAGGCCCGGGTCCTTCAGCAGTTCCTCGTGTGACCAGCGCGAGGCCGGGAAGGCCCCCATGCCGCTGAGGCCGAAGGCGGCCAGCAAGGCACTGTCCTCGAACTCGCCCACCACCTGCGGCCGCAGGCCCTGCCGCTCGAACCATTGGTCCAGCCGATGCCGAACGGCCGAATGGCCGGTCGGCAGCAGGAGCGGCATGTCGGCCAGCGACGCCGGGAAGGGCCGCCTGGTTTTCCTGGCCATGGCCACCGGCGCAAACCAGGCCAGGGCGGCTTCGCCGAGTGGATGGCTGTAGAGCCGCAGGCTGGGGTTGGGCGGCGCCGCCCGGTCCGACAGGACCACGTCCAGCCGGTGCAGCGCCAGGTCGCCCAGCAGCCGATCGAACTCGTCCTCGTGGCACAGCAGACGCACCTGTTCGCTGAGCGCCGGCTGCAGCAGGTGGCGCACCACCAGCTTGGGCAGCCCGTCCGAGATGCCCACCGCGAGCCGCATCCCCTGCCCGGTGGCGGCGTCCCGTACCGCGGCCGGCAGCTGTTCGCCGAGCTGGAAGATCTGTTCGGCGTGCGCCATGGCCACCACGCCCGCCTCCGTCAGCGCTACCCCGCGCCCGGCTGGCTTGAACAAGGCGTGCCCGAACGACTGCTCCAGCAAACGCACCTGCTCGCTGATGGTCTGCACGGCCATGTCGAGCCGGGCAGCGGCACGCGACATGCCGCCTTCCTTGGCGACGACCCAGAAGTAGTAGAGGTGGCGGTAGTTGAACGGGGCGGCCATGGACGGAGTGTGCCCTGTGGACGAGGGACCCTCCCGCGCGCCCCGTCAACGCCCTGCATCAAGCCGGGAGCGAACCGTCCGCGCGCTGCTGGATACCCGCGATCAGCCAGCCGCCCGGGCCGGTGCGGGGCTTGGTCAGGTGCCAGATTTCGTCGAGGTCGTCCGGCACCGCGCCATGCTGGTCGCGCACGCTGCCGGTGAATCGCACGCTTGCCACGTACTGGCTGTCCTCCTCCACCACGGCCAGCACCTGCGCATCCAGCCCGAACACCTCGGTCTGCTGCGGCGCGTCGCCGCGCTCGGCGATCTCCCCGCGCACGAGCTCGAACATGTCGGGCGTGAGGTACTCGCGAAGCCGGTCGAGGTCTCGCGCATCGTTGGCCGCTTGCAGCGCCAGGAACTGGGTCTTGGCATTGCCCGCGAAGGCCGCCGTGTCGAAGCCGGCCGGGATCGTGCCGGCCTGCGCCCCTGCGGCCACGCTGCCGAGCCCCGCGCCGATGCGCGAACCGATCAGCGAGCCGCCCTGCGGCGCCGCGTCCACGGCGCTGCGATAGGCGGCGTCTTGCTGGGGGGCGGACCCGAGGGGCCCCGCACCGGCTGCGGCACCCGCGCCGGCCAGCGCCCCGCCCTGCGCCCCGGCGCGCTTGCGCATCACCAGGCCGATCACCAGCAGCACGGCCATCACCAGCAGGCCGATCATCATCATGTTGGCCAGCGCTTCGCCGAATCCGAAGTGCGAGGCCAGGGCCGCCAGGCCGAGCCCGGCCGCCAGGCCGGCGAGCGGGCCCATCCAGCTGCGCTTGGGCGCCGCGGCGGCGGCCGGTGCGGCTGCGGCCGCCGGGGACCCGGCAACCGGCGCCGCCTGGGCCTGCGTGCCTTGCGCGGTGCCGCCGGCGGGAGGGGCGGTGGTGGCCTGTCGCTGCATGCCGCTGGACTTGGCGCCACCCAGTCGTTTGGCTTGGGCGTCGAAGGGCATCGACGACATGCCGAGCGCCACGGCAACGGCCAGAAGGGCGAGTGCTTTTTTCATGGAAGGTCTCCTAAGTAGGTGCACAGGACGCTAACAGCGATACGCCGAAGTTAAAAGCAGACTATTCCTTCAATTCACTCAGGAAAAGCCGAAGTAGCGCCGGCCAATGCGCGGTACCCCCCGGGCCCGGCGCCAGCATGCGGCGACAATGCGGGCATGGCTCAAGGCAAGCGCATCTCCGCAGACATCGGTGGCGACGCCCTGCAAGCCATCAAGGACATGGGGGCGGCGGCCCGGCTGGCCCGCACGCGTGCCGGCGAGGGCCAGTCCGCCGCAGCCGCCCGCCTGGGCGTGCATGTCCAGACGATCGCCCGGATCGAATCAGGCGAGCCGGGCGTTGCCATCGGGCACGTGCTGGGGATGCTGGCTCTTTACGGGATCGCCGCGACGTTGCGGCAGCCGGACTCATGATGTCCTTCGCGACAGCAGGGCCAGCACTTCCGAGGGATTCACGGGCTTGGTCAGGTGCCGGTCGAAACCAGCAGCCGCCGCCCTGCGCCGGTCGTCTTCCTGGCCCCAGCCCGTGACGGCCACCAGGAACATCGAAGCGCCCCAGGGCTCCAGCCGGATCTGGCGGGCGAGTTCATAGCCATTCATGTCGGGCATGCCGATATCGAGAAACGCCACCTCGGGCAATGTGCCCGGGCCCAGCGACAGGGCGTGCCGCGCGCCATAGGCGACCGTGACGTCGTGGCCTTCTATTTCGAGCAGCATGGCCAGCGAATCGGCGACGTCGCGGTTGTCGTCCACCACCAGCACCCGGCGGTGCGTGGGACGGGCCTCATCCACGTCGCGCAGGGGGCGCTCGCGCGGCGCCGGCATCCTGATCACGGAGGCGGGCAGCCGCAGCTCGAACGTCGTGCCGCATCCAGGTCCTGCGCTATGGGCATTCAGGCTGCCGCCGTGCAGCGTGACCAATCCTTTGGACAGTGCCAGCCCGATGCCCAAGCCGCCCTCCGACCGGTCGATGGCCGACGGAATCTGGCTGAACATCCGGAACAGGTTGGGAAGCGCCTCGGGGGCCACGCCAACGCCGTTGTCACTCAAGGTCACCAGCAGCCCCTGGTCGTCGACCACGGCTTTCAACTCGATGCGGCCCTGCGGATCGGTGTACTTGGCCGCATTCGTCAGCAAGTTGGTGAAGACCTGCGCCAGCCGCAGCGGGTCTGCCTCCAGTTCAACGGCTTCACGCGGCAGGCTGACCTGCAGCGCGTGTTTCTTCTTGCTGATCAATGGCGCCACGGACTCGACGGCCGCGTTGACCACCGCCTCCAGCTGGACCGTCTCCTTCTTCAGCTCGATCCTGCCGGTGGTCATGCGCGAGACGTCCAGCAGGTCGTCGAGCAACAGGGCCATGTGCTGGACCTGCCGGGTGATCACGTCCCGGCACCAGGCCAGGCCAGCCGGTGAAAGTTCGCGCTGTCCCAGGGCGTGGGCGGCGTTGCGGATGGGCGCCAGCGGATTGCGCAACTCGTGCGCCAGCGTCGCCAGGAACTCGTCCTTCTGGCGGCTCGCCTCGCGCAGCGCCTCATGCGCGGCGCGGCTCTCGGTGATGTCCCAGACCAGGCCGGACATGCGCCAGGCCTTGCCCGAGGCATCGAGGTCGGCACGGGCCCGCGAGGCGATCCAGTGCACGCTCTTGTCCGGCCAGATGATCGGGTACTCGAAGCTGCAGCTTCCGCCTTGCGCTGCAGCCTGCCTGAGCAACTGGTCGATCCTGGCGCGATGATCCGGCGCAATGCCGTTCAGAAAATCGCGGTAGCTCATGGACGGCAGCATTCGCTCGTGGCCCAGGCACTGGTCATGCCGCAACGAACGGATGGACGTGCCCGTGCGCAGGTCGTACTCCCACTCGCCCATGCCGGCGGCCTCCAGGGCAAACCGGCTGCGGGCTTCAGCATCCTGCGCCTGGCGGCGGGCTTCGACATGCTCGGAGACATCGAACGCGAACACGATCACGCCGACGATGATGCCGTCGGCATCCCGATACGGCTCGAAGACCAGATTGAGGTAGCGGTCGTACACGCGGCCATCGTTGTCCCAGTCCCGGGGAAAGGCATACTCGCGGTTCACCAGCCGCTCGCCGGTGAGATACACATTCAAGATCTGCGCATGGATCTCCTCGGAGGAGTCCGGAAAGACCTCCAGCCTCTTGCGCCCCACGAGTTCATGTTCGGGCTTGGCCACCAGCATCTGGTAGGCCGCATTGGCAAATTCGTAGCGCAGCTCGCTGCCCCGCAGAATGGCGACGGCGGCGGGCATCTGCATGAACATGGAGCGCAGCTGTTCCTGCGCCGCGTTCAGGCGGCGCTCCGTGCGCAGGCGATCGGTGGTTTCGGAATAGGCGACCAGGACGCCGCTCACGTTGCCCGAATCGTCGCGCAGAGGGCTGTACGAAATGTTGAAGTACACGTCCTCGGGATAACCGTGGCGCTCGATCGTCAGCTTGAAGTCGTTCAGACCGATCACCTTGCCGTTGAGCACGTCGTGCCACATCGGCCCGAGCGTCTCCCAGATTTCAGGCCACGACTGCGGCGCCGGCGTGCCGAGGGCTTGCGGGTGCTTCATGGTCCCCAGCATGGGCCGGCAGGCGTCGTTGTAGAACTGGATGAATTTCTCGCCCCAGGCGATGTACATGGGGATCTGGCACTCCAGCAGGGTCGCCACCGCGGTCCTGAGGCTCACGGGCCACTCTTCCATGGGGCCCACCGGCGTACTCGCCCAGTCGAAGGCGCGCACGCGGTCGGCCATTTCGCCGCGCGCGCGAATCAGGTCTTCAGGCTTCACTGTCGTCATTGAATGTGGCACAGACCAGCCCCGGACGCATGCAGGAACGATGCATCTTAGACCTTGCGGGGATGCAGCGGTTCGCGGACCGCGGATCGACGAAGACGGTCGAGCGGCACGGACGAGCAGGTCGCAGGTTTCATCGGTGACTTCCTTGCATTGACACGCTTCCGGGTGTAAAACAAAAGCCGGTGCTGCCTCTACAACCGGGGCAGTTTGCGCTAAACGTGTCGCCAGCTTCGCTGTCGCGCACGAGGGAGATCACCATGGACACTCTGCTGGATCTGCGTGGTTGGAAGTGGCGTGCGACAGACTGGACCGCGGCGGCGGTTTCCGGTTTCGCGGCCGGTGCGGTACTGATGGTGCTGGACCTTGCCTGGTCCACCCTCTTCAACCCGGAGGGCCCATGGCGAACGTCGCACATGATCGCGCCCATCTTCACGGGGCAGGGCAGCATTCCGACCTCCGGCTTTCACTTCAGCCTCGGCGTCGTCACCATCGCACTGGCCACCCACTACGTGCTGGGCATCATTTTCGGCCTGGTGATTGCCGCGCTGCTGGTGCAGTTCAAGCTGGACTCCTCGCCCGGCATGGCAATGGTGGCGGGCGCGAGCATGGGCCTGGCCCTTTACCTGATCAATTTCGAACTCCTGGTCGCCTTCTTCCCCTGGCTGGTGGCCATGCGCGGCGTGGCCACGATTGCCGCGCACGTGGTCTTCGGCATCGTGGCGGCCTTGCTGTACTGCAGGCTCAAGAGAACCGCCACGGAGCACTAGCCGTGGCGATCGCAATCGCGCTGATCGTCCTGGCCCTCGGATCGGTCCTGTTCCACTTCCTGAGCCCCTGGTACTTCACCCCGATTGCCTCCAACTGGCACACCATCGACACCACCATCGCCATCACCTTCTGGGTGACGGGCGTCGTGTTCGTCGCGGTCAGCGTGTTCATGGCCTGGGCCGTGATCCGCTACCGCCACCGCGAGGGCGGACGCGCCACGTACCAGCCTGAGAGCAAGAAGCTCGAATGGTGGCTCATGGTGCTCACCGCTGCCGGCGTGGCCGCCATGCTGGCACCGGGCCTGCTGGTCTGGGCGGAGGTCATCCACGTGCCGCAGGATGCCAAGATCGTGGAAGTCGTGGCCCAGCAGTGGCACTGGAGCTATCGCCTGCCCGGCAAGGACGGCAAGCTGGGGACGGTGCACGCGCGCTTCGTGAACGAGGCGAACCCTTTCGGGATGAATCCGTCCGATGCCCATGGGCGTGACGACGTGCTGCTGGCGAGCCCCGAGCTGCACTTGCCGCTCGGCCAGCCGGTCAAGCTGCTGCTTCGGTCCAAGGACGTGCTGCACAACTTCGCGGTGGCACAGCTGCGCGTGAAGATGGACATGGTGCCGGGCCTGGTGACGTACTCGTGGTTCACGCCCACGCGCACCGGCTCGTTCGACCTGCTCTGCGAGGAACTCTGCGGCATCGGCCACTTCGCCATGCGCGGCAGGATCGTGGTGGAAGAGCCCGCAGCTTTCCAGGCCTGGCTGGACCGCCAGCCCACTTTCGCGCAGGCCAGCACGCGGGCGCCCGGCAATGCCGTGGCCGGCAAGGCCTTGTACGCCACCTGTGCCGCCTGCCATGGCGCCAACGGCGAGGGCAATATCGCGATGAATGCACCCAAGTTGAGCGGGCAGGGGGCCTGGTACCTGGCCAGGCAATTGAAGCTCTTCAAGCAGGGCGTCCGGGGCACGCACGACAAGGACGTGTTCGGCAAGATGATGGCGCCCATGGCCGGCGTGCTCGCGGACGACGCGGCCATCGCCGATGTCGTGGCCTACATCGCGACCCTGCCCGACGCGCCGGTTGCGGCGACCATCCGCGGCGATGTGGACACGGGCCGCCGGCGCTACGCGACCTGTGCCGCCTGCCACGGCGCCGACGGGCGGGGGATCGCGGCGACCAACGCGCCCAGGCTGCAGGGCATGAGCGACTGGTACATGGCCAGGCAGCTAAGCCATTTCAGGGACGGGATCCGCGGCACGCATGCGCAGGACATCTATGGCGCCCAGATGGCGCTGATCGCCGGAATGCTCGCTGACGACGCGGCGGTCGGCGACATCCTGGCTTATATCAACACGCGGTGACCGGGAGGTTCGATGGCCAATCACGTTGCGCATGACGAATCGGACTTCGCACCGCCAGCGGAGGTGGCCGAGGTCGAGCTCCACCACGCGAAGACCTTCGTCGGCAAGTACATCTGGAGCCAGGACGCCAAGGTGATCGCCATCCAGTACGCGATCACCGCGATCGCGATCGGACTGGTGGCGCTGGTGTTCTCCTGGCTGATGCGGCTGCAGCTCGGCTTCCCGGGCCGCTTCGCCTTTATCGACCCCAGCACCTACCTGCAGCTGGTCAGCATGCACGGGATGATCATGGTGATCTACCTGCTGACGGCGCTGTTCCTGGGCGGCTTCGGCAACTACCTGATCCCGCTGATGGTCGGGGCCCGCGACATGGTGTTCCCGTACGTGAACATGCTCAGCTACTGGCTCTACCTGCTCGCGGTGATCCTGCTGGTCGTGAGCTTCTTCGTGCCCGGCGGGCCGACGGGCGCGGGCTGGACCCTGTATCCGCCGCAGGCGATCCTGCAGGGCACGCCCGGAGCGCGCTGGGGCATCATCCTCATGCTGGTGTCGCTGGGGGTGTTCGTCATCGGCTTCACCATGGGCGGCCTGAACTACGTGGTGACGGTGCTGCAGGGCCGCACGCGCGGCATGACGATGATGCGCCTGCCGCTCACGGTGTGGGGCATCTTCATGGCCACCATCCTGGCGCTGCTGGCGTTTCCCGCCCTGTTCGTCAGCGCCATCATGATGATGCTGGACCAGACGCTGGGCACCAGCTTTTTCATGCCCGCGCTCGTTTCGCAGGGGCGGCAGCTGGATTACTCGGGCGGCAACCCGCTGCTGTTCCAGCACCTGTTCTGGTTCTTCGGCCACCCCGAGGTCTACATCGTGGCGCTGCCCGCCTTCGGCATGGTGTCCGACCTGATCAGCACCCATGCGCGCAAGAACATCTTCGGCTACCGCATGATGGTCTGGGCCATCCTGGTGATCGGCGGCTTGAGCTTCATCGTCTGGGCCCACCACATGTACGTGAGCGGCATGAATCCGTACTTCGGTTTCTTCTTCGCCACCACCACGCTGATCATCGCGGTGCCCACCGCCCTCAAGGTCTACAACTGGGTACTGACGCTGTGGCGCGGCAACATACACCTGACCCTGCCGATGCTGTTCGCCATCGCGTTCATCTTCACCTTCGTCAATGGCGGCCTGACCGGCCTGTTCCTGGGCAACGTGGTGGTGGACCTGCCGCTGTCGGACACGATGTTCGTGGTCGCGCACTTCCACATGGTGATGGGGATCGCGCCGGTGCTGGTGGTGTTCGGGGCCATCTACCACTGGTACCCCAAGGTCACCGGGCGCATGCTGGACGAAACGCTGGGCAAGATCCACTTCTGGGTCACCTTCCTGGGCACCTACGCGATCTTCTACCCGATGCACTACCTGGGCTTCATGGGCATTCCGCGCCGCTACTACGCCATAGGCGGCACGAACTTCATCCCCGACTCGGCCCACTCGCTGAACGCGGCGATCTCCATCGCGGCCTTCGTGGTCGGCGCGGCGCAGATGGTGTTCCTGTACAACCTGGTGGCCAGCTACTTCAGGGGCCGGCCGGCCGGCGGCAACCCCTGGAACGCCACGACGCTGGAGTGGCAGACGCCGCAGACGCCGCCCACGCACGGCAATTTCGGCAAGGAACTGCCGGCGGTCTATCGCTGGGCCTACGACTACGGCGTTCCGGGCCTCAAGGCCGACTTCATCCCGCAGAACGTGCCCCCCGCGGACGTTGCCGCGGAAGGCTGGGTCCAGGCCGCGCAGCCGACAGGAAGGCCGGCGCCATGACCATCGGCCTGGTGTTCCTCTCCCTCCTGATGGGCGTCATCGTGGGGTGGCTGTTTCGCCAGACGATCAACGTGCAGCCGTGGGACGCGCAGGTCCTGGTGGACGACGCGCGCGGCGGCGCGGCGGCCCGTCCGGCGGCCAGGACGGGGTTGTGGGTTTTCCTCGCCGTCGCGACCTCGCTGTTCGTGCTTTTCATCAGTGCCTATGCGATGCGGCTGGGCCTGGCGGACTGGAGCCCGCTGCCCCGGCCCCGGCTGCTCATGCTGAACACCGCGCTGCTGGTCGGCGCGAGCCTGGCCATGGAGTGGACGGTGCACGCCGCACGCCGCGCCGAGCTCCGCAGCGTGCGGCGGGGGCTGGCGGCCAGCGGCTTGCTGACCCTGGGCTTCCTGGCCGGGCAGCTGTTTGTCTGGCGGCAGCTTCATGACGCCGGCTACCTCGTCTCGGCCAGTGCCGCCACCGCCTTCTTCTATCTTTTCACCGCGGTGCACGGCGTGCATGTGCTCGGCGGCCTGGTCGCCTGGGCCCGTGCATCGGCCCGGGCCTGGCCGGATGTGCGGTCTGAAAGGGCCAGGCTGGGGGTCGAGCTGTGCGCGACCTACTGGCATTACCTTCTGGCCGTCTGGGTGGTGCTGTATGCGCTGCTCGTGTCGAACGACATCGGGCTGGCGATCTGCTCGTCGGCGCCATTGTGAACCGGGAGCCGAACACCATGACGAACGACGCGGCAACAGGTACGGCAGGACGGCTTCCCACGCCCCGCGGCTGGCAAAGCGTCGTCGCGGATGCGTCCTCCGACCAGCGGGTCTTCAAGGACGTCCCGTGGGGCAAGCCGATGATGTGGATCTTCCTGCTCAGCGACACCTTCATCTTCGGCAGTTTCCTGGTCTCGTACATGACCGTGCGCATGTCCACCACCGTGCCCTGGCCCAATCCGAGCGAGGTGTTCTCGCTGATGATGTTCGGCAGGAACGTGCCGCTGCTGCTGATCGCGATCATGACCTTCATCCTGATCAGCAGCAGCGGCACCATGGCCCTGGCGGTGAACTTCGGCTATCGGCGCAACCGCAAGCTCACCTTCGCGCTGCTGCTGGCGACGGCGGCCCTGGGCGCCACCTTCGTGGGCATGCAGGCGTTCGAGTGGTCCAAGCTGATTTCGGAGGGTGTACGCCCCTGGGCCAATCCCTGGGGCGCGGCGCAGTTCGGATCGTCGTTCTTCATGATCACCGGCTTTCACGGCACGCACGTGACGATCGGCGTGATCTTCCTGGTCATCGTGGCGGTCAAGGTGCTGCGTGGAGACCTGGAACAGCAGCGGCCCGGCTTCCTGACCGGGCGCAGGGGCAATTACGAGATCGTCGAGATCATGGGCCTGTACTGGCACTTCGTGGACCTGGTATGGGTTTTCATCTTCGCGTTCTTCTATCTCTGGTAGCACGAGGGCCGGCACATGGAAACAACAGAGCATCCGCACGCGGCGCCCACCGGCTCGCAGGCACACGGCCAGCAGCATCCGCTGGGCATCTACTTCAAGATCTGGGGCTTGCTGTTCGTGCTCAGCGCGGCGTCCTACATGGTCGACTACCTGCACTTCGAAGGACTGCTGAGGTGGTCGCTGATCATCGTGTTCATGCTGCTGAAGGCGGGCCTGATCGTGGCCGTCTTCATGCACATGGTGTGGGAGCGGCTGGCGTTGGTGTACGCGATCCTGGTACCGCCGCTGCTGCTGATCGTGCTGCTGGGAATCGGCGCGCTGGAGGCTGATTACACGTTCCTGACGCGGGGCGTGTTCTTTGCCCCGGCGGTCGAAAAACCGGCGGCGCATTGAACGCTTGAGGGGTCCGCCCCAAGGAGATGACATGTACAGACGAATCTACTGGCTCCTGCCCGATCTGGAGAGCGCCCAGCGCACGATGGACGACCTCCTTTTGGCGCGCATCGACTACCGCAAAATCCATTTCGTCGCCCGAGAGGGTTCCGACATGACCGGCCTGCATGCCGCCAATGTGCTGCAGACGTCGGACGTCATCCGGTCGGCCGAGATGGGCCTGATCCTGGGCGCCGGGGTGGGTGCCTTGCTGGGCGCCCTGGTCGCGGTGTACTACCCGATCGTCGGCGACAGCCCGCAATGGGGCCTGGCCGCCGGGCTGGCCGTCGCCGGCGGGCTCTTCGGTACCTGGGCGTCCACCATGATCGGCGTTTCCACGCCGAGCAAGCGGCTGGCGCGCTTCACGCCGCAGATCGAGCAAGGCCAGATCCTGCTGATGGT
>DATILF010000363.1:0-4688 GCA_035476755.1 Ramlibacter sp.
GTGCCCATGGCTTGGGCCACCCGCCGGCCTTCGGCGTCCTCGACGTAGGCCTCGCAAAAGCAGATCGAGCGGCCGCCGCCCACGGCGCGGCCGGTGCCCACCAGCCGGCCCGAGGTGACGGCCATGAAGCCCACGTGCATATCGACCGTGACGACTTCGCGCGCGTAGTCGATCTTCGACAGCGCGGCATTCGCCATGGCGATGTCCAGCAGGGTCATGAGCACGCCGCCGTGGCCGGCGCCATGGTTGTTCAGCAGGTGCGGCGCCAGATCCATGGAAACTCGCGCCTCCCCGTCCTGTGCGCTGTCGACGCGGATGCCGAGGTGGACGGTGAAGGGCACATGCCGATCGCGCCCGCTGCGCGGTGGCCCGCCGGACAGCGCCGGTGAATCGACCGAAGCTTTCATGCGCCGGCCTTGCGGCTCGCTTGCGCGGCGGCGGTGAAGTCGCGCGGGCCGGTCAGCGCGAGGCCGCCGTCCACCGGGATCACGGCCCCGGTGATGTACGAGCCCCAGTCGCTCGACAGCATCATCGCCATCCGCGCGATGTCTTCGATGCGGCCCAGCCGCTTGAGCGGCACGCGCTCGGCCATGGCGGCCAGGGTGCCGGCCGTGGGGGCGAGCCGCTTCAGGCCTTCGGTGTCGGCGATCGGGCCGGGCACGATGGAGTTGATGCGGATGCCCTCGGCGCCCCATTCCAGCGCCAGCACGCGCGTGAGCATGTCCACGCCGGCCTTGGCGGCGCAGACATGGGCCTGGAAGGGCGTGGGGGTGAACGCCTGGCCCGCGGAAATCTGGATGATGGATGCACCGGGCCGCCGCAAGTGCGCATGTGCCAGGCGCGCCACGTTGAAGCTGCCGAGCAGGTCGATCTCCACCACGGTCTTGAACGCATTGGGCGACATGTCGAGCGCGCTCGCGAGGAAGTTGCCTGCCGCGCCCGACAGCAGCACGTCGATCGGGCCAAAACGCGCATGGGCTTCGCTCAAGGCTCGCTCCACGGCCTCGGGCTGGCGCACGTCGGCGGCCATGCCCAGCGCCTGCGTACCGAGCGCTTCCAGTTGCGCGGCGGCGGCGGCCACCTTGTCGGCGGACCGGCTGATCAGGCTGACCCGCGCGCCCGCGCGGGCGAAGGCCTGGGCCACGCCGAAATTGATGCCGCTGGAGCCGCCCGCCACGAACAGGTGACGGCCGGTGAAGTCGAAAGCGGTGACATCCATGGCGCTCACTCCGGCTTGAAGCCGATTTCGGCCAGCATCTTGCCCTCGCGCTCGAACTGCGCGCGGGCATAGCCTGCGTAGCCCTCGCCCGTCATCAGGTTGGGCTGCATGTCGAACAATTCGAGCTGCTGCAGGTAGGCGGGGTCATTGGCCGCCTTGCGAAAGGCCGCCTGCAGCCGGGCCGCGATCCTGGCGTCCAGGTTCTTCGGCGCGACCAGGCCCACCGGCGATTCGATCACCAGGTCGTAGCCCAGCTCCTTGATGGTCGGCACGTCGCCATAGCGCTTGAGCCGTTGCGCCGTGAAGGTGGCCAGCAGCCGCGCCTTGCCGCCTTGCACCTGCGGGCCGAAGCCCGGGTCGCCATACACGTCCAGGTGGCGGCCGATCAGGGCCTGGAAGCTTTCGGCGCCGCCCTTGAACGGCACCAGGTTGAACTTGGTGCCGGCCGCTTTGGCCAGCCGTTCGGCGTAGATGCGGTTGATGCTGATAGCGCCCACGTTGCCCCAGCTCACCAGGCCCGGTCGCTTCTTGGCGTCGTCGAGCAGCTCGCGCATGGACTTCCATGGGGCGTCGGCCGCCACGGTCACGCCGGTGGTCAGGTTCGCCAGGCCGATCAGGTAGGTGAAGTCGCGCAGCGGGTCCCACGTCACCTTCTGCACCAGCGGCGCGCGGATCACCGAGTTGTGCATCACGGCGACGGTATAGCCGTCGGCCTCGTTCATGGTGGCGAGCTGCGCCGTGCCCATGACGCCGCCCGCGCCGGGCTTGTGCATCAGCACGATGGGCTGGCCCAGGTCCTGCGAGGCTGCATTCGCCAATGCGCGGAAGATCGGGTCGAAGGAGCCGCCGGGCGGGAAGGGCAGCACCAGCTGGATGGGCTTGGCCGGGAAGGCGTCGGCCGTTTGCGCCGGGGCGCCGGTGGCGGCCAGGGCAACCAGTGCGGCGAGTGCCGCGCGGCGGCTGAAGGATGTGAGAGAGGTTGTCATGGGCATGTCTCCTGAAGGGGTGAAAGAGGTCCGGGCAGCGGCAGGTAGCGGAAGGAGCCGAGTCCCTGCGCGACCCGCCGGCCTTGCGCATCGGTGACGGTGGCGCGGCACATCGCCACATTGCCGTCCTGCCCGATGACTTCTCCGTCGGCCGTCAGGCGGCCGCGGCCGGGCTCGAGAAAACTGGTGTCGAGGTTCAGCGTGACGGCCGTGCGGCTGAAGTCCACGCGCGACACCGCGGCGCTGGCCATCGCCACGTCCAGCAGCGTGACCAGCACGCCGCCATGCACCGTGCCGATCACGTTGCCCAGCTCGGGCTGCGGGTCCAGCACCAGCCGTGCATGGCCGCCGCGCGAATACTCGCGCTGCACGCCCAGCAGCCGCATGAACGGCACCGCGTCGAACACGTTGCGCGGGTCGGCCGAGGCATTGACGGGTTTCATCCGCGAGGGCCCGCGCGCAGCACGTTCTTCAGCACCTTGCCGGCCGCGGACATCGGCAGCTCGCGCACGAAGCTGAAGCCGCGCGGGCATTTGTAGCCGGCCAGTTGCTGCCGGCACCAGGCACGCAGCGCTTCGGGCAGGGCGGCGGTGTCGTTCGCGGCTTCCGGCTGGAGCACGATGACCGCATGCACCGCTTCGCCCCACTGCGCGTCGGGCAGCCCGATCACGGCGGCCTGGGCCACGGCCGGGTGGCCGCGCAGCGCGCTTTCGACCTCGGCGCAATAGACGTTCTCGCCGCCGCTGATGATCATGTCCTTCAGGCGATCGACGATGAAGATGTAGCCGTCGTGGTCCATGCGGCCGGCGTCGCCGGTATGAAACCAGCCGTCCCGCAAGGCGGTGGCGGTGACTTCGGGTTGTTGCCAGTAGCCCTGGGTCACCATCGGCCCGCGCGTCAGGATCTCTCCGACTTCGCCGCGCGGCAGCTCGCGCCCGTCTTCACCGGCAATCACGATTTCGGCGCCCAGGCCGGCGCGGCCCACGGAATTGAGAAGGCCCAGTGCGCGTGCGGCGGGCCGGTGGTTCGCCGGCAGGTTGATGCACACGGCGCCGGCTGTTTCGGTGAGGCCATAGGCCTGGAAGAACTCGGCGTCGGGCCAGGCCGCGAGCGCGCGGTCCAGCAGGTCGGGCGGCATGGGCGCCGCACCGAAGGCGATGCGGTTCAGGTGCTGCACGCGCCCGGCGCGGAACGCGGGGTCGTCCAGCAGCGATTGCAGCATGCTGGGGACGACAATGATGTCGCTGATGTGGTGCTGCTCGATGGCGGCCAGCACCGCGCCGGCGCGGAACTGCGGCATCGTCACGCACGCACCGCCTACGATCAGCTGGCCGATGAGGCGGCCCAGCCCGGCCACGTGAAACAGCGGCGCGACCAGCAACGACACCGACGCGGGCGCGTTGTTCAGTTCGGCGCCGCGGGTCATGCAGGCGGTCCAGAAATTGGCATGGCTGAGCATCACGCCTTTGGCACGGCCGGTGGTGCCGCCGGTGTAGAGGATGGCGGCCAGCGCGTCGCCACCGGTGCGGCTGTCCGGCATCGGCTCATGCGCCTGCGCTTCGCGTCCCCATGCATCCAGGGTCACGCGCGGCGTCGCCGTATCGGGCGCGGCCCGGGCAATTGCCTCATCCATCAGCAACAGCACGGCGCCACTGTCGGCCATCGCATACGCCAGCTCTGCCGGGCTCCAGCGGATGTTCAGCGGGCAGGCCACCGCGCCCATCCACCAGCACGCGAAAATGGCCTGGATCAGCTGGTCGCTGTTGGCGCCCAGCAGGGCCACGCGGTCGCCGCCGCGCACGCCGCGCGCCCGCAGGGCGGACGCCTGCCGCGCCACGGCGTCCGAGAATTCGGCGTGGCTCAGGCGTCGTTCACCGGCCTCGCCCAGATGCGTCAGCGCGGTCTGTTGCGGGTGGCGCTGGCGAGCGCGGTGCAGGCCTTGGGTGAGGTACATCGAAGGGGCAGGCGATGAGTGGAAGATGCAGCCAAGGTTAAGCCGCGCGCCCGCGCCGACCAATGGCCGGAATCGCCAAAGCGATTGGCGAAACCCGCCAGATCGGGTTATCCCGTATGTGTTTGGAAGGCCTGCGCTGTAAAGGCTCAGTTTTGAATTGACGTAGCGGTTGATGGCCTGCGGGTGCTTCCTCTCCGAATCTCTCCGAACCGCACCTTGCTCAGAGATTGCCGGAGCGCAGCCACGTCACGGTGAGGATGCCCAGCGCCGTGAGCGCGAAGGAGCCGAGCAGGTGCGCCAGCGCCGTGGCCAGCGCCCAGGCCGTGTGGCCGTTCTGCAACTGCGTCACCACTTCGGCGGAGAAGGTGGAGAACGTGGTGAGCCCGCCCAGGAAACCGGTGATGACGAACAGGCGCGCTTGCGGCGGCAGCGCGGGCCACTGCGCGAACACCGCCACCGCGACACCCACCAGGTAGCCGCCGATCAGGTTGGCCGCCAGCGTGCCCAGGGGCAGCGCCGGGAACAGGGG
>DATILF010000364.1:0-12398 GCA_035476755.1 Ramlibacter sp.
CATGAGCGAAGGCCGCATCGTCCACGAGACCGACGCCAGCACGGCGCAGCGCCATGTCCTCGGCGCGCACATGGGCGGGGGCCACCATGACCCGGCGCCCGGCGCTTCATCAGCGCAATCAACGACGCAAGAAGAGATCGCCGCATGACCCGCGCTTGCATCGCCACGGCCATTCCGTTTGCGTACACCTTCGACCTGGCCGCCACCGCGCTGGTGATCATCGACATGCAGCGCGATTTCGTCGAGCCGGGCGGCTTCGGCGAAACCCTGGGCAATGACGTGAGCCTGCTGCAGGCGATCGTGCCCGCGTGCCAGGCGACGTTGGCGGCGTGGCGCGAGGCGGGCGGCTTTGTCGTGCACACGCGCGAGTCGCACCGACCCGATCTTTCGGACTGTCCGCCCGCCAAGCGCGACCGCGGCAATCCAAAGCTGCGCATTGGTGACCGCGGGCCCATGGGGCGCATCCTCGTGCAGGGCGAGCCGGGCAACCAGATCATTGCCGCGCTGGCGCCCCAGGGCGTAGAGCTCGTCATCGACAAGCCCGGCAAGGGCGCCTTCTACGCGACCAGCCTGCACGAGCAGTTGCAGGCGCGCGGCATCACGCAGCTGGTCTTCATGGGCGTGACCACCGAGGTCTGCGTGCAGACCAGCATGCGCGAGGCCAACGACCGCGGCTACGACTGCCTGATGCTGGAAGACTGCACCGAGAGCTACTTTCCGCAGTTCAAGACGGCGGCAGTCGAGATGATGTGCGCGCAAGGCGCCATCGTCGGCTGGACAGCCACCAGCGCCGAGCTGATCGCCGCGCTGGCGCGCTGATAAAGTTTGACCATGGTCCAGACCGCCGCCCGCCCCCGCCCCGCGCATCAGAGCGCGCCCGCCGCAGGGCGCCGGTCGCGGGCCGACGACGTGTACCACCAGCTCAAGCTCGACATCGCGCAGTTCAGCCTGGTGCCCGGCGACCGCTTCACCGAGAACGAGCTGTGCGAGCGGCTGCAGGTCTCGCGCACGCCCGTGCGCCAGGCGCTGTTCCGGCTGCAGCAGGAGGGGTTTGTCGAGGTGCTGTTTCGAAGCGGCTGGCGCGTGCTGCCCTTCGACTTCGAGCAGTTCGAGCAGCTCTACGATTTGCGGATGGTGCTGGAGACGGCGGCCGTGCAGCGCCTGTGCGCCGACAGCGAGCGCATCGACCGCGGCCTGCTGGACGAGCTGGTGGCGATCTGGCTGGTGCCGGTGGCCGAGCGCAGCAAGGACATGGCGCAGGTGGCGCAATGGGACGAGGACTTCCACTGCGCCCTGGTGGCGGCGGCCGGCAATGCCGAGATGGCTCGGGTACACCGCGACGTGACCGACCGCATCCGCATCATCCGGCGGCTCGATTTCACCAAGCAGGCCCGCATCGACGCCACCTACGAGGAACACGCCAAGATATTGAAGGCCGTGCAGCGCAAGCGCGGCGACCAGGCGGCACTGCTGCTGAGGGCGCATATCGAGACCAGCCAGGCCGAGGTGCGCAAGATCACGTTGCACCAGGTGCACCTGGCGCGGGTGGGGGCGGCGGGGCGGTAGCAACGCCCACGCTCGGCGCAGTTCAGGCCGGCGGTCGCGGCGCGAACTGCTTCGGGTCGTAGAAGAACTGCTCCTGCGCGATGCGTTCGCCCTCCCAGCGCTGGTACGCCAGTTCCTCCAGGCGGCGGGTGCTGCCCTCGTGGCTGGTGAATTCGAAGATCCAGCGCAACACCACGTGGTCGCCCTGCACCAACACCGGCCGCACGCATTCGGACCGCACCGATGCCACCCGCGCCAGCGCCCTGGCCTCGTGCGCCATCAGCGCGGCCCGGCCTACGCGCGGCGGCTCCTGGTTCTCCTGCATCGAGGCGCCCTCGGTGTAGAACTCCTCGATGGCCTGGACATGGTCATTGCGTTCCACGCGGGCGATGAAGCGTTCGAGGGTGTCGGTGGTGGGCATGGGCGTCCTCAGGTGATGTGCTTCAGAACCCTGGCCATGAACTCGAACACGCCGCCATACGGCGGGTGCAGCAGCGGCACGCCCGAGAGCCGGCTCTGGATGAACACCGGCTTGTCCTTGCTGAAGGTGCGAAAGCCCGCTTCGCCGTGGTAGGCGCCGGTGCCGCTGGCGCCCACGCCGCCGAAGGGCAGCTCTTCCTGGCCGAAGTGCCACATGCAGTCGTTGATCGTCACGCCGCCCGAGATCGTCTCGCGCAGCACCCGCTCGCGCGCCTGGCGGTCCTTGCCGTACCAGTACAGGGCCAGCGGCCGGTCGTTCCGGTTCACATGGCCGATCACCTCGTCGAGCTGGTCGTAGGCCAGCACGGGCAGCAGCGGGCCGAAGATCTCCTCGCGCATGATGCGCATGCCGTCGGTCACGTCCAGCACCAGGGCGGGGCGCATCAGGCGCGGCGTGCGCCCGGGCGTCTCTGGCGCCAGCGGCACGATGCGCGCGCCGTGCTGGAGGGCGTCGTCCTGCAGCGCCTGAAGCCGCTCGAAGTGGCGGTCGCTGACGATGCTGGTGACGTCGGGATTGACGGCCAGGTCGGGATAGAGCCGGCGCACCGCGTCGGCCATGGCCGAGGTGAAGGGCTCGACCATGGCGCGCGGCACGGCCACGTAGTCCGGTGCGATGCAGGTCTGGCCGGCGTTGAACATCTTGCCCAGGGCCAGGCTGGTGGCGGCCTGGCGCAGGTCGCAGTCGGGCGAGAGGATGGCCGGCGACTTGCCGCCCAGCTCCAGTGTCACCGGCGTGAGGTTGGCCGCCGCCGCGAGCGCGACCTGTCGGCCGACGGCGGTCGAGCCGGTGAACAGCAGGTGGTCGAAGGGCAGGGCCACGAAGCCCTTGCCAACCTGCGCGTCGCCGGTGACGACGACCATCTCGTCGGCCGCGAAGCTGTCGGCCACGGCCTGGCGCATCAGCTCGGAGCAGCGCGGCGTGAGTTCCGAAGGCTTGATCATCACCCGGTTGCCCGCGGCCAGCGCCGCCGCGGCCGGTGCGATGGCCAGCTGGTAGGGATAGTTCCAGGGCGAGACGATGCCCACCACGCCCAGCGGCTGGGGCATCAGGCGGCTGGCTGCGGGCTGGAAGGCCAGCGGCGTCGCGACGCGGCGCGTGCGCATCCATTTCTTCAGGTGCCGCCGCGTGTGACTGATCGCCGCCATCACCATCATCACGTCGGCCAGCCGCGTCACATGCGCCGAGCGGTGGCCGAAATCCTGCGACAGGGCTTCGACCAGGGCAGGGGCGATGCGCTCGGTCATGGCCGCCAGCCGGTCCAGCCGGTCCCGGCGCAGCGCCAGCGGCGGGTTCATCTCGCGGGCAAAGGTGGTGCGCTGCAGCGAGAGTGCGTCGCGCATCGACAGTGTGGCCACGGTGGCGGCGGACAGGGCCTGGTTCACGGGAACTCTCAGCTCAGGTGTTTGCCCACGATGCCGGCGAGCTCGAACATGGTCACTTGCGGCTTGCCGAACACCGGCTTGAGCTTGGCGTCGGCGTTGATGGCGCGCTTGTCTTTGGCGTCCCGCAAGCCGTTGGCCTTGATGTAGTCCCACAGCTTCTTGATCACCTCGGTGCGCGCCACCGGATCGGCGCCGATCACCGCGGCCAATTCGGTGCTGGGCTTGAGGCCGGCGCCGGTTTTGCGCGGCGCCTTGGGCGCGGCGGCCTTCTTCGCAGGCGCGGCTTTCTTCGCCGGTGCCTTCTTGGCCGCTGTCTTGGCCGCGTAGGCGGCCGCCGGCTCTTTCGCCGCAGGTGTCTTGCCTGCCGCACCCTTGCGTGGCGGGAACTTGCTGGTGCGCGGCTCGAACTCGAAGTTCACCTTGCCCGCTTCCTGGTCCCAGGCCAGGAAGGCCTTGAACGGGCGGCGCGTGCGCATCGAAACGAACTTGTCCAGCAAGTCGCTCTTGCCCGTGGCCAGGAGCTTGTTCATCTGCTCGCGCTCGATCGGTTGCTGCAGGATGATCTGGCCGGTCTTGAAGTCGCAGCTGGGGGTGGGTTGATCGGCGGTGGGGACCGACTTTTCGCAGACGTAGTTCTTGCCGAACTCGAACACGCGCGCCTGGCACTTGGGGCAGGGGCCCAGGGACTCCTGGCCGCCGAAGTCCACCAACTCGCCCGTCACCGACGGGTCCTGCTCGTTGCCGAAGTCGAACTCCAGTTTCCAGTTCTTGTCCTCGTCGCTGTACTTCAGGGCGATCTCGGCGGTGAACGGCCAGCCCGCCTTGGAGCGGAAGCCCTCCAGCGGACCGATCTTCTTGTCGCGCAGGAACTGCTCGACCTCGTGCAGTTCGAAGGCGCGGCCCGCCGGCAGCTTGGTGAACGAGAAGCCGCAGGGCTCGGCGCCCTTCTTGCCGACGCAGGTGAAGCGGCGATAGTTCTCCTGCACCACACCCCCGCAATTCGGGCACGGCGTCTGGAGCGTGGCGTAGTCGCCAGGGACGGTATCGCGGTCGTACTCCTTGGCCTTCTTGACGATGCGCTGCGTCATCTCGGCGATCTCTTGCATGAAGGCATCGCGTGAGAGCTTGCCGTGCTCCATCTGCGCCAGCTTGTACTCCCACTCGCCGGTGAGCTCGGGCTTGGAGAGCTCTTCCACGCCCAGGCCACGCAATAGCGTCATCAGCTGGAAGGCCTTGGCCGTGGGAATGAGTTCGCGGCCCTCGCGGAACATGTACTTCTCGTTGATCAGGCCTTCGATGATGGCCGCGCGCGTGGCCGGCGTGCCCAGGCCCTTCTCTTGCATGGCCTCGCGCAGTTCGTCGTCCTCCACGAACTTGCCCGCGCCTTCCATGGCACCCAGCAGGGTGGCTTCGGAATAGCGGGCGGGCGGCCGCGTCTTCAGGCCCTTGGGCTCGACGGTTTCGGTGCGCACCATTTCACCGGGCTTCACCGGCACCAGGCTCTGGCCCTTGTCGCCTTCCTTGGCGTCAGCCACCTCGTCGGCGGCTTCCTTGCCCCAGATGGCCAGCCAGCCCGGCTTCACCAGCACCTTGCCCTCGGTCTTGAAGCTGTGGCCCACCACCTGGGAGATTCGTGTCGTCACCAGGAACTCGGCGCTCGGGAAGAATACCGACAGGAAGCGCTTGACCACCAGGTCATAGAGGCGCTGCTCGGCGTCCGACAGGCCGCTGGGCGCCTGCAGCGTTGGAATGATGGCGAAGTGGTCCGACACCTTGGCGTTGTCGAAGACGCGCTTGGTCGGCTTGACGTAGTTCTCGTCCATGGCCTGCTGGGCGAAGGGCGCGAGGTGGCGCATGCCGCTGCCGGCCAGCATGCCCATGGTCTGCTTGACGACAGGCACGTAGTCTTCGGGCAGGGCGCGCGAATCGGTACGCGGGTAGGTCAGCGCCTTGTGCCGCTCATACAGGCTCTGCGCCAGAGCCAGCGTGGTCTTGGCCGAGAAGCCGAAACGCCCGTTGGCCTCGCGCTGCAACGAAGTCAGGTCGAACAGCAGGGGCGATGCCTGCGTGGTCGGCTTGGACTCTTCGGTGACGCTGGCCGCCTTGCCGCGCACCGCTTCGGCGATGGCCATGGCCTCGCGCTCGGACCAGACCCGGTCGGCCTTCTGCTCGGCATCGTCGGGGTTCTTCTTCCACTTGGGGTCGAACCACTTGGCCGGGTACTCGCCGGCTTCGGCCCCGAAGGTGGCGTGGACTTCCCAGTAGTTGCGGCTCACGAACTTGCGGATCTGCTCCTCGCGCTCGACCACCACGGCCAGGGTCGGGGTCTGCACCCGTCCCACGGTGGTGAGGAAAAAGCCGCCTTCGCGCGAGTTGAAGGCCGTCATCGCGCGGGTGCCGTTGATGCCGACCAGCCAGTCCGCCTCGGAGCGTGACCGCGCGGCGTGGGCCAGGCCTTCCATCTGCTTGTCGCTGCGCAGCGCGTCGAAGCCGTCGCGGATGGCCTGCGGCGTCATCGACTGCAGCCACAGGCGCTTGACCGGTTTGCCCAGCGGCTTGGCGCCGCCCGCGTACTGCTCGATCAGGCGGAAGATCAGCTCGCCCTCGCGGCCCGCGTCACAGGCGTTGACGAGGTTCGTCACGTCCTTGCGTTTGGCCAGTTTTACCACCGCGTTCAGGCGCGACTTGGTCTTGTCCACTGGCTTGAGGTCGAAGTAGGGCGGAATCACCGGCAGGTGGGCGAAGCTCCATTTGCCGCGCTTCACGTCGAATTCCTCGGGCGCCTGGATCTCCACCAGGTGGCCCACGGCGCTGGTGACGACGTACTTCTCGCTCTCGAAGTACTCGTCGTGCTTGTCGAACTTGCCCGCCACAGGCGTCAGGGCGCGAACGATGTCCTGCGCCACGGAGGGCTTCTCGGCGATTACCAATGTCTTCGTCATGCTGGCTCATCCATCCTGTGTATCCGTAAGGCCCTTCGGTCAGGGTGACCGCGACACTCCTTACAATCGCTCTTCCCGCGCGCATGCGCGCACGCGCACACGTGTGCATATTCAAACTAACAGAGTTTTAGCCGATGGCAGAAAAAGCAGTGAATGGCCGGGCGGCCCCCGGGGCGGCCCCCGGGGCGTCCGATGGGGCGCAGGCGGCGCCCGCACGCGTGGCGGCGAAGCCGGCCGGCAAGGCCGAACCTGCCCGGCGCATCCAGGTGCGCCGCTCCGGCGTGCACGGCAAGGGCGTGTTCGCGCTGCAGCGCATCGCCGAGGGCGAAACCGTCATTGAGTATGTGGGCGAGGTGATCACCTGGAAAGAGGCCCAGCGCCGCCATCCGCACGACCCCAAAGACCCCAACCACACCTTCTATTTCCACGTCGACGAAGACCGGGTGATCGACGCCAAGCAGGGCGGCAATTCATCGCGTTGGATCAACCACTCGTGCGATCCGAA
Source organism: Ramlibacter sp. (assembly GCA_035476755.1). Classification (GTDB taxonomy): domain Bacteria; phylum Pseudomonadota; class Gammaproteobacteria; order Burkholderiales; family Burkholderiaceae_C; genus Ramlibacter. The sequence continues at coordinate 6,856 of DATILF010000364.1, forward strand.
CTGCGAGGCCGACGAGGACGAGGGCCGTGTCTTCATCAAGGCTTTGCGCAACATCAAGGCCGGCGAAGAGCTGAACTACGACTACGGCCTGATCATCGACGAGCCGTACACGAAGAAGCTCAAGGCCGACTACCCCTGCTGGTGCGGCGCCAAGCTCTGCCGAGGCACGCTCCTGGCGCCCAAGCGCAGGCAGCGGAAGTAGCAGTAATGACTTGGCCGGCTGAAGCCATTTGGGAGGGCGTATCCGCGCTCCTGCCTGACTTCACGGTCGAGATTCTTCCCGAGGTCGATTCCAGCAACACCGAGCTGATGCGCCGGGCCCGGGCCGGGCAGATGGAACCCGTGCTGCTGGTGGCCGAGCGCCAGACGGCCGGGCGCGGCCGGCTGGGCCGCGGCTGGCAAAGCAGCCCTGGCGAGTCGCTCACCTTCTCGCTGGGGCTGCCCCTGGCGCCGGCCGACTGGTCGGGGCTGTCGCTGGCGGTGGGGGTGAGCCTGGCCGAAAGCCTGCACCCGCAAGTCCGGCTGAAGTGGCCCAACGACCTGTGGCTGGCCGACCGCAAGCTCGCCGGCGTCCTGATCGAAACCGCCAGCTTCGGCGAGGGCCGGGCGGCGCGCCGCTATGCGGTGGTAGGTGTGGGTATCAACATCGCCGCGCGTCCGGCCGAAGGCTTGTCCACGGCCCCGGCCTGGCTGCATGAACTGCTGCCCGGCGTGACGCCCGGCGAGGTGCTGGCACGCGTCATCGTGCCACTGGTGCAGTCGCTCCAGGCGTTCGAGCTGGCCGGGTTTGCGGGCTTCCAGGCACGTTTCGATGCCCGGGATGCGCTGCGCGACCGGCCCGTGGTCCTGAGCGACGGCGTCACGGGCACGGCCCACGGCACCACCGACACGGGCGCGCTGCTGGTGCATACGCCGGCCGGCATGAAAACCGTCACCAGCTCCGAAGTGAGCGTGCGCCCCGCCGCCTGAGCCCCGACGCGATGTTGCGCCTCCTTGTCCTCCTGCTGCTGCTGGCCAATGCGGCCTACTACGCCTGGTCGCACGGCATGCTGGCGGGATGGGGCTTCGCCCCGGCGCAGCAGGCCGAGCCGCAGCGCCTCGCGCAACAGATCAAGCCCCAGGCCGTGCGGCTGGTCTCGGCCGACGAATTGAAGGGCATGGAGGCCGGCCTGGCGGCGCCGGCGCCCAAGGTCGCGGAATGCCTGCTGGCGGGTCCGCTCGACGAGGCCCAGGCGAAGGCTGTGCAGCAGGCCGTGGAGGGCTGGCCGGGCGGCTCGTGGAGCCTGGAGCCCACCGTCGAGCCCGCCCGATGGATCGTGTACATGGGCAAGTACCTCACGGCCGAGAACGTGAGCCGCAAGAAAGCCGAGTTGCGCCAGCGCGGCATCTCCTTCGAGCCGCTGCCCAACGCTTCACTGGAGCCGGGCCTGTCGCTGGGGAGCTTCCCCACCGAGGCCGCCGCCACGCAGCAGCTGGACATCCTGTCGCAGCGCGGCGTCCGCACCGCCAAGGTGGTGCAGGCGCGGGCGGAGGTGAGGGGCCAGTTGCTCAAGCTGGCCGCCGTGGACGATGCACTGCGGCCCCGCGTCGAGGACCTCAAGGCCGCATTGAACGGCAAGGCCCTGCGGCCCTGCCGCTGAACGTCACAAGGCGGCCGCCGCTTCCTCGGCGGCGACGGCATCCTCGTTCAGGACGAATCGCACCGTGAAGCGCGTGCCGGGCGGCACCTGCCCCGGATGCGCGTCCTCCAGCTTGATCTCCGCGTTGTGCTGCCGCGCGATTTCCAGCACGATGGGCAGGCCCAGGCCCGAGCCATCGACGTTGGTGCCCAGTGCCCGGTAGAAGGGCTGGAACACCAGCTCGCGCTCGGCCTCGGGAATGCCCGGACCGGAGTCTTCCACCTGCAACACCAGCACGTGGCCGAAGGGGTCGGCCAGCACCTTCGCCGTGATCACGCCCGGGTGCTCGGCCGACGAGGGCGTGTAGCTGATCGCGTTGTCCAGCAGATTGCGGATCATTTCCTTGAGCAGGGTCGGGTTGCCCTGCAGGCGCACGCCCGGCGCGCCCGCCTGCGCCCCGTCGTAGCCCAGGTCGATGTGCTTGTCCATGGTGCGGGGCACGGAGTCCTGCACGACTTCCATCGTCAGGCGGGCCAGGTCGCAGGGCTGGAACGCGATGGTCTGGCCCTGGCTTTCGGCGCGCGCCAGAGCCAGCAGCTGGTTCACCGTGTGCGTGGCGCGGATGCTGGAGCGGCCGATCTGCTTGAGCGACTGCTTCAGCTCCTCGGCGTTGAAGCCGTCCCGCTGGGCCAGGTCGGCCTGCATGCGCAGGCCCGCGAGCGGCGTCTTCAGCTGGTGAGCGGCGTCCGCCAGGAAGCGCTTTTGGGTGGCGATGGAGTCCTTCAGCCGGTTCAGCAGGTCGTTCACCGAGGACACCAGCGGCGCCACTTCCAGCGGCACCGTCTTGTCGTCCAGCGGGCTCAGGTCGTCAGGCTTGCGCGCACGGATGCGCTCCTCCAGCTGTGACAGGGGCTTGATGCCGCGCACCAGCGCCAGCCACACCAGCAGCACGGCCAGCGGCAGGATGACGAACTGGGGCAGCATCACGCCCTTGATGATTTCGGTGGCCAGCACCGAGCGCTTCTCGCGCGTCTCGGCCACCTGCACCAGCGCCGGCAGCGCGCCGGGCAGTTCCAGCCTGACCCAGGTGTAGGCGATGCGCACGTCCAGCCCGCGCATCTCGTCGTCGCGCAGGCGCACTTCGCCGATCAGGGGCCGCTCGTCCTCGGCCGGCAGGGGGAAGTCGCGCTCGCCGCTCAGCAGTTCGCCGCGCGCGCCGAGCACCTGGTAGTACACCATGTCGGAGTCGTCGGCGCGCAGGATCTCGCGCGCCGGCTGGGGCAGGTTGAACACCACGCGCTGCTGCTGCACAGTGACCAGCTGCGCCAGCGCCTGCACGTTGTATTCGAGCGCGCGGTCGAAGGGCTTGCCCGCGATGTTCTGCGCCACCAGCCAGGTCAGCGCCAGGCTCACCGGCCACAGCAGCAGCAGCGGCGTCAGCATCCAGTCCAGGATCTCGCCGAACAGCGAACGCTGCTCGCGCTGGAAGATCTTCACCGACCAGTCCTCGAATGGGCGGCCTTGAGCGCCGACGGGCCGCCCCTAGGCGCGAAGGCCCCCTCGGGGGGCAGCGACCCACACGAAGTGGGGGAGCGTGGGGGCACACTGAGCGCCGACGGGCCGCCCCTAGGCGCGAAGGCCCCCTCGGGGGACCCACACGAAGTGGGGGAGCGTGGGGGCCACACAGCTAGCCTGGGATCTTTTCCAGGCAGTAGCCCAGGCCGCGCACGGTGGCGATGCGGATCGGGCCCTTCTCGATCTTCTTGCGCAGGCGGTGGATGTACACCTCGATGGCGTTGTTGCTCACTTCCTCGCCCCATTCGCACAGGCGCTCGACCAGCTGGTCCTTGCTGACCAGGCGGCCCGCGCGCTGCAGCAGCACCTCCAGCAGGCCCAGCTCGCGCGCCGAGAGCTCCACCATCTTGCCGTCGATGGTGGCCACGCGACCGGCCTGGTCGTACACCAGCGGCCCGTGCTTGATGGTGCTGCTGGTGCCGCCCATGCCGCGGCGCGTCAGCGCACGCACGCGCGCCTCCAGCTCCTGCAGGCTGAACGGCTTGGCCATGTAGTCGTCGGCGCCGTAGTCCAGGCCCTTGACCCGCTCCTCGACCGCGTCGGCGGCGGTGAGGATCAGCACCGGCAGCGACGAGCCGCGGCCACGCAGCTTGCGCAGCACCTCCAGGCCATGCATCTTGGGCAGCCCCAGGTCGAGAATCAGGAGGTCGAACTCGTTGTTGGTCATCAACGCGGCATCGGCTTCGGTGCCGCTGGCCACGTGGTCCACCGCGGCGCCCGAGGCGCGCAGGGTGCGCAGCAGGCCATCGGCCAGCACCTGGTCGTCTTCGGCAATCAGTATCCGCATGACTTGTCTCCTTTTTGACGACGGGCCGCCCCTAGGCAAAAAACGCCCCCTCGAGGGGGCAGCGAAGCGTGGGGGCCGACTTGTTGACGACGGGCCGCGCTCGTGTCCTGCACGCGCCTGTGGCCAAATTCTAGGCCTGCGCTCCTACGCGCGACTGACGAAGATCAGACGCGGCCCATCAGGCCGTGGGGCCAGCATAAGCCTCCAGCCCGATCATGACCACGGTGGCCACCTCACTGCCGACCTCGGCCCGGAACTCCGACTCGGCCTGGGCCACCGCTTCCTTGAACGCCTGCAGCCAGGCCAGTCCGGTGGGCGTGAAGCGCACGAGCCGGGCGCGCGTGTCCTGGGGGTCGGATGCGCGCACCACCAGCCCCCAGGCCTCGCACTGGTCCACCAGGTCGCCCATCGCCTGCTTGCTCATGCCGGCGCGCTGGGCCAGGTCCGTGAGGCGCGATCCTTCCAGCGCGACGTGGCGCGTGATGTGGATGTGGGCCGCGCTGACCTGCGAGCGGGCGGCCAGGTTCGACAGCGCGAGCGGCACGTCGATGTTGCGCGCCATCAGCTGCAGCACCCGTTCGTCGAAGCGCCGGGCGGCATGGCCGAGCAGGCGGCCCAGGTGGGTCAGGCGCCAGCTGGCGTCGGTATCGGTGGTAGTCGCTGTTGAGGGCACATCCAAATGGTAAGGCAAACTGACGATAAAACTCGTTTACTTCTTTCAAGCTGGCACGTTAAAGTACTGGTCAAGCATCCAGGCTGTGAATAAGAACAACTGGATGAGGCACTCAACCTGTTGATTTTCAAGGAGATTTTTCGATGGATGCTCAAGTCAAGGGAACCCGTATCGCCGCCGATAGCGAGAAGTCCAAGGCCCTCCAGGCCGCCCTCGCCCAGATCGACAAGCAGTTCGGCAAGGGCACGATCATGCGCCTGGGCGAAGGCGAGAAGCTCGAGGACATCCAGGTGGTGTCCACCGGTTCCCTGGGGCTGGACATCGCCCTCGGCGTCGGCGGCCTGCCGCGCGGCCGGGTGATCGAGATCTACGGCCCGGAATCCTCGGGCAAGACCACCCTGACGCTGCAGGTCATCGCCGAGATGCAGCGCCAGGCCGGCACCTGCGCCTTCATCGACGCCGAGCACGCGCTGGACGTGCAGTACGCCCAGAAGCTGGGCGTGAACCTGTCCGATCTGCTGATCAGCCAGCCCGACACCGGCGAGCAGGCCCTGGAAATCTGCGACAGCCTGGTGCGCTCCGGCGCGGTGGACCTGATCGTGATCGACTCGGTTGCCGCGCTCACGCCCAAGGCCGAAATCGAAGGCGAGATGGGCGACTCGCTCCCCGGCCTGCAGGCCCGCCTGATGAGCCAGGCGCTGCGCAAGCTCACCGCCACGATCAAGAAGACCAACTGCATGGTCATCTTCATCAACCAGATCCGCATGAAGATCGGCGTGATGTTCGGCAGCCCCGAGACCACCACCGGCGGCAACGCGCTGAAGTTCTACGCCTCGGTCCGGCTGGACATCCGCCGCACCGGCACCATCAAGAAGGGCGAGGAGTCGAT
>DATILF010000365.1:0-2431 GCA_035476755.1 Ramlibacter sp.
ACGCCGCACTCGGCCACCGCCGGATGGCGCAGCAGCGCGTCCTCGACCTCCGGGCCGCCCACGTTGTAGCCGGCCGTGATGATCATGTCGTCGTCGCGGGCCTGGTAGATGAAGTAGCCGTCCTCGTCCTGCATGAAGGCATCGCCCGGGTAGTTCCAGCCGTCCTTCACGTAGTTCGACTGGCGCGGGTCGTCCAGGTACTTGCAGCCGGTCGGCCCGATCACGGCCAGCTTGCCGATGGCGCCGCGCGGCAGTTCCTGGCCGTCGTCGCCCACCACTTTGGCGAGGTAGCCGGGCACGGCCTTGCCGATGGCGCCGCGCCGCACGTCCTCGGGCGCCGAGGAGATGAAGATGTGGAACATCTCGGTGGCGCCGATGCCGTCCAGCATCTCGATGCCGCTCGCCTCCTTCCACAGCTGGCGCGTGGCATCGGGCAGGCCTTCGCCGGCGCTCACCGAAATGCGCAGCCGGCCGATGCCATGGGTCCGTGCGAACGGCGCCATCTGGCGGTAGAAAGTGGGCGCCGTGTAGCAGATGGTGGCGCCGACTTCGTTGATCAGCCGCACCATCGACTCGGGGGTGTAGGGCGCGTCGGGAAAGTACACGCTGGCGCCGGCCCACATCGGAAAGACCAGCAGGCCGCCCAGGCCGAAAGTGAAGGCCAGCGGCGGCGAGCCGATCACGACGTCGTCCGGCGCGGCGCGCAGCACATGGCGCGGCCAGGCCTCGCATGCGGCCAGCACGTCACGATGCGTGTGTACCGCCGCCTTGGGCTTGCCGGTGGTGCCGGACGTGAAGGCCAGCAGCGCGATGTCGTCGGCGGCCGTGGGGCAGGGGGCGAAGTCGCCTTCTTTCTGCGCCGACCGCACGGCCATGGAGCCGGGCTCGTTCAGCGTGTTGAAGGGAACGACCGTGGCGAGCACCGGGCGCTCCTGGCGGGCCAGTTCCAGTTCATCCAGCAGCTTGATGTCGCACAGGGCCACGGTGGGCCGCGCCTTGTCGATGATGTCACCGAGTTCGCGTGCGCGCAGCAGCGGCATGGTCGCCACCGCCACCAGCCCGGCCTTGACCACCGCCAGCCAGGCCAGGGCCAGGCCGACGGAGTTCCCGCCGCGCAGCAGCACGCGGTTGCCGGGCACCAGGCCCAGGTCCTCGGTGAGCACGCGGCAGATGCGGTCCACGCGGTCCCGCACGTCGGCGTAGCTCAGGGTGATGCGGCTCGACCGCAGTAGCGGACGGTCTGCGAATCCCTTGGCGGCGGCCTTGTCCAGCAATTCCTCCACCAGATTCAATGGGCCGGGGAACTGGAATTCGGGCCGGTCGTAGAGCAGCCGCGGCCACTGCGAGGCGGGCGGCAGGCGGTCGTGCACAAAACGGTCTTGCTGGGCGGACATGAGAACCCCCTCGTCAGTTGGATGCGGCCTCGGCCCGCACGTGCGCGTGGTCCTTCACTTTGCCCAGCAGCTTGTGCAGGGTGGCGATGTCGCGCTCGGACAGGCTGGCGAAGGCCTCGACGATCCAGGCTTCGTGCTGGCTCGCCATTTCGTTGAAGAGCTTGCGGCCCTTGTTGGTGAGGCGCACCCGGTAGGCGCGGCGGTCGCCGGCCACGTCCACGCGGTCCACCAGGCCTTCGGCCGCCAGCTGGTCGGTGATGCCGGTCACGTTGCCGCCGGTCACCATCATCCGGCGCGACAGCTCGTTCATCTTCAGCCCCTCGGGGGCGCGTTCGAGCTGCGCCATCAGGTCGAAGCGCGGCAAGGTGGTGTCGAAGCGCTCGCGCAGCTGCGTGCGCACCTGTTTCTCCACGAGCTGCGTGCAGGTGAGCAGGCGCAGCCAGAGGCGCAGGGCTTCGGGGTGTTCGCTGTGGGCGCGCGCTTCGATGTCCATCGGGTTCCTTGTGGCCGGATTTTTCGCCGGAGCTGCCTGAGGCGGATTGGCCTAAATAGTTTAAGTCTAAACAAACAGGTGTCAACAGCCTTTTGCCCGTCTGTCGCCGCCGCATGGCCCAGCAGGAAGCGAATCCGTCCTACAGACAGCCGGGTTGACGCATGGCGGCCAGAGTGACAAGAATTTGCACATGGAAGCCGTGGTTCGCAAGATCGAGGCCCTGTTGGCCGAGTTGCCGGTGCCGGTGGCGCTCAGGTTGCCCGCCGGCGAGCGGGTGGGGCCAACCTGCGCGGCAGTGACACTCTCGTTCAAGGACTGGTCGGGCCTGGCCACGATGGCCGCGGGGCAGATCGGCCGCATGGCCGAGGATTTCGTGGAGAGCCGCGTGCAGCTGGAAGGCCGTATGCGCGACCTGATGGCGGTGGCCGCGCGGCTCCTCCCGGGCACACCGGTGGGCAGCGACACCGGCTGGTGGACGCAGATGCTGCGCCGCGCACGCTCGCTGGCCGCGCACTCGCCGCACCGGGATGCGCAGCAGGTGCAG
>DATILF010000366.1:0-7599 GCA_035476755.1 Ramlibacter sp.
GCGCGGATGAAGCCGCGCTCGAAATCGGTGTGGATGACGCCGGCGGCCTGGGGCGCGGTGTCGCCGATGTGGATGGTCCAGGCGCGCACTTCCTTCACGCCCGCCGTGAAATAGGTCTGCAGGCCCAGCAGCTTGAAGGCGGCGCGGATCAGGCGGTTCAGGCCGGGCTCTTCCTGGCCGATCTCGGCCAGGAACATCTGCTTGTCCTCGTCGCTCATGTCGGCCATCTCGGCCTCCATCTTGGCGCAGATCACCACCACCGGCGCGTTCTGCCTGGCGGCATAGGTGCGCAGCTGGTCCAGGTACGCGTTGTTCTCGAAGCCGGACTCGTCCACATTGCCCACGAACATCGCGGGCTTGGCCGTGATCAGGCACAGGGGCTTGAGCACCGCCTTTTCCTCGTCGGTGAATTGCAGCGCGCGCACGGGCGTGGCCTCGTTCAGCGCGGCCTGCACGCGGGTGAGCACCTGCACCAGCTTCGCCGCTTCCTTGTCGTTGCCCGACTTGGCGGCCTTGATCGAGCGCTGCAGCGTCTTGTCCACGGTGCCCAGGTCGGCCAGGCACAGCTCGGTCTGGATCACCTCGATGTCGGATACCGGATCCACCTTGCCGGCCACGTGGATGATGTTCTCGTCGTCGAAGCAGCGCACCACGTTAACGATGGCGTCGGTCTCGCGGATGTGGGCCAGGAACTGGTTGCCCAGGCCCTCGCCCTTGCTCGCGCCGGCCACCAGCCCCGCGATATCGACAAACTCGACAATGGCTGGCACGATGCGCTCAGGCTCGACGATGTCCGAGAGTTTCGCCAGCCGCGGATCGGGCAGTTCGACGATGCCGACGTTGGGCTCGATGGTGCAGAAAGGATAGTTTTCCGCGGCAATTCCAGCCTTGGTCAACGCATTGAACAAGGTGGATTTCCCTACGTTGGGTAACCCTACAATCCCGCACTTCAAGCTCATGGCAGATTCCAAAAATCAAGCCCGAAAGTGTATGCGATGCGTCGCCGAGCGCCGCTGGGCGCGTCTTTGGCAGGGCTTGGCGTCACTGATCGCGGGCATGCTGCTGTGCAGCATGGTTCAGGCGCAGGCGGTGCGCCTGCCGGCGCTGCCGCTGAACGACGCCGAGCCGGTCGTTGAAGCCCAGGGCGCGGGCAGGTCCTGGACAGACGCCCAGGGCACAACGTCGTTCGAGCAGGTGCTTCGATCGCGCGACACACTGTTCGAGCCGGACAACTCGGATGTGATCTATTCCCTGCGTGATCGGGGCGCGGTCTGGCTGCACTACCGGCTGCTGCGCGGGCGCAGTGAGCGCAATGGCTGGATGCTGGTGTTTCCGATGCCGGGGCTCGATGAGGTCACCGTCTGGCAGCAGGACAGCCTGGGTCAGTGGCTGGCCAGCACGGCCGGCGACATGCACGCCGTGTCGACCTGGGCCGGTCCCGGCCGCTACCCCTATTTCAGGCTGGAACTGCCACCTGGCCAGGCGCGCGACGTCTATGTTCGCATCCGCCACCATACCTCGGCCAACTTCCCGGTACAGCTGATCACCGAGGCTGCCTACAGCCAGCGCGTCCAGGTCGAGTACATGGCCGTGGGCCTGACCTTCGGCGCGCTGATGCTGCTGATCACCGCCTGCCTGTCCCGAGCCCTGGTGTACCGTGACTCCGCCTATGCCTGGTACTCGCTGTACGGCTCGATCACCGCCCTGGCGGTGGCCGCTTACACGGGCGTGGCCGCGCATCTGCTATGGCCGGGCTTCGGCAGCCAGGGCGACTCGCCGCAAGGCTGCCTGGCGTTGCTCTTCGCCGCAGCCGCCCTGCTGTTCGCGCGCAGCCTGGTCGGCATCTCGGCGCGGCATCTGCTGCTGGACCGGGCCGTTTTCTGCGCTGGCCTGGCCGGGATCGGCCTGGCCGCCCTGTTCCCCATGCTGAGCAAGAACGTCGGCCTGCCGATGATGTCGCTGTACGTGGCCCTCGCCCCGCTGACCGCCATGTGCATCGCATTCGCGGCGTGGCGGCGCGGCGATGAAGTGGGGCTGTGGGTACTGGCCGCCTACCTTCCGCTCAGCCTGGCGCTGCTCATGACGTTGCTGCGCGTGTTCGGCTGGCTGCCGGTCTCGTTCGGCACCCAGTACGCCGTGGTTGTCGGCATCACGATCAAGCTGCCGCTGCTGCTGGTGGCCCTGAACATCCGTTCGCGCGAGCGGCACAACGCCGAGATCCGCGAACAGGCGCTGTCGAGCCAGGACGCGCTGACCGGCCTGCTGGCGCCGCATTTGTTCCACGACCGGCTGCGCCAGGTCGTCGCGCGCTTCAGGCGCGACCAGGAAAGCGCGGCCGTGGTCTTTATCGACCTGGCGAACTACAGCCGCATCAAGGGCGCCTACGGTTCGGCCGTGGCCGAGCAAAGCCTGCTGCGCACGGTGATCAAGCTGCGCCGGGTGTTGCGCGACGTCGATACCGTCAGCCGCATCGGCGAGGCCCGCTTCGGCCTGATCCTGGAAGGCGTGAACTCGCGCGCCGCCGTCAGCGACCGTTCCGCCCGGCTGATCGCGGCCGGCCTGATGCCGCTCAAGGGCCTCAAGCCCGACGTCACGCTGTACTTCCACATCGCCGCCGTTCTGCTGGATGAGCGGGTGATGGACGGGCCCGAGCTGGTCGATGGGCTGGGCGCGCTGCTGGAAATCATGTCACCGCGCACGCGGCGGCCGATCCGCTTCCTCGCACCTGAAATGACCCTGCCGATGCCGATCGACTCCGATTCATCGCTTCATGAACCCTGGCCGGACAGCGGGCTGCAGCCCGCTGCGGCCGTCGCTAGTTGAAGTGCCAGCCGGCCGTGACGGCCTGACCCACACGCAGAACCTGGTCCACGCCTTGCAGCACGATGGCGTTCATGCCGAACGTCACGGCGCCATCGAGACGTGGGTTGCTTCGGTAGGCCTGCAACGTGTCGGACACCTGCGGGCTGCTGGTGCCGTTGGCCGGATCGATGTTGGGGATGGTGCAGCGCGCGCAGGGCTTGACGGGGCGCAGGCGCACCTCCTGGCCAGCCGCGATGTGAAGCACGTCCAGGCGGTCTTCATCGTGCGCCTCCAGGCCTGCCAGCACGATGTTGGGGCGGAAACGCTCGATGCCCACCGCGTCATGCCCGGCCGCGGCCAGGCGGCGGTTCAGCTCGCCCAATGAACCCTCACTGGCGACCAGCAGCGGGTAGCCGTCGCTGAACTGGTTCAGCGCTTCCACCCCCGCCGTCCACACCGGATTGGACAGGCGCCGGTGGTCGGGGTCGAAGCGCACCAGCCGCAGCTTCTGGCCCAGGAAATCGGTGAACCACTGCGCCGCGACAGCGCCCATGTCGAACGCGGCCACCTCGTCGTCCCAGACCTGCACCTTCACCGGCTGCTCCACCGCGTCGATGGCCAGGTGCAGGGCCAGCATGCCGGGCGCACGCAGCACCACCTCGTAGTGCCTGAGCTGCACTTTCACCAGCGCCATGCGTGGCAACTCGCGCTGGCTGACGAAACGCCCCTCAGCGTCCACCACCATCCAGGCGCGGTCCAGGTCCAGCCCGGCTTCAGTGAGCACCGACTCCTGCAGTTCCACGCCCGCGCACGATTTGACGGGATAGACGAACAGGCGGGCGATGCGGGTGGCGACGTCGGGAGGGGAAGAGCTCATGAGGTGGACCAGAATTGGCGTGGAGTGACAGGCGCGATTGTGCCGCCTCCTACAATCGCCTTCATGACGCCTGCCCTCGATGTATGTATCCGGGGCGCCGGTATCGTCGGGCGCACGCTGGCCCTGCTGCTGGCGCGCGACCGCCTGCGTGTGGGCCTCGTGCGCGAAAGCGCCCCTGCCGGCGGCGCCACCAGCGATGTCCGCGCCTATGCCCTCAATACGGCCGCCAAGAACCTGCTGGAACTGGTGCGCGCCTGGCCCGACGCCCAGCACGCCACGCCCGTGATGGGCATGCAGGTGCATGGTGACGACGGGGGCGAAGTGCGTTTCGACGCCGCGTCGCGGGCGGTGCCGGCCCTGGCCTGGATCGTCGATGTCCAGGCCCTGCAGGCGCGCCTGGCCGATGCCCTGCGCTACCAGCCGCTGGTGGAATGGCTGGACGCGCCCCAGCCGGCCACGCTCACGGCCATCTGCGAGGGCAAGGCCAGCGCCACCCGAGGCGAATTCGGCGTCCAGTACGACGTGATGCGCTATCCCCACCACGCCGTGGCGGCCCGGGTCCACTGTGAAAAACCCCATGGCCGGATCGCGCGGCAATGGTTCGCGGGCGGCGAAATACTGGCTTTTCTGCCCCTGGGCGGGTCCGCCGACGACAACGACGGGAACTCGGTCGCGGTTGTCTGGTCTGTCATGGAGCAGCGGGCGCCGGGCCTGCTGGCCGCCGACCCCGCCAGTTTCCAGGAACAGCTCGAAGCGGCCAGCCACCAGGCGCTCGGGAAGATCACTTTGGCGAGCGACCGGGCCGCGTGGCCCCTGCAACTGGCGCGGGCTGACCGCTGGTGCGGCCCGGGCTGGGTACTGGCAGGCGATGCGGCGCACACGGTGCACCCGCTGGCCGGCCAGGGACTGAACCTGGGTCTGGCGGACGTGCGCGACCTGGCGCGGGTGCTGCATGAGCGCGAGTACTGGCGCAGCGTGGGCGATGTGAAGCTGCTGCGCCGCTACGAGCGCTCGCGCAAGGCGGACGTGCTGGCCATGGGCGCCGCCACGGACGGCCTGCAGCAGCTTTTTGCGCAGCAGGCCGAGCCGTGGGCGATGGTTCGCAACTGGGGCATGACCGGCTTCGACCGGCTCGGACCGCTCAAGAACTGGGTGGCGCGCCAGGCGATGGGCCGGTTTTGAGATTTTTGATTTTGTGAGCAGTACTGGAACAAGAATGACATTGATCAAACGCGCTGTGATTTCGGCCCTGCTGGTGTGCGGGTTCGCCGCCGCCCAGGCCCAGGAAGCCGCCATCCGCAAGAACCTGGCCGAGCGCCTGCCGCAGCTGCAGAAGATCGACGAAATCACCAAGGCGCCGATGCCCGGCCTGTTCGAGGTGCGGATCGGCACCGACATTTTCTACACCGACGCCGACGCCAACTTCGTGATCCAGGGCAGCCTGATCGACGCGCGCGAGAAGCGCAACCTCACCGAAGAGCGGATGGAAAAGCTGATGGCGATCGACTTCGCCACGCTGCCCCTGAAAGACGCCTTCACCATCGTCCGGGGCAACGGCAAGCGCAAGATCGCCGTCTTCGAAGACCCGAATTGCGGCTACTGCAAGCGGTTCGAGCGCGACCTGCAGAAGGTGGACAACGTCACGATCCACATGTTCCTCTACCCGATCCTCGGGCAGGACTCCACCGACAAATCGCGCAACATCTGGTGCACCAAGGACAAGGGCCGCGCCTGGCAGGACTTCATGGTGCGCGACCAGCCGGTGCCCGCCGGCAGTTGCGACACGGCCGCGCTCACCCGCAACATCGAATTCGGCAAGAAGCACAAGATCACCGGCACGCCGACGCTGCTGTTCGCCGACGGCACGCGCGTGCCAGGCGCCATCGGCGCGCCGCAGGTTGAGAAGCTGCTGTCGGCCCAGAAGTAGCGCGGCGCCCCAAGGGCAGCGCGCGCGACGCCGGTTGCGTATAGTCGTCCCATGCCCAGCTCTTCCACGCCACGCGGCGCCAGCGTCCACTACAGGGTGGAAGCGGCGGACCTGCACGCGCACCTGTTTCACGTCACCCTCACCATCGCCCAGCCCGCGGCCCAGCAGCGCATCTCGCTGCCGGCCTGGATTCCCGGCAGCTATCTGGTGCGCGAATTCGCCAGGCACCTGCAACGCCTCACCGCGCGCCAGGACAGCCGCACCGTGGCCACCCAGCAGCTGGACAAATGCAACTGGCTGATCGAGTGCGTGCCCAGCAGCCCGCTGGTACTCAGCTATGAGGTGTACGCCTTCGACAACTCGGTGCGCACCGCGTGGCTGGACACCCAGCGTGGCTTCTTCAACGGCACCAGCCTGTGCCTGAAAGTGCATGAGCAGGAAAACGCGGTGCATTCGCTGGAGCTGGTCGCCGTCGCGGCGAAGGCGAATTGGGAAGTGGCCACCGGCCTGGCGCCCCACCGGATCGGCAAGCGCGGCTTCGGTACCTACCTGGCAGCCGACTACGACGAGCTGGTCGATTGCCCGGTGGAGATGGGCGAGTTCTGGAGCGGTGAATTCAAGGCCGGCGGCGTGCCACACCGCCTGGTGGTCGCCGGCGCCAGCGAATCCCTCGACCACGCACGCCTGCTGGCCGACGTGCACAAGATCTGCGAGACCGAGATCCGTTTCTGGCACGACCGCAAGCGCCCACCGCACAAGAGCTACCTGTTCATGCTGAATGTGGTGGACGACGGCTACGGGGGCCTGGAGCACCGCAACTCCACCGCGCTCATCGCCTCGCGCCGCGACCTGCCGCGCCAAGGCGATGCACGCCTGACCGACGGCTACATCACCCTGCTGGGCCTCATCAGCCACGAGTATTTCCACACCTGGAACGTCAAGCACCTGCGGCCGGCGGAGTTCACGCACTACGACTACGCGGGCGAGAACTACACGCAGCTGCTGTGGTTCTTCGAGGGCTTCACCAGCTACTACGACGACCTGCTGCTGCGCCGCGCCGGCCTGATCGATGAGGCCACCTACCTCAAGCTGCTGAACAAGACCATCAACCAGGTGATGCAGACACCCGGGCGCGAAGTACAGGCGGTGGCGCAGGCCAGTTTCGACGCCTGGGTGAAGTACTACCGGCAGGACGAAAACACAGCCAACGCGACGGTGAGCTACTACACCAAGGGCGCGCTGGTCGCGCTCTGCTTCGACCTCACGCTGCGCGCCGAAGGCCACACCACGCTGGACGAAGTCATGCGGGCGCTGTGGCTGCGTTGCAAGGCCGGGCCGATGACCGAGGCCGATTTCGCCGCCGTCCTCAAGGATCTGGGCGGCCGCGCCTTCACGCGCGAGATCGCGGCCTGGGTGCATGGCACCCGTGAATTGCCGCTGGAAGAAGTGCTGCAGCCCCAGGGCGTGGCGGTGCTGGAGGAGCCCGCCCAGCTGCAGCAGCGGCTGGGCCTGCGCGTCACCGAAACGTCGGGCATCGTGATCAAGACGGTGCTGCGGGGCGGCGCGGCCGAACAGGCCGGCTTCGCGGCGAACGACGAATGGGTCGGCATCGAGGTGGGTGGCACGGGCTGGCGCCTCACCAAGCTGGACGACCTGCTGCTCTACGCCGGCAGCCACCGGAAACTCACCGCGCTGGTTGCGCGCGACCGGCGGCTGCTGCGTCTTGAGCTGAACCTGCCGGCCTCGGTCACCACCTGGCGGCTGGTGCTGCGCGACGCCGCTCAGGCGCAGCCGTGGCTCGCGGCACATTCCTGAGCCGCCCGCTCGGCCGGGCGCGCTGGCTGGCGCTGTGCGCCGCCGTGCTGCTGGTGCATGCGCTGGCGCTGCAATGGCTCGCTCGCGAACTCGAAACGCCCTCTTTGTTGCGGCCCCTGACCACGCCGATGTTCACACGGGTGCTGGAGCCAGCTGCGGTCGCAGCCCCACCGCCCCC
>DATILF010000367.1:0-3870 GCA_035476755.1 Ramlibacter sp.
TGACCAGCTTGATCTGCAAGTCCATCGCCGAACTCCACAGGACGTCAGGACGGCCTGGCGCGTCTTCCCGCTGGCGCACCACTTGGTCGTAAAGCGCAAGACTTCCCGACTCGACGTAGTCGACGCGCAGGCCGGGGTGCCGGCGCTCGAAATCGTCGATCATCGGCTGTACAACGTGCCGGTCGGTCGCCGCGAGAACCCGCACACGGCGGGGGCTGGCAACTCCGGCGGCCATCCCGCCGACGGCCGGACACCCGACGGTAGTTGCCGCCAAGCCCAGCAATCCGGCTCCGACCACCCTGCGGTTCAATCGCATCTTGCGTCTCCTGAGCAGTATTATCAGGTGGCAACGCTAAGCTTCTTGTGTACACCCCTGCATTACCGCGCCGCACCAAGCCTTAGTGGCGATTTATCAGGCATCCGATGCACATCCTGTTGATTGAGGACCACCTGCAACTGGTGCAGACGCTCAAGCAATCGCTTGGCGTGCTGGGCATCGATGTCCAGTCCTGCTCCGACGGGCTGCTGGCCGATGCCGCCTTGCAGGAGGACAGCTTCGATGCCGTCGTCCTCGACCTGGCGCTGCCGCGGCTGGGCGGCATCGAGATCCTGCGGCGCCTGCGCCAGCGTGGCGACAAGGTCCCGGTGCTGGTGCTCACTGCCAGCGGCGACACGCACGACCGGGTCCAGGGCCTGAACGCCGGCGCCGACGACTACCTGGCCAAACCGTTCGATCTGTCCGAACTCGAAGCCCGCCTGCGCGCCCTGCACCGGCGATCGGTCGGCTCGGTGGACTCGGTGCTGCGCGTGGCCGCGCTGGAGTTCAACACGGTGTCACGCCGCTTCGCCCTCAACACGCGCCACCTGGACTTGCCGCCGCGCGAACACGACCTGCTGGAGGCCCTGATCGTCCATGCCGGGCGGCCGGTCAACAAGTTGCTGCTGACGCAGCGCCTGCGCACCAGCGACGCCGTCCTCAGCAACGACGCCCTGGAGCTGTACGTGCACCGGGTGCGCCGCAGGATCGAGGGAAGCGGTGCGGCTATCCACACCCTGCGCGGGCTCGGCTACGTGCTCGAAGCGGCCGATGACACGCCTGCGTAGCCTGCTGCTGCGCTGGCTGCTGATCCCGACGCTCGGGCTGTGGCTGCTGGCTTCGACCATCGGCTACCTGCGCAGCCTGGCCCAGGCCCACGAAGCCTATGATCGCACGCTGCTCGGCTCGGCGTTGATGATCGGCGAGCGCCTGGGCATCGAGGACGGCCAGGTCGTCGCCGACCTGCCCTACGCGGCGCTGGAGATGTTGCGCACCGACGCGCAGGACCGGATCTTCTACCGTGTGGCCCGCCTGGCCGACAGCGCGTACATCACCGGCTACGGCGACCTGCCGGCGCCGGCCCGGCCGCCCACCGACGGCCCGCTTTTCTACGACGCCTTCTACAAGGGGCAGACCATCCGGGTCGTGGCGCTGCCCTGGACCCTGGTGGACGAGGCCACGCCGCGCCGGCTCATGGTGCAGGTGGCCGAGACCATGGATGCGCGGCGCCAGCTCACGCGGCGCATGGTGTCCGAAGCCGCCGTCATGCAGCTGCTGCTGATCCTGGCAGCCGCCGGGCTCATCGCCTTCGGCGTGCGGCGCGGCCTGGCGCCCCTGAAGCGCCTGCGCGGCGAAGTACGCGCGCGGGGCCCGAACGACCTGACCCCTATCGATACGCGCAGCGTGCCGCGCGAGGTCGCGCCCCTCATTCACGCCATCAACGCCCACACCGAGCGGCAGCGCCAGCTCAGCCAGGCCCAGGTGCGCTTCGTCGCCAACGCATCGCACCAGCTGAAGACGCCGCTGACCCTGCTGCGGGCCCAGGTGGACCACGCGCTGCAGCAAGCCGACCTCGACGCGATGCGCGAGATCGTGAGCCGCATGCACCTGTCCACCCAGTCCACCCAACGCCTGGTGGACCAGCTGCTCAGCCTGGCGCGCAGCGAGCCGGGCCGCGCGCTGGACATCCAGGCGATCGATCTAACGGAGTTGGCGCGCGAGCAGACCTTCGAGCTGCTCGGCCTGGCACGGGCCAAGGCGATCGACCTCGGGTTCGAGGGCGAAGGTGGGGTGCCCGTGTGCGGCGAGCCCGTGCTGCTGCGCGAACTCGTGGCCAACCTGGGGCACAACGCCGTCAACTACACGCCGGCGGGCGGCAAGGTCACGGTGCGGGTCGACTTGTTTCAAGGTCGCGCGCGCCTGTGCGTGAGCGACAACGGCCCGGGCATCCCGGCCGACGAGCGCGCGAAAGTCTTCGAGCGCTTCTACCGCGGCAGCGGCACCGCTGAACAGGGCACCGGTCTGGGGCTGGCGATCGTCAAGGAGATCTGCGACCGGCACCAGGTCGAGATCGTCCTGGGCGATGCGCAAAGCGGCTCGGACAGCGACCTGGAAGGCGCGGCGAGCAGCGGCAGGGGACTTTGCATCCAGTTGCTCTGGCCCGCGCCGCCTGACGACGGACCCGATTCGATCAACGCACCGGTGCGCGCTGATTGAGGCTTCAGCGGCGAGCCGGCAACAGCGTGCCGCTGCATTCACCGAACCCGATGCGCGCCGCACCCGGCTTCTCGCCCCAGGCCCGCAGGATGACGGTGTCGCCGTCTTCCAGGAAACCGCGCATCTCGCCGCCCAGCAACTGCACCGGCTGCTGGCCGCCGTGGCTCAATTCCAGCAGGCAGCCCTGTTCACCTTGCTCAGGCCCGCTCTGTGTGCCCGTGCCCAGCAGGTCGCCCGGGTTGAGGTTGCAGCCGCCTTCGGTGTGGTGCGTCAGCATCTGCGCCATCGACCAATAGCAATGCCTGAAGCTGCTGCGCGACAGACGCATCGCGCTGTCACCGGATGCGGCCGTGCGCAGCCACACTTCGAGCTGCAGATCGAAGGCCGGGTTCGGGTTCGCCGCGTTCAGGTGCGCGAGCGCGGGCGGGTCCGTCGCCTCTCGCGGCAGCGGGCAGCGGAACGGCTCCAGCGCTTCGAGCGTGACGATCCACGGCGACAGGGTGGACAGGAAGTTCTTGGCCAGGAAGGGACCGAGCGGCATGGCCTCCCAGGCCTGCACGTCACGCGCCGACCAGTCGTTGAACAGGCTGACACCGAAGATGTGGGCCTCCGCGTCATCGATGGCAATCGGCTCGCCGCGGGCGTTGCCCGGACCGACCCAGAACGCCAGCTCCATCTCGTAGTCGATGCGCTGGCTCGGGCCGAAGCGAGGCTGCGCATCGTCCGGAGCGCGGGTCTGGCCCAGCGGGCGGTGAAAGCTTGCGCCGCTGATCTCGATCGACGAAGCGCGCCCGTGGTAGGCGATCGGCAGCCACTTGAAATGGGGCAGGGGCGGCGCGTCGGGCCGGAACGCGCGGCCCGCATTGAGCATGTGCTGCCAGGAGGTGAAAAAATCCGTGTAGTCGCCGATGCGGGCCGGCACCGCGTATTCGGCGGCGGCCTGCGGCACCAGGCAGCCACGCAGCACCTGCGCCTCGGGTGCGCCTTCGCGCAGAAGCTGCGACAAGCGCAGCCGCAGGGACGACCACGCCCGGGGGCCCAGGGCCATCAGGCGATTGAGCGTGGATCCGCCCGCCAGCTCCGCCGCCTCGCTGGCGATGTCATCGAATGCGCCGACAGCGCACGCAGCGCCCATGTCCAGGATCATGTCGCCGATGGCCACGCCACCGCGGAAGGCTTCGCCACTGCCCTTGGCACGGAACACACCGTGCGGCAGGTTCTGGATCGGGAAATCGGTGGTGGCGCTGTTGGCGCTGGCGACCCAGCTGCGCAGGGCCGGGTCATGGGTCTCGTTGATTGGCATGCGATGAGCTCGGTAATGAGGAGAGGGAAAGGCC
>DATILF010000368.1:0-8201 GCA_035476755.1 Ramlibacter sp.
CTGGATGCCCTTGGCCATCCCGCTGCCGGCCTCGAGTTCGTCATGGGTGACGGTCAGGCGCACCATGTCGTCGTAGGCCGCGACGTCGAAGCTCACGCGGCTGTAGCTGGCCGGATCGGCGGCCTGCGAGGGGCTCGCCCACGTGATGACCAGGCGCGTCGGCGGTGCGACCTCGACGACCTTGCCGACCACCTGGACCGTGCGTTGCTCGTTGGCGCGCACGTGCTCCCAGGCCGATCCTGGCTTCCAGTCGGAGATGTTCTCGTGGCCCCAGTAGCGCCGCGCGATCTCCGGGTTGGTGATGGCCTCGAACACCTTTTCCGGCGTCGAGCGGATGTAGGTCACATAGACGAAGCTGGTCTTCTCTTGGCTCATCGTTACTCTCCTTCGAGTTGCTTCTTCAGGTCGTGCAGCAGGCTGAGCCGCTGGCGTTCGAATTTCCGCACCCACCGCTCGTACACCTCGTGCAGCGGCACCGGGTTGATGAAGTGCAGCTTCTCCCGGCCACGCCAGACGGTGCTCACCAGATTGGCCGCCTCGAGAATCGCGATGTGCTGGGTGGCCGACTGCCGCGCCATGTCCAGGTGCTCGCAGAGCTCACCCAGCGTCTGCCCGTTCCTCTCGTACAGCAGGTCCAGCAGCCTTCTGCGTGTCGGGTCGCCCAGTGCCTTGAAAACTTTGTCAGCGTCCATCCGTTGTGTGTGTGCGTGGGTGGATTATATGCAGGCAAAAACCTGCATGTCAAACGGCAACGCCACCCTGGGTATCGTTGCAGGAGTGACCTGAACGCTCAGCCCGACACCGCCAAAGGGGGCCGCTGGGCGTCAGGAAGTCTGCGTCCTCTAGAACGAGGGCACTACGCCATGTTCAATTAGTACGCAGGTCGCCCTGGCGTGCGACCTTATAGCGGTAGGACTTGGCGCTGACTTCGATCGGCCCAAGGGTTACCAGGCCCCACGAGGCCCGCATCAGGTGCAAAGTGACGACTCATCAGGGAGATGCCATGACTACCAATCAACTCATTGCCGCCACCGCCGAGGATCGCGACGCCAAGTGCGAAGCACTGGCGATGGGCTTGATCGCCACCAAGCCGCTGAGCGTGGCGCGGCTTGCCCAGCTTTGCGCGCTGGGGGAACGGATGATCCAGGCCGCCTTGCGCAAGGCCGATGCCGAACGCGATCTGCTGGATACGACGGTGCACACGCCCCGGCGCGTGGACATTCTTCTTCCCGCTTGACGCCACCGTCACACCACGCCAGCCCCAACGCTCACCGCGCGCCGCGAAAAGCGACCGCGCCCATCCCAGCCCTGGCCCGTCGAAAGCAGCTTCCCGATGTTGCCGACCGCCCCCGCAGCAAACTGCTTGATCCGCTCGCGCGTCGCCACGACGGTGGGATGGTCCCGATGCTCGCCGAGCGCGCCGAAGGGATGCAGCCGCGTCTGCTTGGCCCAGGCTGCGAGTGCCGGATGCGCGCCACGCGCCTGCTCACCGGCCATCGTCGCCAGGAACACCCTCAGGTAGTCGGCATTCGTGTCCCAGTACGCGATGGGCGGGCACAGCCGGTTCTTCTCTTCGTTGCGCACCAGGGTGGCCTCGACCACGCCCAGCAAGGCGAACTGGTAGCTTGCGAATCCCCAGACGATCGGCTGCACCGTCACCCTTTGGAGCTCGAAGATCGGCCGCAGCGGCGGTAGCGCCAAGCCGCTGGCTGCGCAATGGACGTGGACGGTGCGTGCGTCGGTGGGCACCGTGCCATGCTCCAGCACGATGCGGTCGCGCTCGATGCGGCGAACGCGGCCCAGGCGCACCACGTCCTCGATCTGGCGCAGCAACGCCAGTTCGGCCTCGCTGACGATGGCGCCGTGGCTCATGGTGGGCGTCACGGCGGTATCGACCCGCAGGAAGAAGCCTTCGGCTTCCAGTTGCGCAAACACATCATCCACCGACGAGGCCTCGGCAATGGCCTGCATCTGCATGCCCGCGCCAGCGTAGAAGTCCGGCAGAAAGCCGTGCGGCTGGTGGTAGCGGCGATTCAGCCACCACCCCTCCCGCGGCTTGATCCAGCGGATGCGCGCAGCGGGAACGCCCTGGGAGAGCAGCCACACGCAGGCGTCCAGAGCGGTCTTGCCCGCGCCGATCACCACGAAGCACTCCGGGCGGTCGGCCAGGCGCGTGAGTTCGCCGACCGCGATGCAGCGCACGCCCTCGGCCACTTCGAACGGCGGCGGGCTGGTCGCCGGGATGCGGCCTTCCACGTACGTCGTGTCCACGATCTTGCGCCGCACCCGCACTTCATGGGCCGCGCCCGTCAGGCGCGAAGTGAAGCGATGCCCGCCCTGCGGGTCCGGTGTGTAATCGCTGCAGGGAAAGTAGCGCACGCGCCCGGTCGGCAAAAAGTGCTGCTGCATGACCTCCGTGAAGTAGGCGCGCAACTGGTCCGCACTGGCCAGCTCATGGAAGCCGGCATTCAGGCCCGACCGGTCCACCGCGTCACGCCCCAGGGGCACGGATGCGACGCCGTAGAACGCGGAAGGCTGGTGCAGGCGCACGAACGGGTAAGCGTCGTTCCAGTGCCCGCCCGGCGCATGCCGGCGGTCGACGATGGTGACCGTGGCGTCGGAATGGGTGAGCAGCGAATCGGTGAAGGCCATTCCGGCCGCACCCGCCCCGACCACCAGGTAATCCGTCTCGATCTCGCGGTTCATTGGAATACCTTCGCGGCCGCCAGCGCGCCGATCTGCTTGCCCATGGCCAGGCCGACGTCGGTGGACGTGCGGTAGTGGATGCCTTCCCAGATGCGGGCGTTCGCCACTTCCTGCATGAACGCATCCGCGCTGGTCCAGCGGCGCGTGGCGCCGTTGGCGCTGGGGCTGCTGGTCACGAGTTCGGGCATGCGGCCGTTGCCCACCTCGGCTTTCAGCAGCTCGCCCACGGCGCCGGCCAGGATGCTGTGCGCGCTGGGGTATTCGGGGTGGCCGGGGTTGTCGATCAGCGGGGACCAGCCGGCCTCCAGGTCGGTGGCGGGGTTGTTGTCGCGGTCGCCGTTGCGGATGGCCGTGACCGGGCGCCAGAAACCGTAGTGGTACTTGGCGTCCATCACGGCGATCAGCGCGTCGTCCATGGCCTGGCTGGCGGCGGCCAGCAGGCGGGCGTTCTGCGCCACGCTGCGGCCGGGTGTGCTGGCCACCGAGCGCGTGACGGCGTTGTAGATCGGCGGCAGCGAGTATTCCCAGAACTTCGCCACCTCGGTCTGCTCGGGCGTGCGCTGCCGGCTGTTCTTGCTGCCCAGGGCCTTCACCTCGTTGTAGTCGCGCGCCCACTGCGCGCTGGCCAATGCCGGCGGCGGGCCGGGGCGAAACTGCGACGCGCTCGCCATCAGCCAGGGCTTGCGCTGCGGCCACTGCGGCGCTGCCACACCGGCCGTGGGCACGTACTCGCCGGGCGAGGTGTGCGGCCGGTAAGCCTCGGGCGCGGTGGCGCCGTCATCAGAGCGCCAGGCCAGCACCCGGGCCGCGGCCTGTTCGCCCGCGGCGATGCCGGCCGTCTTGGCGGGACCATCGGCCAGCTTGGCCAGCGCCGCCTTGTACGCGGCGTCGGTGGCGGCGGCCTGCTGGGGCACCAGCTTGGCCAGGCTGGCACGGTTGGCGGCGGCAATCGCAGCTTCGGCTGCAACGCTGCCATCGCCCGGCTGCAGCAGCTGGACGGCGCCCACGGCTTCGTGCACGGCCGTCTGGACAATGGCCATGACGCGCACCGCAGGCGGCGTGCCCATCTTCGACTGCACGAGCAGGTCGCCGGCCACGGTGTTCCAATCGGTGACGGCATCGGCGCGCACCTGCGGCGACAGGGCGGCGAGGCAGGCCGCGGCCACGCACGTGGCTGAGAAATAGAGTGTGGATTTCATGCTTTCTCTCCTGTGATGTGATGCGCTCAGCGGCGGGTGATGACGATCTCAAGGTAGTCGCTCGGGATCACCAGGCCATCCTGGCCACCGCGATCGAACTGGTCCATCAGGCCGATGAAGTCCTGCGCCAAAGCCTGCTGCCCCTGCGCGTCCAGGGCGGCGAACGCCTTGAGGACGGGGCCGTAGTAGCTGCGGAAGATCTCCAGCATGTGCTCGGCCGAGCGGTAGCGGAACATGAACTGCCGCGTTTGCGTTTCGATATTGGTGGCCGAGTCGCCGAACAGCTCGGTGATGCGCGGCTTGCTGCCCCAGAGAGCAGGTGAGTTGACGCCGGCCGGCGGCGGCACGTGCTTGCCGATGGTCTTGAACAACTGGCCGATGAAGCTTTCGGGCGTCCAGTTGGCCATCGCGATCTTGCCGCCGGGGCGGCAGACGCGCAGCATTTCGGCGGCGGTGCGCACGGGGTTGGGCGCGAACATGCATCCGAAGGTGGACAGTACGGCGTCGAAGCTGGCGTCGTCGAACGGCAGGGCTTCCACATCGGCCTCGAGGAAGTCGATGCCATGCAGGCGCTCGGCGGCGGCGCGCTCGCGGCCGCGCTCCAGCAGGGCCGGCACGTAGTCGGTGGACGTCACTTCGCACCAGCGGCGGGCGGCCGCCAGCGTGGCGTTGCCGTTGCCGGCGGCAACGTCCAGCACGCGCTGGCCGGCGCGCAGGTCGGCGGCCTCACACAGCGTCTCGCCGACGATTTGCAAGGTGGTGCCGACCACGGCATAGTCGCCCGATGCCCAGGCGGCCTTCTGGCGCGTCTTGATGGCGGCAAAGTCGGGCGAGCCCGTGGCGGGCACCGGGGCAGTGGCAGTAGCGGAGAATGCATTCATGAGAGTGGCTCCTTGGATCGGTGGTTGCGGAACGAAGTACTCTCCGCCGCGGACGTGGAAGCCGGCGTGGTGAACGACGTGGAAATTTCCGTGGAAATAGCAAGGCAGGCGACAACCGATGTGGCTCAGGCAGCCGGCCTGGCGCTGCATTTGCTCGGGCCACTGACCGTCACCCGCGGCAGCACGGCCGTGACCCTGCCCTCCTCGCGCAAGGTGCGCGCGCTGCTGGCCTACCTGGCCATGGCCGATCGGCCCACCACCCGCAGCCACCTGTGCGAGCTGCTGTTCGACCTGCCGAGCGATCCGCGCGGTGAATTGCGCTGGTGCCTGAGCAAACTGCGCACCGTGCTCGACGAGCCGAGCCGCACTCGCGTGATGGCCGATGGCGACCGCATCTGGCTCGACCTCTCCGATTGCCGCGTGGACACGCAAGCGCTGGCTGCAGCTCTGCAGGAAGGCTTGGCCGTGCTGTCAGCCGACCGCCTCGAAATATTGGCGGCACTGTTCGCCGGCAATGAGTTCCTGGAAGGCCTGGACCTTCCGCGCAGCCCCGGCTTTTCAGGGTGGCTGGTCGCAGAACGCCGGCGCTTGCGAGCCACGCACGCGGCGCTGCTGGATCATTGGGTGCAGGCGCTGCCCGCGAACGGTGACGCCGTGCTGCCGGTGCTGGAGCGCTGGCTCGCCATCGCCCCGTTCGATCGCCAGGCGCACGAGCGGCTGTTCGACGCGCTGGCCTCGCACGGACGCTTGCGAGAAGGCGATGAGCACCTCGCCGCGGCAGCGCGCCGGTACGAGGCTGAAGGCCAGGATTGGGCGCCGATCGGGCACGCGTGGCGCGCTGCGAAGTTGCGCCAGGGCCGCGTAGCCGGAGCGATCGTGGTGACCGAAACGGTGGCGCCGCTGCCGGCTCCCGGCAACGCGCGCCGTGCCTCCCTGGCGGTCATGCCGTTCGTGGACCGCACGCCCGGCGTCGCGCTGCGCGGCGGCGTGGCGGACGGAATGGCTCACGATGTCATCACCCGTCTGTCGAAGCTGCGCAGCATGTTCGTGATTGCCCCGGGCACGATGTTCGCGCTGTCCGAGCGGCAAGTCGGCTCCGAGGACGCGGGCCGCCGGCTCGACGTGGACTACGTCGCCAGTGGTTCGCTACGGCGCGGGCCCGACGCGCGGCTGTCGGTGACCGTGCAGTTGGCCGAAACACGCAGTGCCCAGGTGGTCTGGGCGGAGGAGTTCTCCGGGCGGCTGGACGACACCTTCGCGGTGCTGGACGAGATCGGCAACCGCATCGTCACATCGATCGCCAACGAGATCGAGGTGGCCGAGCGCAATCGGGCCGTGCTGAAAAACCCGACTTCGCTCAACGCCTGGGAAGCCCACCACCGGGGCCTGTGGCACATGGTCCGCTTCAACCGCGAGGACAACGAGCAGGCGCGCCACTTCTTCCAGACGGCGGTGCGCCTGGACCCGACCTTCGCGCGCCCGCACGCCGGCCTGTCGTTCACGCATTTCCAGGACGCGTTCCTCGGCTGGCGCGACCGCAACACCGCCATCGAGCAGGCTTATGCCGCCGCCGCCGATGGCTTGATGGCCGACGAGCGCGACCCCGCCGCGCACTGGGCACTGGGCCGCGCGATGTGGCTGCAAACCCGGCAAGACGAGGCATTCGAGGAGTTGCGGACGGCCATCGACCTTAGCCCCAACTTTGCGATGGGACATTACACGCTGGCATGGTTTCACTGTCAGGCGGGCGACGCGGAGGCGGCCATCGCCGGTGCCGACCATGCACGCGCGCTCAGCCCGATGGATCCGTTGCTGTTCGCGATGCTGGCTTCACGCGCGCTGGCACTGATGCGCCTCGGCCGCTACGAGGAAGCCGCGGACTATGGCGTCCGGTCGGCGGCGCGGCCCAACGCGCATGTGCATATCCGCGCGACAGCGATGTTCTGCCTGGCGATGGCCGGCCGAACGAGTGAAGCCCGGGAATGCGCGAACGCCATCAGGCGCGTGCATGGCGCCTATCGTGTCGAAGACTTCCTGCAAGCGTTCCGCCTGGGGCCGGAGATGGCGTTGTTGCTGCGCAAAGCGGCGAGCCTGATCGACGCGTGACGTGAGTCAGGGACCCGTGGCCTGCCCCAACGGAACTTGCCGCGTGCCGGGCGGCATGTTCGGGAAGTCGCGCAGCGCCGCCTGCAGGAGTGATGCCGCGCTCACGCCTGAGCTGCCGCTGGCCTGCGCCTGGAACACCACCTGCCCGCTGCTCAGGTCGCGCAGTTGCACGTCCACCTGCTGAGTCGATCGCACCGCGCCGCCGCCCCCGATGGGAACGCTCAGCCCGACGCTCCCGAAGCTGCCCCAACTGCCTCCGCCGATGCCGATGCCCACCGCCGGCCCGCCCCAGCCCCAGCCGCTGGACACCTGATCCTGGCGGGTGGTCAGCTGCACCGCGAGGCGCGCAGCCCGATCATCGCGCCGCAGTCCCGCCCGAGCCAGCAGCGTGTCCGCGGCAGCCTCCAGCTCGGCCTGGTGGGGCTGCGCGGCCTGCGAAGGCAGGCGCTCGTAACGGTAGGTGGATCCGGCTGCCAGCCGCGGCTGGGCCGTGAAGACTTGCACTGTCGCCTCTCGCGGCGTACTGGCGCAAGCGCCGAGCATGGCGGCCAGGGACAGCGCAAGCAGGTGGTGGTGTCGGAACGGGCGCATACCCGCATGCTCCGGCGAAGGACCAGAAACTGGTGTAGGACCGAGGCGGCTTGCGTTCGTGGTGTGTCGCTGACTGGGGGCCGCTGGGCGTCATCAGTCCGAAGGGTGAGAGTCTTCGAGTAGCCCCGCTGTCGCCCAAGCCAACATGCAGTCGCCCAGGAAGTACTTGGCCCCCCGCGCGTATGAACGCCAGGTCGAGTTCGTCGGCGTCTTCTCCTTTGGAGGTGCAGAGGTTTTCGCTGTGCGCGGCAAGTTCCGGCGCGAGCGAACAAACGGGTCAAGGGGGAGAGAAGGGGCGAATGTGGCAGAGTGCATGTTAACCATCCCATGACGTTGAATAAGGGTTAACCCTAGCACATCTGCCGGCATGTTGCAGCCCGACCGTTTCAACTGCCGCCGCGAGCGTTGCGTCTGAACGACGGCTACAGCCTGGCGAAAGGTCGATCGGATCCGATCAGCGCAGCGTCCTGCGGCGTTTCACGCATTGAACCTACGGGCGCCGCCACGCAGGACGCTGATAGTCGGCAGAGGCATCTCGCCCTTCGAGTAAGTCAGGAGCCCAGCATGTTGAAAACCGCCGTTGTTCTTCTGGCGCTGACCGCGTTGGGTGGCCTCACGATGGCCTTTATCCGCTTCTCCGGGACCGAACGGCCGCCTGCATGGCTGGCCATGGGTCACGGACTTCTTGCCGGCAGCGCGCTCACGCTGCTGCTGTACC
>DATILF010000369.1:0-3473 GCA_035476755.1 Ramlibacter sp.
CCCGCGCGATGTGGTGGTCGATGCGCTCGAACAGGATGGGCTCATCGGCCGCCTGGGGTGTCATGCGATCTGGCATGGGCGGCTTCAGTGCGTCGACCCGGGCGCGTCGGCCCACACCGCCAGCGCGTCCAGCGCCTCGACGTCATCGCCGCGCACCCACAGCGGGTTGACCTCCAGCGCGTCGAGCGAGTCGCCCAGCGCGAGCGCCGCGTCGCCGATGGTGGCGATCACCTGGGCCAGGCGGTCGAGGTCCACCGGTGGGCTGCCACGCATGCCCTGCAGCAGCTTGGCGGCGCGCAGCCGGCCGAGCATTGCCTTGGCCTCCTGCGGGGAGACCGGCAGCACGTGCAGCTGAGTGTCGGCCAACGCCTCGACCCATACCCCGCCGAGGCCGACCGCCAGGGTCAGGCCCCACTGCGGATCACGCACGGTGCCGACCAGGATTTCGAGACCACCGCTGCGCATCGGCGAAATCAGCACGCCATCGAGCCGTGCCTCGGGCCGGGCCCCTCGCACGCCGGCCAGCATGGCGTCGAACGCCGCGCCGACCGCCGCGTCGCCCTGTAGATCGAGTCTGACGCCGCCGACCTCGGTCTTGTGGGCAATGTCCGGCGACGCGATCTTCATGGCCACCGACGCACCGAGCGACGCGGCAAAGTCGACCGCCTCGTCGCGCGTTGCCGCGAGCTTGGCGGGAATCACCGGCACCCCCTGGCTGGCCAGATAGTCCAGCGTTGCGCGTTCGCTGTCGGGCCGCACCAAGGCGGGCGGCACCGGCGCGGGGCGCGCGCGCGTCGCTTGCGCTTCGAGCCATGCGCTCCAGCGGCTGATACGGCCCAGCGCCCCCATCACCGCCTCCAGGCCGCCGAACGCCGCGGGCACGCCGCAGGCAGCCATGATGTCGCGGCTCTTCTGGGAGACCGGCCGCAGCGTCTGGTTGACCATGGCCGACGGCTTGCCGAGCCGGGCCAGCGTCCGCCCGATGGCCTCGATGGCCGGCACCTGCTGCCATTTCTCGTTCCACGGCATGCTGTAGACACAGCCGACGAAGCCGATGGCCGGGTCGTCGCCCAGGGCGCTGAGCACGCGCTCGAACAAGGCCGGGTCGCGCACCGCGAGCCCGGTGATGTCGAAGGGATTGAGCGGTTCGCCCGGGCCGGGCACTGCCTCGCGCAGACGGGCACGGGTGGCGGGCGAGAGGTCTGGCAGGCTCACGCCGTGCACCTCGGCGCGGTCGGCGATGAGCGTGCAGGCACCGCCGGAAATCGAGACGATGCCCGCGCCTGGCGCTTGCAGCGGGCCGGTGTGGGCGAGCAGCCCGGCGGTGACGACCAGGTCTTCGAGCGTGTGCACACGCAGCACGCCCAGTTGTTGGCAGGCCGCGTCGAACACGGCATCGTTGCCCACCAGCGCACCGGTGTGGGCGGCGGCCACCTTGGCCGTCAGCTCGGTGGCGCCGGCTTTGAGCATCACGATGGCCTTGTTCTTCAACGCGGCCCGACGTGCCGCTGCCGCAAAGGTCGCGGTGTCGCGCAGGGTCTCGGCAAACACCATGATGACCTGGGTGTTGTCGTCGTCCACCAGAAAGTCCACGCAGGCGGCGACGTCCAGCATCGCTTCGTTGCCGGTGGCGATGCACATCGACAGCCCGATGTTGCTGTCGTGCGCCATGTCGACAATTTCGATGCTGGTGGCGCCGCTCTGGCCCACCAGCGCCACCTTGCCCGGCAGGAAGGGCGGATGGATGGGGATGGGCGTCATCGCCGCGTGGATCGCGAGGTTGGCGAAGCCCAGGCAGTTGGGGCCGAGGAAGGTGACGCCCGCTGCGCGCGCCCGCCGCGTCAGTTCGTCCTGAAGCGCAGCGCCGTCGTTGCCGGCTTCGGCAAAGCCGGACGTCAGGATGACCGCCGACTTGATGCCGCTTTCAATCACGTCGTCCAAAGCGTCGAGCACCGCTTCGAGCGGCACGAACAGGTAGGCGGCATCGACCGCTTCCGGAATCTCCCGGCAGGCCCGGTAGCCCGGATAGCCATGCGCTGCGGCGCCGGTCTTGTTGACCGCATAGATCCGGCCGGTGTAGCCGACCCGCTGGATATTGGCATGCAGCAGTTGCGACCATGGCGAGCGTTCCGAGGCGCCAACCAGCGCGATCGAATCCGGATAGAACAATCGCTTGAGCGCGCCCGGACCTGCCGCGGCACTGGGGTGGTTCATGTCTCCTCCTGGTCAGATCAGACCGTGCCGCAGCACGTAGGCATCACAGAAACGGCGCCAGCGACTCGACGTCGTGCTGGAACCTGTCCATCAGGTCGCGGCAATGCGCCACTGCGGTCTGCGGGTCGCCGGCCTCGAGCGCCTGCACCACCGCCTCCATGCCTTGCAGGCGCATCGGGCCCTTGATGCGCCACAGCACCACGACACGCTCGATGGTCGAAAAGAGCTGGATCAGCGTGCGGCGCAGCGCGCGATTGCCACTGGCCCGGAGCATCACGTCCTCATAGGCGCGCGCTGCCGCGATGAATGCCTGCGGGTCGCCGTCGGGAGGCATGCGCTTGATCAGCTCCAAGGCCTTGCGCATCTCCTTCACGCCCTTCGCGTCAACCCGCGGGGCGCCCCACTCGTAGGCGGCAATCGTCAGCAGCTTGAAGACGGCCACATGTTCGCGCGCGCTCTGGCGATCGATCTGTGTCACCTGCTTGGGCCGATTGGGCGGCATCTCGATCAGGCCCTCCGCCGTCAGCAGCGTCACCGCTTCGCGCACGGGGCTGGTGCTGGCTTCGTAGCGCTGGGCCAGCTCCAGGTCGCGAATGATGGTGCCGGGCAGCAAGGCGCCGCTGACGATGTCACGCCGCAGCTTGTCGGCCACCGATTCCTTCAGCGTCTTGATGTGGGTCTGGGTTGTGGTCGTCATGTCCCCTCGCTCCGCGCCTTCCTGGAGGCCGGCTAGAAAGCACTGTATCACAGAATGCATTCTGTAATGCGTTCTTGATGCGAGCGGGGTACTGGCCGGAATGCGGTAGGGCTGTTCTCGCAGTCCACGTCATCCGCTTGTCCCTCGCCGTAACGCTGGCGGTGCGGCATGTAGGCGGGGGCGCTCCCCCCGTCACCCCTGCGGATCAGAACGCGAACGAAAGTCCCGCGCTCCGCGGCGCTCGAGATCAGAATTCCAGCGTGGCGCCGACCGTCAACTTCTTCATGCAGCGCTGGAACAGTTCGCTTTCAAGCCAACCCTGGGGGACTGCGCGCGTTGCCACCAGCCCGCAGAGGCGCGCCCGTCGAAAGCCCATCGCATGATGTCCAGGCTCTCGTCGATGACCCGCGCACCCGGCAGAACCAGCACCGGCACGGTCCCCTTGGGCGACAGGCTCAGCATGCTGGCGGGCTTGTCCCGCAGGACGATCTCATGCGCGTCGAAACCGATGCCCGCCTGCAGCAGAGCCATGCGGGCACGCATCGCGTACGGGCATCGCCGG
>DATILF010000370.1:0-12311 GCA_035476755.1 Ramlibacter sp.
CATTACCAGCTACCGCAAGTACTGGGCGGCCCGCTTCGGCACGGCCAAATTCCTGCCGATGAGCCGCGCTGAAATGGACCAGCTCGGCTGGGACAGTTGCGACATCATCATCGTGACCGGCGACGCCTACGTCGACCACCCGAGTTTCGGCATGGCGGTGATCGGCCGCGCGCTCGAGGCGCAGGGCTTTCGCGTCGGCATCATCGCCCAGCCCGACTGGCAAAGCGCCGAACCATTCAAGGCCCTGGGCAAACCGAACCTGTTCTTCGGCGTGACGGCCGGCAACATGGATTCGATGATCAACCGCTACACGGCGGACCGCAAGATCCGCAGTGACGACGCCTTTACACCGGGCGATGTCGGCGGCAAGCGTCCGGACCGTGCCTCGCTGGTGTATTCGCAGCGTTGCCGCGAGGCCTTCAACGACGTGCCCATCGTGATGGGTGGCATCGAGGGGTCGCTGCGGCGCATCGCGCACTACGACTACTGGTCGGACAAGGTGCGCCGCTCCATCCTGGTGGATGCCAAGTGCGACCTGCTGCTGTACGGCAATGCGGAGCGCGCGATCGTGGAGATAGCCCACCGCCTGGCGGCCAGGCAGCCGGTGCACGAAATCACCGACGTGCGCGGCACGGCATTCATCCAGCGCAGCAAGCCCGAAGGCTGGTTCCAGATCGATTCCACCAGTGTGGACACACCGGGCCGTGTCGAAGAGCACATCAACCCCTACCAGACGACGCAGGAGCAGGCCGAGGCACAGGGTACGACCTGTTCGAAAGAGGAAAGCAGTCTTTCCGGCCTGGAGCCGGGATCCATGGTTGTGCCTGGCGAGGCAGGGATCGCGGGTCAAGCCCGCAATGACAATGCGGCGCCGATCACCTTCGCGCCAAACCCCGCCCTGAAGCAAAAGCTCAAGGTCCCTGCGCGCGACCACACCGTGATCCGCCTGCCGTCCTACGAGCAGGTCAGGAGCGACCCGGTCCTCTACGCCCACGCCAACCGCGTGCTGCACCTGGAAACCAACCCCGGCAACGCGCGGGCGCTGGTGCAGGCCCATGGCGACCGCGATGTGTGGCTCACGCCCCCGCCCATCCCGCTGACCACCGCGGAAATGGACTACGTCTTCGGCCTGCCCTATGCGCGCAGCCCGCACCCGAGCTACGCCGACGCGGGTGGCAGCCACGACGGCGCGACGAAGATTCCGGCCTGGGAAATGATCCGCTTCTCGGTGAACATCATGCGCGGCTGCTTCGGTGGCTGCACGTTCTGCTCCATCACCGAGCACGAAGGCCGCATCATCCAGAGCCGCTCCGAAGATTCGGTCATCCGCGAGATCGAGGACATCCGCGACAAGGTCCCGGGTTTCACGGGCGTCATTTCCGACCTGGGCGGTCCCACCGCCAACATGTACCGCATCGGCTGCAAGTCGCCCGAGATCGAGGCGGCTTGCCGCAAGCCCAGCTGCGTGTACCCGGGCATCTGCCAGAACCTCAATACCGATCACTCGGCGCTGATCCGGATGTACCGCCGCGCGCGCGCCCTCAAGGGCGTGAAGAAGATCCTGATCGGCTCGGGCCTGCGCTACGACCTGGCCGTGCAGTCGCCCGAGTACGTGAAGGAGCTGGTGCAGCACCATGTCGGCGGTTACCTGAAGATCGCGCCCGAGCACACCGAGCAGGGCCCGCTCAGCCGCATGATGAAGCCGGGCATTGGCACCTACGACCGGTTCAAGACGATGTTCGAGAAGTACTCGGCCGAGGCGGGCAAGAAGCAGTACCTCATCCCGTACTTCATCGCCGCCCACCCGGGCACGAGCGACGAGGACATGATGAACCTGGCACTGTGGCTGAAGAAGAACGGTTTCCGGGCCGACCAGGTGCAGACCTTCTACCCCAGCCCCATGGCCACCGCCACAGCCATGTACCACAGCAGCAAGAACCCGCTGCGCAAGATCACGCGCGACAGCGAGCCGGTGGACATCGTGCGCGGCGAACGCCGCCGGCGCCTGCACAAGGCCTTCCTGCGCTATCACGATGCCAACAACTGGCCGCTGTTGCGTGAGGCGCTCAAGGCGATGGGCCGGGCCGACCTGATCGGCAACGGCAAGCACCACCTGATTCCGTCGTTCCAGCCGCTCACCGACGGCAGCTACCAGAGCGCGCGACGCAAGAACTCGACGCCCACACCTGCGAAGTCCGCGCCGTCGCAGCCCGTTCGCGGCCGCCTGCTCACGCAGCACACCGGTTTGCCGCCTCGAGTCACGGGCAGCGCCAAGCCCGGTGTGAAGCCCGCGCGCAAAGCGCGCTGACCGGGCGGGTTCAGTTCGCCGTGGCGTGATCGGCGCCGGGCGTGTGCCGCGCCATTCCCGCAAGCAGCGCGTCCACCGCGGCCAGGCCGGCCGGCTTGGTCAGGTGGTGGTCGAACCCCGCTTCCCGGGACCGCGCCCGGTCGTCCTTCGCGCCCCAACCGGTGAGCGCCACCAGCATGGCATGGCAAGTATCGACCGACTGGCGCAATTCCCGAGCGACCTGGTAGCCGTCCTTGCCGGGCATGCCGATGTCCAGGAACACCACTTCCGGCCGGAACTCATGGGCCGTTCGCAGCGCCTCGTCCCCGCTGTTGGCCACGCGCGTGGCGTGTCCGCCCAGCTCGAGCAGCGTGGCCAGGCTTTCCGCTGCGTCCGTGTTGTCGTCCACCACCAGCACGCGCAGACCCTGAACCGGCACCGCCGGCACCGAGGCCATGCCCGGCGAGGCGGGCTTTTGCGCCGGTTGCGCCAGGGGCAGCCGAACCGTGAACACACTGCCCTGGCCCACGCCCGGGCTTGCGGCCGTCACGCTGCCGCCATGCAACTCCACCAGCCTGCGCACCAGGGCCAGCCCGATGCCGAGCCCGCCCGGGGAGCGGTCCTGGTTGCGGCCGACCTGCGTGAACATCTCGAACACATGGGGCAGGGCCTCGGGCGCGATGCCCACGCCGGAGTCGGCTACCTCGATCAGCGCATCGCCGCCGTCGCGCCGCACCGACAGCCGGATGCGGCCGCCGCGCGGCGTGTACTTGGCCGCGTTGTTCAACAGGTTGCTCACCACCTGCGCCAGGCGAGTCGCGTCCGCCTCAACCTGCATCGAGTCGTCCTCCAGGGCGGTATCCAGGGTGTGTGCCGCCGCCGTCAACAGCGGCAAGCTGGTCTCCACGGCACCGTCCAGCACACTGCGCAAGGACAGGCGCTCCTTCTTCAGCTCGACCTTGCCGCTGGAGATACGTGCGATGTCCAGCAGGTCGTCCACCAGGTGAACCAGGTGCCTCAGCTGGCGTTCCATCATGTCTCGCGCGCGCTGCCGGGCCTGCGGCGAGGTGGCTGCCATCTTCAGCAGCTGCAGCCCGTTGGTCAGTGGCGCCAGCGGGTTGCGCAACTCATGCGCAAGCGTCGCCAGGAATTCCGTCTTGCGGCGATCGGTCTCGGCGAGTTCCTGGGCCAGCCTGCGCAGGTCCTCCTCGCTGCGCTTGCGTTCCGTGATGTCGGTGAACAGCACGGCGACCCGCAGGCTGCCGGGGCCACCGAGCCGCGTGGCATACACGTCGAACCAGCGACCCATCGCCTTGGCTTCGTTCTCGAAACGCACGGCGTCGCCGGAAGCCGCCACACGCCCGTAAATGTCGAACCAGGACTGGTCATGGTCCGGCACCAGCTCTCGCATGCGCTTGCCGATGACCAGGTGCAGCCCGGTGTGCTTGGCGAAGGCCGGGTTCATCTCCAGGAACCGGTAGTCGCTCGGCGCACCGGATTCGTCGTGCATCATTTCGATCACGCAAAAGCCCTCATCGATCGACTCGAACAAGGTGCGATAGCGTTCTTCGCTGCGCCGCAGCTCGTCCTCGGCGCGCTTGCGCTCGGTGATATCCGCGGCGGTGCCCAGGATTCGCCGCGGCATGCCGTCGGCGCCCGGCTGCAGGATGCCGGTCAATTCCATCCAGCGCAGCGACCCGGTGTCGCGCCGGATGAATCGCCCCTCGAAATGCAGGCGTGTGCCCAGGCTGGCCGCGAAGACCATCGATTGCTCGAAGGCATCGGCGTCCTCGGGGTGCAGGAACTCCGTGACGAAGCGCGCGGAGTCCTCGGTTTGCGCGCCGCGCTGCACGCCCAGCAGTTCGAACAGCCGCTCGTTCTCCCAGGTGATCTTGCCGTCGTGCGCGTCCCAGACCCAGACGCCCAGGCCGGCGGCATCGGTGGCCAGCCGCACGCGCTCCTCGCTGGCACGCAGGCGCTGTTCGCTCTCCCGGATCAGGGCGGCAGCGGCTTCGGCTTCCTGCCGGCGCGCCTGCTCGGTGGCTGCCGCCTCCCGTGCCGATTCGATTTCGCGCACCGAGGTGATGTCGTGCATGGACACCACGGCGCCCAGCTTGTGGCCGCGCTCGTCGTAGAGCGGCTGGCCGCTGGCCAGAACGCTGCGCGCCTTGCCGTCCGGTGGCGCGATGACCATCTCGGCGTTGTGAACGTGCTCTCCGGCCAGGGCGCGGCTGAGCGGAATCTCCGCCGGCTCGAGAAGGGTCCGGCCATCGGCCTGGTAGAGGCTGTAGGCGCTTGCCCATTGGTCGGGCGTCAGGGGCCGCATCCCGATGCCGTGAAATTCGCGCAGCGCCCGGTTGAACAGGGTCAGGCGGCCATCCGGCCCGCAGGCCACGATGCCGTCCTCCACGGCCTCGAGCACGGCGGACAGGAAGGCGCGGTCCTGCACGGCCTGGCGCTCGGCGGCCTGCAGCTCCTGCTTGCTGCGATGCAGCTCGATGAAGAAGGCGACCTTGCCCTTGATCACGGCGGGCATGATCGGCTTGGTCAGGAAGTCGACCGCGCCCATGGCATAGGCCTGCGTGATCGCCACGTCCGAGCCGTCCGCCGTGATGAAAATGATGGGTGTGGCGCGCGAGCGGCGTTGTGCCCGTATCAGCCGCGCAGCCTCGAAGCCACCCATGCCCGGCATCCGCACGTCCAGCAGCACGGCCGCGAAATCCCGGTCGCGCAATTGCCGCAGCGCCTCGGGCCCGGAAGCGGCGCGCACCAGTGGCTCGCCCAGCGGCTCCAGCACGGCTTCCAGGGACAACAGATTGGCGGGCTCGTCGTCGACAAGAAGGATCGGAGACTGCGGGGAAGGATCCACCCGCAAAAGCTACACCAAAACCGAACGGCGGGGCGTCGGAGAAACGCCCGACCCGCTACGTGGGCACCCCGCGGCCGCGCCACATAATGGACGAATGCAGAAGTCTCGCAGCAAGCATGAGCATGGATGAGCTGGTCGCCCGCCGCGTGACGCTAGCCCAGGCCATCGAGACGGCCGACACCGAAGGCACGCTGCTGACCCAGGCGCAGCGGGACCGGATCGATCGCGAGGCGAGGCACGCCGCCGGCTTGCAAGGCGAGCCCGAATCGAAGGTCGATGCGTCGCATTTCCTGGACTTGCGGTCGCAGCTCGTCATTGCTGCCGTCGTCGTGCGCCTGCCGGGTCTGGCCCTGTTGCAGGCGCCCCGCGCGTTCGAGCGCTGGCTGGCCATCGGCATACCGCTCGGGGCGCTGTTGATCGGGGTCCTGACCGATGCCGTCGGCAATCCCCACCGTGTCGACCTGGTGTCGCTGCCGCTGCTGGGCATCGTGGCCTGGAATCTGGCCATGTACGCCGTCCTTTTCCTGGGCTGGGTGATGGCTGGGCCAGCGGCGGCATCGTCGTGGCCGGCGCGCCTGGGGCGCTGGACGGACGGCGAACGCGCCTTGCGCCACCGGCCCGGCAACCTTCGCGCCCGCGTGACGACCCTGTTCCACTTGCGCTGGTACCAGGCCACGCAGGCCCTGCATGGGCAGCGGGTCAAGCGCGTGTTGCACCTGGCCGCGGCGGCCTGGGCTGTGGGCGTGGCCCTGTCGCTCCTCATCCGCGGGCTGGTGGTCGAATACCGCGTCGGATGGGAGAGCACCTTCCTGGGACCGGAGCAGGTGCACGCGATTCTCAGTGTGTTGCGCCTTGCGGCCTTGTTGCTGTTCCCGTTCGAGCCTTTCTCGGTGGAGGAGGTCGCCAGCCTGCGGTTCAGCCAGGGCGGCGGCGCCATCGCCGGCGCGCGTTGGGTGTACCTGTATGTGGCCCTGCTGATTGTCGTGGTGGTGGTCCCCCGGCTGATGCTTGCGACCGCTGCGTTCGTGCGCGGGCACCTGCTCGCCCGTGACGTGAAGCTGGACCTGCGTGATCCGTATTTCCAGCGCGTTCTTTCCTTGTTGACTTCGGCCCGGGTGACGCTCTGCGCCGTGACGCATCGCGTCCCCGACAGGACTGTGCTGGGGCGGGTGCTCGATCAGGAGACGAGTCAGGGGAGTCTTCTTCTCAGGTCGGCGCAGGACGACGCGCTACGGTGGATCGACCTGTCAGGCAGTCAACCGCCTGCGCAGGAGCCGCCGCCAAAGCCCACCCGCGGCTGGCTGCGGCACTGGATCGGCTTGAACCCCGGCAACGGGCGAGCAACCTCGGCGACGCCGGATGCGGCACTGGCCCAGGCACGCGACGATGCCGACGTGGTGCTCCACGTCGTGGGGTCCGAAGGCGACCTGGCCGCCGCGCGGCCCCTGGTGCAATGGCTCGGCAAACCGGTGTTGCTGCTCGTCAATGACATGGGCGCAAGGGTTGGCCAGGAGGAGGGCGGGGCGGGTGAGGCCCTGCTCGCGCAGTGCCGACAGGAAGCCCGGCAGCGGGCTGTGCCCGCGCAGGTGCTGCCGTTTTCGTCCTTCGCCGACTGCTGGGTGCAGGAGCGCGTGCTGCTGGACACCCTGGCCGCCCTCCTGGCACCTGCGAAGCAAGAGGGGTTTGCGCGAATCGCGGCCGCCTGGAACGAGCGCAATCAGGCACGCTTTGGGCATTCCATCCAGGCCGTGGCCGACCACCTGCTGTTCGCCGCACAACAGGTCGAGGAGGTGCGCAGCAGTGCGATCACGGTGCGCAACCTCATCCCCTCGCAACGCGTGGCCCAAGCGCAGGCCCGGCAGCAGGCCATGCAAGCGGTGGTGAAACGGCTGGACGCATCGGCCGCGGAGCTGTTCGACCGATTACGCGAGCTTCACGGTGTTGCCCAGAATGCAGGCGTTGCACTCCAGCTCCACCTGCAGGAGCAGTTTGTTGTGCAGCAACCGGTGGACGCGCCCCAGGCCGGCATGGCTGGCGTGGCCACCGGTGCGGCCATGGGGGCTTCGGTGGATCTGCTGGTGGGCGGCCTCACACTCGGCGCCGCCACGGCGCTGGGCGCGCTGGTGGGCGGCGGCGCGGCTTTCATCGCCGCCGCCTGGAAGAATCGCGACACATCCAGTGGCGCCACGCTGATCCAGTTGAGTGACGACATGATGCAGGCGTTGGTGGAGGCCGCCTTGCTGCGCTACCTCGCGGTGGCGCACTGCGCGCGCGGCTCGGTGGTCGAGGGGGGCGAGTTGCGGCCGTTCTCCAGGAGTGAGGTGGTGGCGGCCGTGGAAGCCGGCAGGGCGCGCCTGCTGCCCGTCTGGGCGGCCGCCCGGTCGCGACCCGACCTGCAGCGGCTGGCGCCCGAGCTGGCTGCGGAACTGGACGCCATCGCCCGCAGGGTGCTGGGCGCCCTGTACCCCGGCCAGCGTGCCTGACCCGCCGATGAGCAGCTGACCCTCGTCAAGGCGTCAATGGGGAAAGCTGGCAATAATGGCCGATGCCATTTCGCACCCCTGCCATCCCAGCCACCCTCGACCGCTGCGGCGAGAGCCTGGCGTGCTGAGTTTCCTGCCGCCCCTCCTGCGGGGCGCCATCGCCATCACGGCACTCATCGTCAATACGCTGTTCTGGTGTTCCTTCCTTTTTGCTTTCGCGCTGGTGAAGCTCGCGCTGCCCCTCGAGGCGGTGCGCAGGCGGGTGGACCCTGCGCTCAATGCGATCGCCACCGCCTGGATCGCCTGCAACTCGGGCTGGATGAGGTTGACGCAAGCCACCCACTGGGACGTGCAAGGGGTTGAAGGCCTGCGCTACGAGGGCTGGTATCTCGTCAACTGCAATCACCAGTCCTGGGTCGATATCTTCGTGTTGCAGCACCTCCTGAACCGGCGGATCCCGATGCTGAAGTTCTTCCTCAAGCAGGAATTGATCTACGTGCCGGTCATCGGCCTAGCGTGGTGGGCGCTGGATTTCCCGTTCATGAAACGCCATGGAAAGGCCGCCTTGCAGGCGCATCCCGAATTGCGGGCGCAGGACGCCGAGGCGGCCCGGCGAGCTTGCCGCAAATTTGCCCTGGTGCCCACCAGCGTCATGAACTTCGCCGAGGGCACCCGATTCACCCGCGCCAAGCACGAGGCGCAGGCATCGCCGTACCGGCACCTGCTCAAGCCCAAGGCAGGCGCGCTGGCGTCGGCGCTGAGTGCGATGGGCGAGCAGTTCAATTCGCTGGTGGACGCCACCATCGTGTATCCCCAGGCAGCGCCCGGCTTCTGGCAGTTCATGTGTGGACGTGTGCCGCGCGTGGTGGTTCGCGTGCGCGAACTGCCCATTCCGGCCGAGTTCCGCAGAGTGGACCCCATGGCCGAGCCGGAACTCAAAGCCCGTTTCCAGGAATGGCTGGCTTCACTGTGGGCGCATAAGGACAGCCAGATCGCGGCCACGCTGGCGGTGCAAGCTCAGCCGTGAGGTGACAGGAATTTGCGGTTTCGTCCTACACGGAAGAGCTGGGATCCGGGCAAATATTGCAGCATCGTTACTTCACTGTGGAGCATGCAATGACCGACACCAGTTCCAGCAATTCGACCGTCCAGCAGGCCCCGCGCCTGAGAGGCTTCGCCGCCATGTCGCCCGAGCGCAAGAGGGAAATTGCCGGCATGGGCGGGCGCGCCGCGCATGCCTGTGGCCGGGCGCACCAGTTCAGCACCGACGAAGCCCGCGCGGCCGGTAAAAAGCGGCATGTGCGTGAGGAAAATCCGGCCTGAAACTCGTGAGCCGCCGAACTTTGTTACGGCAGCATTTACATCTCGCGGGTAGGAAAAGGGCTCGCTGCCCTGTCGGACGGCACAAACTCAGCCTTTTGCAGTAATCGAACGCAGGCACGGCTGTTGCAATAGCACTGGGACCTTCAGGAGGTCGCCATGCAGATAAGAGTCAACGCCAACGCCATGGAAGATTACGCCCGGGCGGTTGCCCGTGAGAGAGCGGCCTGGGAGGCCGTACGTGGACGGCTCCCCGGCTCGCCGCAGTTCAATCCGGAACTGTGGTCCCGGTGGAGGGTGGCCGTCGAAGATGCTGACCACGCTGCGGCGCAGGCCAAGCGTGCGACGGCCCTGTCCGCTCGCAGGGCTGCGCCTCCCGTGCCGTTCTCCGGCCGGGGGCGGCCTGAAGCCGTGCAGATACCTTCCATCGCCCGGCATTCCTGGGCCGGGTGGTTCAAGGCTTCCTGAGCGGCAGGGCGCCTGGCATCTGCGGGCAACCGGATGACCTGCCTTCAGGGTCCGCCGGGTTGCGTGCTCAGGGCGTTGTGAACCTTGTGCACGCCCGGCAGGTGGACCAGCGCGGCCAGCAGCCTGTCTCGTTCTGCCGCCAGCACCTGCCCACCCAGGCGCACGACCCCGCCGCGCACGCTCACATCGACCGCCTGCGGGTAGGCCACGAGCAGGGGAAGTTGTGCCACGACAGACTGCTTGATGCTGTTGTCATCCGGGGGTGCAGGAGCGCGAAACCGGCGTATGCGGCCATCCAGCCACCATGTACCCAGCGCTCCCAGGGCGAAAGCCGCCACCACCAGCATCTGCCCGCCCGCCTGGTTCATGGGTGTGGGCTTGGGCATCGTCATGCAGCTTTCTTGCGGGCCTTGGGTTTGACGGTGGCCGTGGCGCGGCCGCTGCTCTTGGTGGCGGCCGCGCGCCTGGCGGGCGCTGCTTCGTCGTTGGCGGCCTTGCGGCGGGTCGTCTTGGGCGCGGCTTCGCCGGCCGCTTCGCCCGCGTTCTTGCCGCCGCCTTTGCGCAGGCTTGCGCGCAGCAGCTCGGTCAGGTCGATGATGTCCGCGCTGGGCCTGACTTCCTCGCCGGCCAGAGGCTTCATGATGTGCTCGCCTTCACCCGCCTTCACCTTCTCCTGCACGACCCTCTCCAGCTTTTCGCGGAATTCGTCGTGGAAGGACTCCGGGTGCCAATCGTCCAGCAGATCGTTCACCAGT
Organism: Ramlibacter sp.; assembly: GCA_035476755.1. GTDB lineage: Bacteria > Pseudomonadota > Gammaproteobacteria > Burkholderiales > Burkholderiaceae_C > Ramlibacter. Next base: position 10,183 of record DATILF010000370.1, read on the forward strand.
TGCGCCGCCATCTTCAGCTCGCGCTCGGACACCTGGGTTTCTTTCTCGTCGGGCAGCGGCAGGCCGGCCGTGTCGCGCACTTCGTCGGCCCAGCGCAGCAACTCCAGCACCAGGCCGTGGTCGGATGGAACCAGCGCAGCGAGATGCTGCCGGGTGGAAATCACCACACGCGCGATGCCCACCCTGCTGGTACGGCGCATGGTCTCCAACAGCAGCAGGTAGGGTTTCTGGCCCTTGCTGGCCGGCGCCACGTAGTAGGGCTTGTTGTAGTAAGTCGTGGGAATTTGCGCGCCATCGATGAACGCCTCGATCTCGATAGTCTGCGTGGACTTCGGCAGCGCCGACTTGATTTCTTCGGGCGTCAGGGTGACGTACTGGTCCTTCTCGAATTCGAAGCCTTTGACGACCTCTTCCCGGGCCATGGCTTCGCCCGTCGCCTTGTTCACCTGTTTGTTGCCCACCGGGTTCATGGTGCGCTTGTCGAGCAGGTTGAACTTCATCCGGTTCTCGGCCGTGGCCGAGTGCAGGGTGACAGGGATATGGACCAGGCCGAAGCTGATCGCGCCTTTCCACAGGGTGCGGGTGCTGGAGGGTGCCATGCATTCACCTTAGACGCTCGCGCCATGCTGGATGTAGGACGGTGCAGCGTCGCGATGTGCGTCGCCGCTCTGTTTCGCTCAGCGGCTCTGAGCGCTCAATCGATCAGCTTGTTTTTCAGCGCGTAATACGTCAGGTCGCTGTTGGACGCCAGGCCCATTTTCTCCATCAGTCGCGTGCGGTACGTGCTGACGGTCTTCACGCTCAGCGAGAGAGCGCTGGCGATGTCGCCGGCGGTCTCTCCCTTGGCCAGCTTCAGGAACACCTGGAACTCTCGCTCTGACAGCAGGTCGTGCGCGGCGTTGCCTTCCTTGCGGTTGAGCTGCTGCGCGATCAGCTCGGCCACCGAAGGGGAGATGTAGCGCCGGCCCAGTGCAATCGTGCGGATGGCGTTGACGATCTCCATCGGCTCGCATTCCTTGTTCAGGTAGCCGCTGGCCCCCTGGCGGATCAGGTTGACGGCGTATTGTTCCTCGGGATAGCCCGACAGGATGAGGATGCCCACGTCGGGGGCTTTCGCGCGGATCATCGCTAGTGCGTCGATGCCGCTCTGGCCCGGCATGGACAGGTCCATGATGATCACGTCGAGTTCGGTGGTGCGCACCAGATCGATCGCCTCGCGGCCGCTCGCCGCTTCGCCCACCACCCGCAGATCGACCATCTCGGAGAGGAACTGCTTGAGTCCCGCCCGCACGATGGCGTGGTCGTCCACGATGCCTATCTTGACTATGGAATCGTTCATGTTGAAATTCGCTACCTCAGCAGCCTGCAGTGTGCGCCGCAAACAGGCCCTTGAGTGCGTGTGGCGGCCCCCCGCCGTCAAATTCCGATGTTGTCCTACAAGGAAGAACCCGTACGTCCGGCGATTTGATCTCAAGAGTCAACGCTGGCCGCCCCGAGTTGAGTCAACCCCCTCAGGGCATCGTATGCAGCGGGATGTCCCGCTCGTTCGACAGGGTTTCCAGCTGGGCCCGGGTTTGCGATCGCAGGAAGCGGGCGATGGCCTCGTGGGTGGCCGTTGCAAACATGGCGCGCGGATCGCTCGCCCCCACGCCCGCTGCGGCGCACAGGGCCCGGGCAAAGTGCGGCTCCAGGGCGGCGACCGCCACACGCCCATCCTGGCAGGCGTACACGCGGTAGCCCGCGTGCGCGCCGCCCACCGAGCCATCGGGCTGCGTGAGGCCCCATTGCCGCGGAAGCGCCAGGTAGCGGGCGGCTTCCGACAGGGCCACCTCGATGAATACGCCGGACGGGTCGGTCTCGCCGCCGCCCGCATATCGCTCGCGATGCAACAGCGCAGCCTGCACCACCGCCTCGCTCGCCATCAGCGAGCCGCTCATGTCGGCGTACAGCGTGGCGGGCAGTTCCAGCCCGGGCACCAACCCGTTGTCCGCGAGGTAGGTCAGGTCGTGGCCCGGCTCCTCGGCGCGGCACCCGGGGGCGCCCACGATCGCCACCTGGCAAAGGCGGGGATGCCGCGCGTGCAGGTCTTTCCACGCGATGCCCAGTCTGGCCAGCGCGGACGGGCGAAA
>DATILF010000371.1:0-11549 GCA_035476755.1 Ramlibacter sp.
TTCCCGGTCACGGACTGGATCCGCACGCCGGAAGAATTCGACTACATCGTCGAGCCCGATGTCTTCCACGACCTGTTCGGGCACGTGCCGCTGCTGTTCAACCCGGTCTTTGCCGACCACATGCAGGAATACGGCAAGGGCGGGCTGAAGGCGCACCGGCTGGATGCGTGCGAGCTGCTGAGCCGGCTGTACTGGTACACGATCGAGTTCGGTCTGATCCGGCAGACGGGCGGCCTGCGCGCGTATGGCGCCGGCATCATCAGCTCGCCGGGCGAACTGCAGTACGCGGTCGAAAGCCCTGAGCCCCAGCGCCTTCCGCTGGACATCGAGCGAGTCATGCGCACGCGCTACAAGATCGACAGCTACCAGCAGACCTATTTCGTCATCGACAGCTTCCAGGAACTGTTCGACAAGACGGCGCCGGATTTCACGCCGATCTACGAACGCGTCAAAGGCATGACGGAACTGGCGGCCGCAGCGGCCTGATCCCACGAACCAATCCTACAAATGGGGGAGACGCCACCCCGCCCCCTAGGCAATCGCATGGGTTTGTGCTTACACTTGGATTCACATGGCACACTGACTTACGCGGGCACGCGGCGCAACCAAAACGAGGGGTAGCACATGGGCATGTTCATGAAAGAGCACGACATCTATGTCGGCAGCTTGCAGGAAAAACTGAATCTTCGGTTCGCTCCGAACCTGGGGTCCAAGGACCAGTACGGCGGTCTCGCTGAAATGGTCGAACTGCAAAAGGAGTTCGGGATCTTCAAGGAGGGCCGCCGCTTCGAAACGAGCATCGCCGTGCTGAACCTGACCGGCCTGTCCAATCACGACGTGAAGAACCGCTTTCACCGCTACCTGGCCAGCCTTCGCCGCGCCAAGTCCAACGTGACCGGCCAGAACGGCGACGCCGCCATCGTGAAGGCACTGGTGCGAAACCTGGCGGCGAAAAAGCCGCTACCCGTTTACTTCGAGCTTCATGACCTGAACGCAGGCAAGGACGGCAACCGCGTCCTGATCACCGAGAAGGGCCGGCCGCTGTTCTACATGAAGCAGGATTACCTGGTCATCTCGCTTCCCCTGGGACTGGACGCCAAAGCCAAGTGACCGCCAGCGACCCGGACAGGCTTCTCGCACGGGTCGGGGATTACTACGCCGCCAGGCTCGATGCACATGGCCCCACGCCACTGGGTGTGGATTGGCCGTGCAGGCCGACACAAGAGCTTCGCTTTGTCCAGTTGCTCAAGGGCTGCGATTTTTCAGCGCCCTTTTCCCTCAACGACCTGGGATGCGGGTACGGGGCGCTGCGAACCTTCATGGCCGGGCGCTGGCCCGACGCCGCAGTGGACTACCTGGGGATCGACCTCGTGCCAGGCATGATCCGGCAAGCAAGCCGGCGCTGGCGCAAGCGCCCGGACACCCACTTCGCCGAGGGCACTCGCTGCACGCGCGTTGCGGACCACTGCGTGGCGAGCGGCATCTTCAATGTCAAGCTGGACCTTTCACGCGAAGCCTGGACGCGGTACATCCAGGCGACACTGACCGACATGTGGGCGTCAAGCCGGCGTGGATTCGCGGTGAACTTCCTCACCGCGGACGGAGAGGGCAATGGGGATGTCGCCGAACTGTACAGGACTGCTCCTGACGAATGGCTCAACTTTTGCGCCCAAGAACTCGGAGTGTCCGCTTCGATCCTGGCCAGCTACGGCATGCGTGAATTCACGCTCATTGCAAGAAAGTAGGCGCCGGGCTCATCGACCCCAAGGTCATCTGCCGCAGCCGGGCCTGCTCGTACGACAGAGCCGACTCGTAGATGCGGGCGCCGGTGACTTCGATCAGCGCCGCGGCTTCCGCAAACCTGGCCCCGGCTTCGGCGCTGCGGGCCCCGCCATGGACATCCAGCAACGCCGCGCCTAGCGTGATCAGGGCCCGGCACTCGGCCACGCGGGCGCTGCGTTGCCTGGCCATCTCCACGCCTTCGCGGGCCGTGAGCAGGGCGCGCTCCAGGTCGCCGATGCGCCGCTGCGATTCAGCGAGGTTGGCCAGGATCTCGGTTTCATGTTCAGCGGCCACGTTGGCGGTCCGCACCAGCTTGAGGGCCTGGGTGAATTCCGTGATCGCAGCCTCGTGCTGGCCCGAAATGCTCCTGGCCATGCCTCGCGAATTCAAGGTCGCCGCTTGCAGATATGGAATGGCGTGCTTCTGGTCGAGCTCGCTGATCTTCGCCGCATGCTCCTGCGCCAGGGCGGGATCCTCGCTGAATCGCGCCAGGTCCACGTGGCAATGATGGAAGATGAGGCGGACCACCGGATCGGAGGCGGTCTCGCCCAGAGCCATCAGTTGGCCGAGGCACTCATGCGCGTCATCGAAACGGCCCAACCGCGCCAGCAATCGGCTGCGCAGGGCCAGCAGCCATTGCTCGATGCTAAAGCCGATGAACTCACGGTCGGCCGGGTCGATGGCATGCACGTCGGCCAGGGCGGCGTCGTTGCAGCGCAGTGCTTCGCCCAGCAGTCCCGACCATCCGTAGGCCTGACTGAGTACCGCCTTCACCATCGCAATGCGGCCGGCATCGGCGCTGGCTTCCGCCATCGCCAATGCCTGCTGGACCCGCTCCACGTACCAGTCGACCGGCCCGCCGCTGGCCTGGATCATCCGTCCTTCGATCATCAGCAGCAGCTGCGTGAGCCGGCCATCGATCTCGCCCGCAAGCCCCATGGCCTCTTCGATGAAGGGCTGCACTTCCTGCAGGCTCAAGCCTTCGCGCCACCCCAGCAGGGCGATCTGGCTGCAAGCCATCGCGCGCAGACGGTCAGCCTGCGGATTGCCGGACTGCTCAGCAAGGAGGGTGCGCACCTTGCGCCAGTGCTTGCTGGCCTGCCCGGAATCAGTGCCGCCCAGCCAATGGGCGGCGCGCGCGGAGTACTCCGCAGCACTGAGCGCATCCCCTGCAGCTTCGTAATGGTGGGAGATCAACGCGGCGTATTCGTCCAACTGGTCCGTGTAGTAATGCTCCATCGCATTCGCCACGGAAGCGTGGATGGCTGCGCGCTTGGCCTTGAGCTGCGACTCGTAAGCCACCTCCTGGATCAAGGGGTGACGGAACGAGAAGCGCCGGCCGCCGACGGCGGGTTGCGGCTGGATCAGTTCAGCGTGGCACAGGGCGTCCAGCGCGCGCTCGATCTGGCCGCGCATGGTGCCCGCCACGCGTTCCAGAACCAGTAGCGGGACCTCCTTGCCGATGATTGCGCACATCTGCAGCAAGGACTTCTCGGCCTCGCTCAGACGATCGATGCGGGCACCGATGACGGCCTGCACCGTGGCCGGCAAGGCCCTTTGCACCGAGTCGATGCCATTGCTCGGGTGATTGGGGTCTCCCGACAGCACGCCACGCTCCGCGAGGGAGCGCACCAGCTCTTCGGCGAAGAACGGGTTGCCGCCGCTGCGCTTGACGATGAGCTGGGAAATCTGCTGGAACTCGCGCCGGTGACTGATCAGCTCGCGCACGATGGCATCGGTGTCGCCGGCACTCAGTTCGCCGACCTCGACTTCCTGGAAGTTCTCGAACCCCGTCCAGGGCGAGCGGTACGAGGACCGGTAGTTGAGCACTACCATGGTCTTGGTGGCCACCACGGCCTGCACCAAGGCCGCGACGAACTCCTCGCTAGCGTCATCCAGCCAGTGCATGTCCTCGATCAGGATCAGCGCTGCGGTATCGGCGGACTGCTTCACCAGCGCGGAAACAATGGCCAGAAGGCGCGCGCGGCGCGTCTTCGCATGGCTTGGCGGGGCGCTGCCCCCTTCGCCGTCCGTTACGCCAAGGAACTCGCACAGCAAGGCATAGTCGCCCGGCTGGTCTGTGCCCAGTTCATCCAGGCGCGCCGAAATCTTGATGCGGGCTTCGGTAGGCGTATCGCCCTGCGCGATGCCGAAGAAAAAGATGCGCATCAGCTCCAGCACAGGCTGAAGCGGCGTCGCGCTTCCGTAGGGCTGGGCCCGCACTTCGAAGACGGGTTTGCCGCGCGCGCGGCACCACTGCCCGAATTCGTAGCACAGCCGGCTCTTGCCGGCTCCCGGCCCACCGGAGATACCGATCACCTGCGCGTTGCCCGTTTCCGCCAGTGCCTGGGCCTGCTGCAGCACGGCCATTTCCTTGTCGCGCCCCCGAAACGGGGTGAGCTTGGCCTGGTGGAAGTGCTGGCTGGCGAAGGTCGCCTTCAATCCCGCCAGCAGGAATATCTCCACCGGCTCCGGGATGCCCTTGAGCGGGGGAAAACCGACCGATTCAACGTCCACCGATCCACGCACCAGAGAGTGGCAGTCCTGGGTCAGGGTGATGCCGCCCGGAGACGCCACGCCGACCACGCGGCTGGCCAGGTGAATCGTCATGCCGTGCGCGCCACCACCGATGCCCGTATCGTGGGCATAAGGGTCGGAGGCCACCAGGCCGGAATGCAGGCCTACCCGGATACGCAGCCCCCCGGGCGCCCGCGAGAACGACGACTGCATGTGGAGCGCCGCTTCGCACGCGAGGCGGGCATGGCCCTCCAAAGCCTTCGGCGCGCCAAACAACGCGAATATCCCGTCGCCCAGGGTGCGCATGATGGTGCCGCCGAAACGCTCGATGGACTCGCACATCAGCATCACGGCCGGCTTGAGCCGATCCATGGCTTCCTCGGGATCCAGCTGCGCGATCTGCTCGGTGGAGCTCACGACATCGGCAAAAAGCACCGTAGCCTGCTTGAGCTCGCCCCACCCGGACGCAGGCGCGGAAACGATGGGGGGCCCACGCCCTGCCGCCGGGGCCGTTGGCGCACGGGCCAGCGGCACGCCGCAACCGCCACAGAACCGCGCGCTGCCCGAGCAGGCGTAGCCGCAGCTCGCGCACTTCAGGGTGAGCGGCTCTCCGCAGTTCTCACAGAAACGGTTGGCGTCCGGATTTGCCGTGTGACAGGACTGGCATTCCATTGCCGGATGTTACGCCCTTGCGGCGTCAGGCCAAAACGTTGACCTTTTTCCAGCCCGCCTTGACCGCGTCATGCGTGGGCGATGCTTTGCCGTGTAGCGCAACAGCAGCATCCAGTGTGGCGTGGGCGGCATCCAGGAAGGTCGCTCTGGCCCGCAGCTTGTCAAAGCCCTTCAGCCAGACTGGACCGAGCGTTTCCCACGAGTGGCCGCCCAGCCGCAGGGCCGCCAGGTAGAACGCATGGTTCGCGATGCCCGATGCCTTGTGGGCTTCGTCGGTGGGCTTGTAGCGCTTGTAGTCCCTGATCTGGTCATCCAGACGCCACGTGAGCCGGCTGTTGCCCGGGTCCTTGAGCGAACGGATCGCCTTGCCGGCCTTGGGCAAAAGAATGTCCTCGCCCACCAGCCAGTCAGCCTGCGAAACCGCCTGGTTGGCGTGCCACTGCTTGATCATGCTGGCGCACACGTCGGAAAAGGATTCATTGAGCGCGCCGGCCTCGCCCTTGAGCGTCGGCGGCTGGCCAGTCACCTGGACCACGCCCAGCCCGCCGCGCACGAGGTGCTGGGTTACGCCATGCGCGAACTCATGGGCGATGATGCCCAGCGAGTGGGCGAGACCCTTGACATCGCGTCCATCGCCGTCCCCGATGATCATCTGCTCGCCGGTCCACATGGCATTGGTGAAGCGATAGCCATAGTGAACGGACGCATCGACGCGCATGCCTTTGCCGTCCACCGAATCGCGGCCCAGCACCGATTTGAAGAACTGCAGCGCGATGCCGACGTTCTCATAGGCCAGGTTGGCCTCCTTGTCGGAGGTGGGCGGGTCGTCCTCGTCACGCAGAAGCCGGCCGGGCAGGAACGTGCGCCCCTGGGCATCGAACACCTGGCGGTGCAGCAACTGCCTGCCCGGCTTGGACAGCGGCCGCTCCCTGGTCAGGACGGCGCGCTGGGCACGCAATTGCGATGAATGCGCCAGATGGCCGCGCAAAAGGTCTCGATGGTCATCGTCGTCCGCGTCGTCGGCGAGTTGCCGGAGAAGCTTTTTGGGAACCGCGAAACAGATGCAGCCGTATCGCGCGTGCATGCCTACCAACGCGCCGGGAGTTTCTTCAGGAGCGTGATGCGCTTGACGCCCAGCTCGATGTAGCCCCCCTTTTCCAGGTCCTTCAGCAGCCGGCTGACCATTTCGCGCGATGCGCCGACCCGGCTCGCAATGTTCTGGTGAGTGATTTGCGTCAGGGTGATGGGAGCGTCGGGCTTGGCAGGGCCGTGCTGGCTCTCCAGGGTCACGATGACACGGCCATAAACGTCGAGCAGGGCCATGTTGCGCGCCGATTCGGTCGCCGCGCGCGCCCGGCGAATCACCTGTGATACGAGTTCCAGCGCGAATTCGGGCTCCTCCGCCAAGTGTTCGCGCAGGGCCGGCCGGCTGACCACGGAACAGACGCTGGGTTCGAGAGTCATGACCGAAGCGGATCGGGGACCGCCGTCCAGCCACATCTCGGCGAAGTAATCGCCGGCATCGACCACGTTGTAGGTGATCTCCCGGCCTTCGGCGTCGTTCGAATAGACCTTGACTCGGCCTTCGAGCAGGACGAAGAGCGACTCTCCGATCTCACCTTCGTTGATGATGACGCTATTCTTGCGGTAGCTGCGAATATTGCCCCGGCACGCCAACGCGCGCAAACTAGGGCTCAAGGCCGCGAGCAGCTTGTCATGTACCGCTAACGGGCTGGCTTTATCCATGGCGTACTCCCCCAATCCAGGCGGACTCTAGCATGAGCGGCGGCCCGACCCAGGCCACCAAAGGTTCCTGTCAGTGCATGGGCTCGTGCCAGAACGGCGGCGCCACGGGCGGCAGGACCGCGATGCGGCTAACCAGCTCACGCACGCCGCTCACCCGCGTCTTTGCGCACACGCTGCGCACATGGCTGCGGACGGTGGACACCGCCACCTTCAGCTGGCTTGCCACCTGCGGCGCCGAGTACCCCTGGCACAGGATGCCCAGCACTTGCTCTTCGGCGGCCGTGAGGCCGTGGCTGCGCGCGAAAAAACACAGCATCAGCGAATCGCAAACGGCAGAGCGCGCGAACATCAGGGCAGCCGTGTGCGGCTGGGCCGCACCGCCGCTTTTCAGGGGCACTGCGGCGAGGGTCAGCGCGGGGCCTTCCTGCGCGGGCAGCTGGATCAGGCTGCGCTTGCCGTCCGCCACGCGCTGCAGCGCATCCTGGAGTGTCTTGCCGCCCTCCGGTGAGAGGGTGTACAGGAAATGATTGCGTGTTCCCAGCACGCGGCGGCGCGCCAGCTCGTGCCGCGCCGCCTGATTGGCATGGAGCAAACGGCCCGCGACGCTGGTCAGCAGCACGCCGTGCGCGAGTTCGTCAACCAGAAGTGCCAGGCCCGAGCCCAGGCTTGCCGATCCGACCGGCAGCGTGTTGTCGCTGTCGGGGATGTCCCCCTTCGCCAGAAAATCCATTTCGCCCCCAACCTTATGTGTGCTGCGAAGGATAAAAAGGAGTCAGCCGGGGCGGTGGTAAATATGACCGGGCTTTATTGTGAGAAATTCACCGCCTTCAGCCAGCCATCATCGCGATCGATTCACCCACGACACGCGGGTGAAACGCCATTTCGACGTGAGCCAGGCCGCCAATGAAGCGGTTATCTGCACCCTCCAGGGTGGCGGTGGTAGCGGGGAAGACCACATTGTCGCAGTTGGAGTACCAGCAGGTGAAGCCGGCATGGTCCCGGGCTTCGCCATGGCCCGCCAGGGCGCTGACCCAGTCGCCATGCAGCCGCATCTGCCGGCCGTTTGCCAGATGGCTGAAGCGTCCCAGCCAGGTGCCGTGATGGGGCGATCCGATCGTGATGACGTGGTGTACGCGGTCATGCGCTTTCATCTCGCGCAGCCAGGCGCGCGCGGCCAGTCCGCCCATGCTATGGCAGACCAGCACAGGAGGCAGTCCGGTGGCCGCGGAGATGCGCTGGACGGCATCCTCGATGATGGGCGCGTACGCATCGATGGATCCGAAGACCGGCTCGAGATTCACCGCGATGAAAGGCCGCCCCTGCGCCCGCAGCCGTCGCAGCCAGGGCGTCCAGAAGCCGCGGTTGCAGACGAAGCCATGAATGAAGACGGCGCCCCGCTGGGGCGGCTGTCCCGGTCGTGCGTCAATCTGGTCGGGGATTTCGCGCCAGCGAAACGGCTGGCGCCAGCAAAAAACGACAGGGGCGATGCACGCCTCGCCGAGCCACGCGTGGATCAACTCCCTCCATGTCGGCTTGGGCGCTGGATCGGTGCGGCTGACGTAGCTCACCAGCACGAATTCGATCGCCAGGAAGATGGCGTAGCCCAACGCGATGATCACGAAGCCGGCGATTGCCCGCCCCGGCGATTGACGCCAATGCCAGGCCAGCCACGCCGACGCGCAAGCCAGCAGACCCAATGTGGTGACCTGCTGCAGGCGAGCCAGCGCCGAACGCGTTTGCATCAGGCGAGTATCACATCGACACCCGTGAGCCGCTTGGCCAGCCCTTGCGCCAGCCGGTTGGTGATGCCGTAGATCGAGAGCTGGGGGTTGGCGCCGACGCTGGTCGGAAAAATCGATCCATCATGAATGGACAGGTTGTCCAAGTGCCAATGAACGCCGTCAGGCCGCGTTACGCCCCGCTTCTCGGTGCCTGCCAGGCCGCAGCCGCCCATCACGTGGGCACTGACCACCTTGGTCAGCAGCGGTTCCATCCGCAGCGCCCCGATCGCCTGGCGTGCTTCGGCCCACGAGCCGTAGGGCTTCGACAGCTCGTGGATAGGCAGCACTTGCCGAGCTCCAGCCGCAAATTGGATTTCCGCCATGGCCAGCAAGGCGCGCCGGGCGCCATCCACGACGAAACCAGTCAAAGGATAGTCCAGCAAGGCGGAACCATCGCCGCGCAACCTCACTTGCCCACCCGGTGACTCGCGATGGAATCCATCGCGCAAAAGCGCCAGGAGCACATGCGTGTTCGGAAACTGGCGCAGCAGTTCGGCCTGCTCACGACCGAAACCAGCGACAGTGGAGGCAAAGATCACTGGATACAGCGGCGGCGCTTCGAGCTTGAACCCCATGGGGCCATCGATCGCCTGCGTCTCCAGGAAGTGATCGGTGTAGATGGTCTGCGGCGCGCCTTGCCAGCCCGCGACTTTGTGGTCCATGACGCCCGCAGACATGACGACCGGGTGCAGGAAGGTCCGCGCACCGAGGTGGGCATGCGGATCAGGCGCTTCGGAGCGCAACAGCACCGCGGGTGAATTGATGGCACCGGCCGCGAGCACATAGTGGCGCGCGACGATAGTCGTCGAGGGGCCGTCTGTGGAAACGGGCGCGCCATTGGACTTGACGGGCCCGCACAGCAGCGCGTGGACTTTGCCCTTTGCGAGGACGAATCGCTCAGCGCGGGTCTCCACGAGCAGGACTGCCCCTCGATCCAGCGCTTCGGGAATGGTCGTGACCAACATCGACTGCTTCGCATTGGTCGGGCATCCCATGCCGCAGGAGCCCAGGTTCCAGCAACCTTTGACGTTGCGAGAAATAGCGGCAGCGGAAATGCCGAGCTTTGAAGCGCCGCGCCGCAGCAGATCGTTGTTCTCGTTGGGCGGCGTGAGCCAGGGGCCGATGCTCAGCCGGCGTTCGGCCTGGCTGAAGTACGGCGCAAGGGCGTCACTGCCAAAGCCCTCCAGATCGAAGTTCTCGTGCCAATGGCGAAGCGTGGCGGCGGGCGTCCTGAAGGAGCTGGTCCAGTTGACCGTGGTGGAGCCGCCAACGCAACGACCTTGCAGGATGTTGATCGCCTTGTCGCTCGTCTTGCGAGCAGCGCTTTCCTGGTACAAGGAGGGATAGGCGATGGCTTCCTGCTGTTTGAAATCCGAGCTGCTCCTGAGCGGCCCCTCCTCCACCAGAACCACTTTCAGGCCGGCGCGCGTCAACAGCTCGGCGGTGATTCCCGCGCCGGCACCGGAACCGACGATGGCAACGTCACAGGTGATTCTCGGGGGCACCTCGGCGTAAGGACCGCCCAGCACCTTCCAGCCACGCCTCAAACCATCCCGGATCGGGTCCCGCAGACTGCTCATTGCCCATCCCTCAAATGGCGAGCGGTCCGGGGTAACCCATCACACTCCATGTTCGCGCATCCGCGAAATACGCAGCACCTACGATGTCATGCAGTGCTTGGTAGGCCTGCCGGCGCAGGCTGATGCTGGAAACACGCATGGATTGGAGCGCCTGCTGGATGTCCGCCACGGATGCGTGGGGCCAGGGCACGTCAAGCCCCGTCAACGCGCGCCGCCCACCGGAACTCGCCAGGAGCGCGAGCAATTGCGAGAGCTCCGCCTGCGCGTGGGGAGGCAAAGCGGCGACCACGCCATCGATCCGGTCTAGCAAGCCCTCCAGAGCGGCCGACTGCGCGTCCTTCGCCGCAGGCAGGCTTCCATCCAGGAGGCCACGCCCAACGCCGACGAACACCTCACGCCCGACCGGCGAAAGCCTGGCCTCGTGCAATCCGGGTTGCAGCAGCGCCACGGCGCCGCCGCCCAGGACAAGCACGGCGGCGGAAACCATGCCCAACGTCAACAAGCTCCTTCTTTCCATCGGGCTACTATGCATGTACGGCTGCCTTCTCTGTAGAGCGCGCCGCCTAGATAGACTCGGGGTTTGCATGGAAGCCGCCAAGAAAATTCGCAGTGCCGTCGCCGAGGTTTCGCAGCTCAGGCAAGCCGCGCTGGGCGATCCGCCGCTGAGGTCCGCCGTCGCCCGCATCAAGCGTGTCCAGGCGCAGCGCTTCGCTGGCACCTATTCAGACCTGCTCGCGCAAGGGCCGTATGCGGACGCGGCCCGGTTCTTCCTGGAGGAACTCTACAGTGACAAGGACTACGGCGAGCGCGATGCGCAGTTCGCGCGAATCGCCGGCGCCGTGGAAAAGCTGTTTCCCGCCCAGGTGGCTGAAACCGCCGTGTCACTGGCCGAGCTTCACGTACTCACCGAAGAACTGGACCACGCCATGGGAGTGGCCTGGCTATTGCAGGCTTCCGTGGACGATGATGCCCGGGCCTATACCAGTGCGTGGCGTGCCGTGGGTCGGCGTGACGACCGCGAGCGGCAGCTCTCGGTGGTGCTTCGAATCGGTCACGAGATGGCGCGCCTCACCCGCACACCGGGGCTTCGGATGATGCTGAAAATGATGCGTGGGCCAGCGGCAGCCGCGGGCTTGGCGTCGCTCCAGCAGTTTCTGGAAATCGGGTTCGATACTTTTGCGGCCATGGCGCAAAGCGCAGGCGCGGAGTATTTTCTAGGCACCGTCCGCGCCCGCGAGGAGTCCCTGATACGCATGCTATTCGACGCGGACCTTGGAACTTGCGAAACGGAACTGGGCCGCACGTTGGGACCCGCCCCCTGACGGATTTCCGTAAGCGGCCAGCCGCTCCATCTTGATTCTTCCATCGCATCGAGTAGGCGACGATAGTCGTCCCCGCAAGGGGCGCGCCCCGCTGGCGAGGGCTTCGGAGATGACTGACGCTCAGTGCGACGAGGCCTGAGGTGAGGGGA
>DATILF010000372.1:0-2811 GCA_035476755.1 Ramlibacter sp.
GAAGCCCGCGGCCTTGAAGATCTCGTGCAGGCCTTCCCGCTCGGCCTGGTCCTTCACCAGGCCCGAGCCGGGCACCACCATCGCCAGCTTGACGTTCTTGGCGACCTTCTGACCCAGCTTCTTGACCAGGGCCGCGGCTTCGCGGATGTCCTCGATGCGGCTGTTGGTGCACGAGCCAATGAATACCTTGTCCACGTAGATGTCGTTCAGCGCCTTGCCCGGCTCCAGGCCCATGTAGGTGAGCGCGCGCTCGATGGCGCCGCGCTTGCTGGCGTCCTTTTCCTTGTCGGGATCGGGCACGCGCGCATCGACACCCAGCACCATCTCGGGCGAAGTGCCCCAGGTCACCTGGGGAATGAGGGCCGCCGCGTCCAGTTCGACCACGCTGTCGAACTTCGCATCGGAGTCGGACTGCAGCGTTTTCCAGTACGCCACGGCCTGGTCCCATTCGACGCCGGTCGGCGAAAGCGGCCGGCCCTTGACGTACTCGATCGTCTTGTCGTCCACCGCCACCAGGCCAGCGCGCGCGCCGGCCTCGATGGCCATGTTGCAGACCGTCATGCGGCCCTCCACGGACAGGCCACGGATCGCCGAGCCCGCGAACTCGATCGTGTAGCCCGTGCCGCCGGCCGTGCCGATGCGGCCGATGATGGCCAGCACGATGTCCTTGGCCGTCACGCCGGGGGTAAGGCGTCCCTCGACCTTCACGAGCATGTTCTTCGCCTTCTTGGCCAGCAGCGTCTGCGTGGCCAGCACGTGCTCGACCTCGCTGGTGCCGATGCCGTGCGCCAGCGCGCCGAAGGCGCCATGGGTGGAGGTGTGCGAGTCGCCGCACACCACCGTCATGCCCGGCAGCGTGGCGCCCTGCTCGGGCCCGATCACATGCACGATGCCCTGCCGCTTGGACAGGAACGGAAAGTAGGCGGCCGAGCCGAACTCGCTGATGTTCTTGTCGAGCGTGGTCACCTGCTCCTTGCTGATCGGGTCGGTGATGCCGTCGTAGCCCATCTCCCAGCCGGTGGTGGGCGTGTTGTGGTCGGCCGTCGCCACGATGGAGCTCACGCGCCAGACCTTGCGCCCGGTTTCGCGCAGGCCCTCGAACGCCTGCGGGCTGGTGACTTCGTGTACCAGGTGGCGGTCGATGTAGAGGATGGCAGTGCCATCTTCTTCGGTGTGGACGACGTGCTCGTCCCAGATCTTGTCGTAGAGGGTTCTGCCCATGGGGTGCTTCCGGTAAGGATGGTGGATTTTATTCGGCGAGCGCGGGCTCGAGATTTTCCGCGCGCGCTTTCAGGTGATCGACCAGCAGCCGCGCGGTGACGGGCAGGGTCGAGAAGTCGCGGGCGACGAGGTCGATGCGGCGGTGCGCCCAGGCGTTGGTGAGTGGCACGCATTCCAGCTCGCCCACGCCGTGCATCAGTTCGAAGGCGCGCAGGGGCATCACGCCCACGCCCAGGCCGTTGTGGATCATGCGGCACATGGCGTCCAGGCCGGTGACGTGGATGCGCAGCTTGATGGTTCGCCCGGCTGCCGCGGCGGCTTCGCGCATCGCCAGGTAGATCGAGCTGTTGGAGTGCAGGCCGACATGGTCGCAGTCCAGCGTTTCCTCGAAAGCGATGGCTTCGCTGCGCGCCAGCGTATGGCGGCGCGGAACGATCAGCACCAGCTGGTCGCGCCGGTACGGCAGGGTCTGCAGCTCATGCCCGTTACCAAGAACGCCGGCGTTGCAGATGCCCAGGTCGGCCGCGCCTTCCTGCACGGCGCGGGCGATTTCGGTGGAGAGATGCTCTTCCAGGTCGATTTTCACCTGCCCGTGCTGCTGGATGAAGGCGCCCAGGTCCTCGGGCAGGAATTGCACGATGGCCGAGATGCTGGCGTGCACCCGCACGTGGCCGCGCACGCCATCGGCGTATTCGCTGAGCTCACCCTGCATCTTCTCCAGGCTGAACAGCACCGAACGGGCGTGGTGCAGCAAGCTCTCGCCGGCGGGCGTCAGGTCCACCCCGCGGGTGTGGCGGTAGAGCAGGGGCGTCTCCAGCGTGGCTTCGAGGTCCGACAGGCGCTTGCTCACGGCGGAGGCCGCGATGAACTCCCGCTCGGCCGCCTTGCCGATGCTGCCAAGTTCGCACACCGCCACGAAGAGCTGCAGCGAGGTGAGGTCGATCCGGCGGGCGAAGGTGCGTTCGGTGGGTTTCACGGGAAAGAGTCGTCGCGTTGTGCGATGGCCAATCCGGATTTTCTTCCATAAATGCAAAGCCGGCCATCGCGAAACGCGATGGCCGGCTTTCCGGACCGGTTTCAGCGCCCGAGCGGGCGCCGGCGCTTCAACGCTGCTTGATCGGCTGGACGTCGCGGCGCGTCGCGCCGGCGTAAAGCTGGCGCGGACGGCCAATCTTGTATTCCGGATCGCCGATCATCTCGTTGAGCTGGGCGATCCAGCCGACGGTGCGCGCCGCCGCGAAGATGGCGGTGAACAGCGACACCGGGATGCCAATCGCGCGCTGCACGATGCCGGAGTAGAAATCGACGTTCGGGTAGAGCTTGCGCGACACGAAGTATTCGTCTTCCAGGGCGATCTTCTCGAGCGCCATGGCCAGCTTGAACAGAGGGTCGTTCTGCAGGCCCAGTTCGCCCAGCACTTCCTTGCAGGTCTCCTGCATGAGCTTGGCACGGGGGTCGTAGTTCTTGTAGACGCGGTGCCCGAAGCCCATCAGCTTGATGCCGGAGTTCTTGTCCTTCACCTGCTTGATGAACTCGCCGATCTTGTCGATGCCGCCGTTGCGCTGGATGTCGTGCAGCATGTTGAGGGCC
>DATILF010000373.1:0-9465 GCA_035476755.1 Ramlibacter sp.
GTCATCTGCGAGAAGTGCGGCGTTGAAGTCACGCAGACCAAGGTGCGCCGCGAGCGCATGGGCCACATCGACCTGGCCGCGCCCTGCGCCCACATCTGGTTCCTGAAGTCCCTGCCTTCGCGCCTGGGCCTGGTGCTGGACATGACCTTGCGCGACATCGAGCGCGTGCTGTACTTCGAAGCCTACGTGGTGACCGACCCCGGCATGACCCCGCTGAAGAAGTTCAGCATCATGACCGAGGACGACTACGACGCCAAGGTCAAGGAATACGGTGACGAGTTCACCGCCAAGATGGGCGCCGAGGGCATCAAGGACCTGCTGCAAAGCATCGACATCGACAACTCGATCGACAAGCTGCGCAACGACCTGACCGGCTCGGAAGTCAAGATCAAGAAAAACGCCAAGCGCCTGAAGCTGCTCGAAGCGTTCAAGAAATCCGGCATCAAGCCCGAGTGGATGGTGCTGGACGTGCTGCCCGTGCTGCCGCCGGACCTGCGTCCGCTGGTGCCGCTGGACGGCGGCCGTTTCGCGACCTCCGACCTGAACGACCTGTATCGCCGCGTCATCAACCGCAACAGCCGCCTGCGCCGTCTGCTCGAACTGAAGGCTCCGGAAATCATCGCGCGCAACGAGAAGCGCATGCTGCAGGAAGCCGTGGACAGCTTGCTGGACAACGGCCGCCGCGGCAAGGCCATGACGGGCGCCAACAAGCGCGCCCTGAAGTCGCTGGCCGACATGATCAAGGGCAAGAGCGGCCGCTTCCGCCAGAACTTGCTGGGCAAGCGCGTCGACTACTCGGGCCGTTCGGTCATCGTGGTCGGCCCGACGCTCAAGCTGCACCAGTGCGGCCTGCCGAAGCTGATGGCGCTCGAACTCTTCAAGCCGTTCATCTTCTCGCGCCTGGAAGCCATGGGCATCGCGACCACGATCAAGGCCGCGAAGAAGGAAGTCGAATCCGGCACGCCGGTGGTCTGGGACATCCTGGAAGAGGTCATCAAAGAGCACCCGGTCATGCTGAACCGTGCGCCTACGCTGCACCGTTTGGGCATCCAGGCGTTCGAGCCGATCCTGATCGAAGGCAAGGCGATCCAGCTGCACCCGCTGGTCTGCGCGGCCTTCAACGCCGACTTCGACGGCGACCAGATGGCCGTCCACGTGCCGCTGTCGGTGGAAGCGCAGATGGAATGCCGCACGCTGATGCTGGCTTCCAACAACGTGCTGTTCCCCGCCAACGGCGAGCCCGCCATCGTCCCGTCGCAAGACGTGGTGCTGGGCCTGTACTACACGACGCGTGAGCGCACCAACGCCAAGGGCGAGGGCATGATCTTCGCCGACATCGGCGAAGTGCAGCGCGCGCTGGACGCGAACCAGGTCGAGCTCACCGCCAAGGTGAACGTGCGCCTGACCGAGTGGAACAAGGACAAGGACTCCAACGAGTTCGTGCCTTCGACCTCGATCATCGAGACGACCGTCGGCCGCGCGCTGCTGTCCGAGATCCTGCCCAAGGGCCTGCCGTTCGCCAACCTGAACAAGGCGCTGAAGAAGAAGGAAATCTCCAAGCTCATCAACACTTCGTTCCGCAAGTGCGGCCTGAAGGAAACCGTCGTATTCGCAGACAAGCTGCTGCAAAACGGCTTCCGCCTGGCCACCAAGGCCGGTATCTCGATCTGCGTGGACGACATGCTCGTGCCGCCGCAAAAACCCGAGATCATCGCCCGCGCCGAGAAGGAAGTGAAAGAGATCGAGCAGCAGTACACCTCGGGCCTGGTCACCTCCGGCGAGCGCTACAACAAGGTGGTGGACATCTGGGGCAAGGCCGGCGACGAAGTCTCCAAGGTCATGATGGCCCAGCTGGCCAAGCAACGGACCACCGACCGCCACGGCAAGGAAGTGGACCAGGAGTCGTTCAACTCCATCTACATGATGGCCGACTCCGGCGCCCGCGGTTCCGCCGCGCAGATCCGCCAGCTGGCGGGCATGCGGGGCCTGATGGCCAAGCCGGACGGCTCCATCATCGAGACCCCCATCACGGCCAACTTCCGTGAAGGCCTGAACGTGCTGCAGTACTTCATCTCCACCCACGGCGCTCGCAAGGGCCTGGCGGATACGGCGTTGAAGACGGCGAACTCGGGCTACCTCACGCGCCGCCTGGTGGACGTGACGCAGGACCTGGTGGTCATCGAAGAGGATTGCGACACCCACGAAGGTTCGCTGATGCGCGCCATCGTCGAGGGTGGTGAAGTCATCGAATCGCTGCGCGACCGCATCCTTGGCCGCACCACGGCGGATGACGTGCTGCACCCCGAAAACCGCTCGGTGCTCGTCAAGGCCGGCGTCATGCTGGACGAAGACGTCATCGACGAACTCGAGGCCACGGGCGTGGACGAGGTCAAGGTGCGCACCGCGCTGACCTGCGCCACGCGTTTCGGCATCTGCGCCAAGTGCTACGGACGCGATCTGGGCCGAGGCGGCCTGATCAATGTCGGCGAGGCGGTCGGCGTGATTGCCGCGCAGTCCATCGGCGAGCCGGGCACGCAGCTGACCATGCGGACGTTCCACATCGGTGGCGCCGCGTCGCGCGCCGCCATCGCTTCCAGCGTCGATGCCAAGTCCAACGGCGTGATCGGCTTCAACAGCACGATGCGCTACGTGACCAACAGCAAGAACGAGCTGGTGGTGATCGCCCGCTCCGGCGAGATTGTCATTCATGACGAGCATGGCCGCGAGCGTGAGCGCCACAAGGTGCCGTATGGCGCGATCCTGGCCGTGAAGGCCGACCAGTCCGTCAAGGCCGGCACCATCCTCGCCAACTGGGACCCGCTGACGCGCCCCATCATCACGGAATTCGCCGGCAAGGTGAGGTTCGAAAGCGTCGAGGAAGGCCTCACGGTCGCCAAGCAGGTGGACGAGGTCACCGGCTTGTCCACCCTGGTGGTCATCAAGTTCGACCCGAAGCGCTCGGCCAAGCTGATCCGCCCGCAGGTCAAGCTGATCGACGCCACCGGCAACGAGGTGAAGATCCCCGGCACCGACCACTCGGTGACGATCGGCTTCCCGGTCGGCTCGCTGATCCAGGTGCGCGACGGCCAGGACGTGGCGGGCGGCGAAGTGCTGGCCCGTATCCCGATCGAAGGCCAGAAGACCCGCGACATCACGGGCGGCTTGCCGCGCGTGGCCGAGTTGTTCGAAGCCCGTTCGCCCAAAGACAAGGGCGTGCTGGCCGAGATCACCGGCACGGTGTCGTTCGGCAAGGAGACCAAGGGCAAGATCCGCATGCAGATCACCGACCCGGACGGCAAGGTCTGGGAAGAGCTGGTGCCCAAGGAAAAGAACATCCTGGTGCACGAGGGCCAGGTGGTCAACAAGGGCGAGTCCGTGGTCGACGGCCCGGCCGATCCGCAGGACATCCTGCGCCTGCTGGGCGCCGAAGAGCTGGCGCGCTACATCGTGGACGAAGTGCAGGACGTGTACCGCCTGCAGGGCGTGAAGATCAACGACAAGCACATCGAGGTGATCGTTCGCCAGATGCTGCGCCGGGTCGTGGTCGAGAACGTGGGCGAGTCGGGCTACATTGCGGGCGAACAGGTCGAGCGTTCGGAAATCCTGGACACCTGCGACGCGCTGCGCGCCGACAGCAAGATCCCGCCGACCTACAGCAACTTGTTGCTGGGTATCACCAAGGCCTCGCTGTCGACCGACTCGTTCATCTCCGCGGCTTCCTTCCAGGAAACCACGCGCGTGCTGACCGAAGCGGCCATCATGGGCAAGCGCGATGAGCTGCGTGGCCTGAAGGAAAACGTCATCGTCGGCCGCCTGATTCCCGCGGGCACCGGCATGGCGTACCACATCGCGCGCAAGGCCAAGGACCAGATGGACGAGGCCGAGCGCCGCGCCATCGCCGAGTCCGAAGCCGCCGAGCTCGCCGCCGCCACCGAAGGCGCTGCCGTGCCCGAGGCCAACGAAGGCGCCGCCACCGAGTAAGCGCTCGCGGTTTGACCGTAAACTAGCGCCCCAGCCCTCGCGGCCGGGGCGCTTTTTTCTTGGGAACCCCCCTCGCCGATGCCCACCTCCGTCATTGCCTGGACCGTTGCCGCCCTGCTGGTGTTCTGGGGGGTGGGCGCGTACAACCGGCTCATGCGCTTGCGCGCCGAGGCCAGCGCCGCGTTCGGCGTCCTGGATGCCGAGCTGACGCGGCACGTCGACCTGGTGCGCCACCAGCTGCCACCGCCGGATGCCACCCAGCCAGCGCCCTTGTGGGAAGAGGCCAACCTGTGGGCCGGGCTCCACGCCGCAGCCACCCAATTTGCCGCGTCGCTCGCCGCGGCGCGAAGCCGTCCGCTGGAGCCTGAGCGCATCGCCGCGCTCAGTGCGGCGCAGGATGTGCTGGCGACCGCGTGGGAGCGGGCCGAACGGGACGACGCCCACGACCTGGCGGGGCCCCGCCTGCCCGACACGGTGACGGCGCAGCGGGCACAACTGGCGCTGCAGACCCACGCCGCCACGAACCAGTTCAATCACGCGGTGGCTCGCTACAACGAGGCGATCGCGCAATTCCCCGCCGTGCTGCTGGCATGGCTTTTCGGCTTCAAGGCCGGGCGGGGCGTCGTGCACGCGCATCCGTCGGCCCAGCCATAGGCACCCATTTGACTTCTCCTGCGAGCCCTCCTGCCCGGTCCGGTGCCGGCGCTTCATCGTCGCTTCCCCTGTGGCGTCTGCTGCAAGGCGCGGCGGACGTGGTGGGGGCCGTGCGAGGCGGCGAGTCCACAACGCCCGCCATCACCCGGCTGGACCCGCCAGTGCGCCCTGGTGCGCAGGCACTGGCGTTTCAGGCGCTGCGCAACCTGGGCCGCGCCGACGCGCTGCGCCAGCTGCTGGCGCGCCGCCCGCCACCACCCCAGGCCGACGCGCTGCTTTGCACCGCGCTGGCCCTGTGCTGGCGCGAGGCCGATGCGCCTTACGAAGTGTTCACGCTGGTGGACCAGGCCGTCGAGGCCGCCAAGCGCAACAGCGCCACCAAGGCCCAGGCCAACTTCATCAACGCCTGCCTGCGCCGCTTCCTGAGAGAGCGCGCAGCCCTGGTGGAACAGACCGACGCCAACCCGGTGGCCTTGTGGAACCATCCGCGCTGGTGGATCGACCGGCTCAAGAAGGACCATCCGCGGCACTGGCAAGAGATCCTGAAGGCCAACAATGCGCAGGCGCCCCTGACGCTTCGCGTGAACCCGCGCCGATCCAACCCGGCGGCGTATGGCGAGGCGTTGCGTGAAGCCGGCCTGCAGGCCTCGCCGGTTGGCGAATACGGGCTGGTCCTGGCTCGGCCGCGTCCTGTGCATGAGCTGCCGGGGTTCGACCAGGGGGCCGTGTCCGTGCAGGATGCCGCCGCCCAGTTGGCCGCCCCCTTGTTGCTGCAAGGGCTTACTCCGGCGCAAGGACATGCCCAGCTTCGAATCCTGGATGCCTGCGCGGCGCCGGGCGGCAAGACCGCCCACTTGCTGGAACTCGCGGATGCCGACGTGACCGCGCTGGAAATCGATCCGGTTCGTTGCGAGCGCATCCACGACACGCTGCAGCGGCTGGGCCTGCGAGCCCGTGTCATTGCCGCCGACGCGGCGCAGCCGGCCGCATGGTGGGACGGGCTGCCCTTTGACGCCATCCTGCTGGATGCGCCCTGCACGGCTTCGGGCATCGTCCGGCGCCACCCCGATGTGCGCTGGCTGCGACGCGAGAGCGATATCGCCCAACTGGCCGCTCTTCAGGCCCGGTTGCTCGCCGTGCTGTGGCCGCTGGTCAGGTCCGGCGGCAGGCTGCTCTACTGCACCTGTTCGGTTTTCCGGGCGGAAGGCGAGGCCCAGGTGCAAACGTTTGTTGCGCACAACAAAGACGCCGTTTTGCGGCCCACCCCAGGCCATTTGCTGCCCCAAACGGGGGCAAATGACAACCCGGTCCCGGACAATCTCCCAGGTGATCACGACGGTTTTTATTACGCACTGCTGGAAAAATGCACAGCTGGCGACCCGGCTGACCCGGGCCATTGAGCGCGCTGTCTGGGGCGTGCTGGTCATCTGCGCGCTCATCGGGCCTGCCGCCCTGGCGCAAACCGCCATCACCGAGATCTCGCAATTGCGCGTGGAGCGCAACGAAGACGGCGTGTTGCTGTCCGCCACCGTGAAGTTCGAGCTGCCGACCGTGATCGACGACGCCCTGGCCAAGGGCATTCCGATGTTCTTCGTGGCCGAAGCGGCGCTGTACCGCGACCGCTGGTACTGGTACGACAAGCAGCTGGTCACGGCAGCGCGCCACATGCGGCTGTCCTACCAGCCGCTGACCCGCCGCTGGCGTCTGGTGGTGTCTTCCGCGCCCATCGGCAATTCGGGCCTGGCCCTGGGGCAGACCTTCGACACGCGTGAAGAAGCGTTGGCCGCGGTGCAGCGCATCTCCCACTGGAAGATCGCGGAGGCCGGCGACGTGGACCCCGAAGTGCGCCACAACATTGATTTCCGGTTCCGCCTCGACGTGTCCCAATTGCCACGGCCCTTCCAGATCGGCGCCGTGGGCCATGCCGACTGGAACATCACGGCCATGCGCAATCAGCGCCTGTCCATCGAGAGCGCGCGGTGAGCACCGACAACCGTAACGACCCCGCCCCCCGCCCCCCGCTGCGTTCTTCACGGGCTTTTCGATGGGCGGTCGGCGTGGCGGCCGCGGTGATCGTGGCCATCGGCATCATCCTGCTGTTCCTGCTGACGCAGGCCACGAACAACCGCGAACTGTACGAGCGCAACTACGGGCGATTGTTCGCGCTGAACATGGTGGTGGCCGGCGTGCTGCTGCTGGTGATCATCTGGGTGGGCCTGCGCCTCGCGTCCCGGCTGCGCCGCGGCAAGTTCGGCAGCCGCCTGCTGGTCAAGCTGGCGGCGATCTTCGCGCTGGTGGGGTTCGTCCCCGGCGTCCTGATCTACGTTGTGTCCTACCAGTTCGTCTCACGCTCCATCGAAAGCTGGTTCGACGTGAAGGTGGAGGGCGCGCTGGATGCGGGCCTGAGCCTGGGGCGCTCCTCGCTGGACGCGCTGGCGAACGACCTGGCCAACAAGACCCGTGCCGCGGCCGTGCAGCTGGCCGAGACGCCCGACACGTCGGCGCCCATCGCGCTGGAGCGGCTGCGCGAGCAACTGCCCGCCAACGATGTGCTGCTGTGGAGCGGCACCGGCCAGCTCATCGCCAGCGCGGGCCAGTCGCGCTTCCAGCTCAATCCCGAGCGGCCCAGTTCCCAGCAGCTGCGCAACGTGCGATCGCAGCGCTCGCTCGCCATCATCGAAGGGCTGGATGAGCCGGGTCTGAGCGCCGCGAACGCGCGCATCAAGGCGCTGGCCGTGGTGTCGCATCCCAGCCTGGGCCTGCTGGCCGAGCCACGCATCCTGCAGGCCACCCAGAGCTTGCCGCCCACGCTGGTGGCCAATGCGATCGCCGTGCAGGAAGCCAATCGCGAGTACCAGGAGCGCGCGCTGGCGCGCGACGGGCTGCGCCGCATGTACATCGGCACGCTCACACTCAGCCTGTTCCTGGCCGTGTTCGGCGCGGTGCTGCTCGCCATCATTCTGGGCAACCAGCTGGCGCGGCCTTTGCTGCTGCTGGCCGCCGGCGTGCGCGAAGTGGCGGCGGGAGACCTGAGCCCCAAGCCCGCCTTGCAAGGCAAGGACGAACTGGGCGGATTGACCCGTTCGTTCGCGCAGATGACGCAGCAGCTGTTTGACGCGCGCGCCGCCGTGGACAAGAGCATGGGCCAGGTCAACGCCGCCCGCGCCAACTTGCAGACCATCCTGGACAACCTCACGGCCGGCGTGATCGTGCTCGACGAGAAGGGCAACATCCTCACGTCGAACCCCGGCGCGACACGCATCCTGCGTGTGCCGCTGGCCGCCCATGAGGGCATGCCGCTGGCCGGCGTGGAAGGCGTCGAGTCGTTCGGCGCCGCCGTGCAGCAGCAGTTCGATGAGTACATGAACGAGCGCAAGCAGCACGGCCTGGACCACTGGCAGCAATCGTTCGAGCTCAATGCCTCACAGCATGGCTCGCTGCACAACGCCGTCACCCTCGTGGCCCGCGGCGCCGAGATGCCCGCCGACACGCCGGGCAAGGCGTCGCGCCTGCTGGTGTTCGACGACATTTCCGAGATCGTGTCGGCCCAGCGTGCGCAGGCCTGGGGCGAAGTGGCGCGCCGGCTGGCCCATGAGATCAAGAACCCCCTCACGCCCATCCAGCTCTCCGCGGAGCGGCTGGAGATGAAACTGGCCGGCAAGGTGGGCGAGGCCGAGCAGGCGGTCGTCACCAAGTCGGTGAAGACCATCGTGGACCAGGTGGATGCGATGAAGCGGCTGGTCAACGAGTTCCGCGACTACGCGCGCCTGCCCGCCGCCGAACTCAAGCCGGTGGACCTGAATGCGCTGATCGGCGAGGTGTTGCAGCTGTACGCCCGGGAGGGCGGCGAGCGCGGCGATACATCCGCCCACGTGCCGATCACCATGCAGCCGGACCCGCAGTGCCCCAGGGTCATGGGAGACGCCCAGCAGTTGCGGCAGATCATCCACAACCTGCTGCAGAACGCGCAGGACGCCACCGAGGGCTGCCCGGTGCGCGAGGTCACGGTGAAGACGCAGTGGAACGAAACCGCGCGCCGGGTGCGCCTGATCGTGCAGGACACCGGCACGGGTTTTCCGGAGCACATCCTCAAGCGGGCCTTCGAGCCCTATGTCACCACCAAGGCCAAGGGCACCGGGCTGGGCCTGGCGGTGGTGAAGAAGATCGCTGATGAGCACGGTGCGCGCATCGATCTCAAGAATCGAGGTGATGGCGGCCACATCCTGGGGGCCCAAGTGTCGCTATCATTCGCAGTTGCGGCGTAGCAACACTCTCCGGGCCGCAAGGGACAGCGGGACATATGGCAAATATCTTGGTGGTTGACGACGAACTGGGCATCCGCGACTTGCTCTCGGAAATTCTCAACGACGAGGGCCACAACGTCGAACTGGCGGAGAACGCCGCCCAGGCGCGCGGCGCCCGCAACCGGTCACGGCCCGACCTGGTGCTGCTGGACATCTGGATGCCCGACACCGACGGTGTCACGCTGCTGAAGGAGTGGTCCACCACTGGCCTGCTTACCATGCCGGTGATCATGATGAGCGGCCACGCCACCATCGAGACCGCCGTGGAGGCCACCAAGATCGGCGCGCAGTCGTTCCTGGAAAAGCCGATCACCATGCAGAAGCTGCTGAAGGCGGTGGAAGCCGGCCTGGCACGCATCAACGGCGCGGTGGCCCGCAAGGCGGGGGCTGCCGGCTCCGCCGCCGGCGCGGTGGTGGAACTGACCGTCGAAGCCGCGATGACCGGCGGCCAGAGCCTGCCGCCCCCCATGGAGATGGGCCCGCAGGCGCGCCAGCTGTTCGAGCTGGACAAGCCGCTGCGCGATGC
>DATILF010000374.1:0-7762 GCA_035476755.1 Ramlibacter sp.
CGGTCCCGTGCTCGCGCAGGGTTACCCCAACAGGCCGATCAAGCTGCAGGTGCCGTTCGCCCCTGGCGGCACCACCGACATCATCGCGCGCGTCATCGCCGAGCCGCTGGGCAAGGCCCTCGGCCAGCCGGTGGTGGTGGAAAACAAGGCGGGCGGCGGCGGGGTGATCGGCGCGATGGAGACGGCGCGCTCCGCACCCGATGGCTATTCACTGGGCATGGCCACGGTGTCGACCACCGCCGCCAACCCCGCCATCAACACCAAGATCCCGTACAACCCCACCACGGACTTCACGCCCATCATCAACATCGCGGCGACGCCCAACGTGATCGCCGTACATCCCAGCTTCCCGGCCAAGGACTACAAGGCCTTCGTCGCCGAACTCAAGCGCTCGCCCGGCCGCTACTCCTATGCCTCGTCCGGCACGGGCGGCATCGGCCACCTGCAGATGGAGTTGTACAAGAGCCTGTCGGGCACATTCGTCACGCACATTCCCTACCGGGGCGCGGGCCCGGCCCTGAACGACACCGTGGCCGGCCAGGTGCCGGTCATCTTCGACAATCTGCCGTCGGCCCAGCCCTTCATCCAGACCAATCGCCTGGTGCCGGTGGTCGTGGCCGCGCCCCAGCGCCTGGCCAGCCTGCCCAATGTGCCGACCTTCAAGGAAGTGGGCCTGGAGCCGGTGAACCGCATGGCCTACTACGGCATCCTGGGGCCGAAGAACATGCCCAAGGACGTGGTGGACAAGATCCATGCGGCCACGAAGAAGGTGCTGGAAGACCCGGCGGTGCGCAAGCGCATCGAGGACACGGGCTCGATCGTCATCGGCAACACGCCGCAGCAGTTCGCCGAGCAGATCAAGGCCGAGTACGAGGTGTACAAGAAGGTTGTGGACGGCGCCAAGCTCAAGCTCGATTGAGCGACACGGCCATTGACGCCTTCATCGATGCCCTGTGGCTCGAGGAAGGCCTGTCGAAGAACACGCTGGCGGCCTACCGGCGCGACCTCTCGCTGTACGCGGGATGGCTCGCCGGGCAGGGGCGCGCCCTCGACACCACGGCGGAAGCCGACCTGAACGGCTACTTCGCCGCGCGTCACGACCAGAGCAAGGCCACCACCGCCAACCGGCGGCTCACGGTGTTCAAGCGCTATTTCCGCTGGGCGTTGCGCGAACGGCTGATCACGGCCGACCCCACCCTGCGCCTGCAGTCCGCGCGCCAGCCCCTGCGCGTGCCCAAGACGCTCACCGAGGCGCAGGTGGAGGCTTTGCTCGGCGCCCCGGATGAGGACACGCCGCTGGGCCTGCGAGACCGCACGATGCTGGAACTGATCTACGCGAGCGGCTTGCGTGTGAGCGAGCTGGTCACCCTCAAGACCTTCAATGTCAGCATGAGCGAAGGCGTGTTGCGTGTGCTGGGCAAAGGCAGCAAGGAGCGGCTGGTGCCATTCGGGCAGGTGGCGCGGGACTGGATCGTGCGCTACCTGGCCGATGCGCGCCCGCTCATCCTCCAGGGCCAGCAGACCGACGACCTGTTCGTCACGTCGCGCGGCCAGGGCATGACGCGCGCGATGTTCTGGGTGATCGTGAAAAAGCAGGCGCACGCCGCGGGCATCACGGCCCCCCTGTCACCGCACACGCTGCGTCACGCGTTCGCGACGCACCTGCTCAATCACGGCGCGGATCTGCGCGCGGTACAGATGCTGCTGGGCCACGCAGACATTTCCACCACCACCATCTACACCCACGTGGCGCGCGAGCGCCTGAAGCAGCTGCATGCGGCGCATCACCCGCGTGGCTGAAGCGTCGCGGGCGAGCCAACGACAGGCGCTATTCGCGCAGCACCAGCAACGGCCCCAGCATCGCCACGTTGTTGATGCGGAGTTTGTCAAAAATCATCTTCACCTGGCTGCGTATCGTTTCGAGCGAGCGTTCCAGCTTGGCCGCCACCTGCTTTTGCGTCAGCCCGCTCACCAGCAGCCGGGCCACCAGGAGCTCGCGCGCACTCAGGTCGTCCACCTCTTCGCGCGCCCGCGCCTTCAGGTACAGCAGGCCGCGCTCCAGGCTGCGGCGCACGATCACACGGTCGCCCTTCACCTGGTTGTCACCGTCCATCAGCCGCTCGTGCAGCGGGCGCGCAAGGCGCTCATTGTCATCGCCGGGCCATTCCATCCGAACCAGCTCGCGGAACCGCTTGTCCGCGTGGTACAGCACGCCGCGGCTGTCGGCAATGGCCACGGCCCATTTCTCGCGGGCGACGTCGCCGGTGAGGCGGTCCAGGTGCACCAAGCGGTTGATGGCCAAGGCCTGCATCAGGTGGGGCGCCAGGCAGGACAGCAGTTCCGTCTCCTGCGGCGTGCAGTGCTGGTTCTTGTCGAACCGGTAAAGCGACACCCAGTGCGCGAAACGGGTGATCGGGTTGATCTCCGATGTGATGAAGAAGTTTTCGTGCCGGAATTCGTGAAGGAATTCCTTGAAAGCCTGAAGCTCCGGTTCAGGAAAATCCAAGTCGGTGTTGACGGCGATTGTTGCCGTAGGCTTCTCGGTCACGCGCATCGCCGCCGTGTCCAGGTGCTTGACCTTCTCGTAAGCCTCGATCATGGCGGGCGTGGTGTTGTGCAGGTGCAGGCTGTGGATGTCGATGCCGGCATGAGTCATCCGCGCCGTGCCCCACATGGAAGAGTCGAACGGCAGGTAGGCCTTGAGCGTGGAAAGGATGCCGTCCTGGAATTCGTGGACCGGGAGCTCCTGGGCCTGCCGGTAAATGGTCAGGAGGAGGTTGCTGTATTCGGAGAGGACTGTCTTCATTTCGTGCCCTGGCGCTGCCTGAGCTGGCATCTTAGGCGGATTTCTTCTGCGCAAGGCGGCGTGCGCGAGGCCTGACGTAGCATCCGCCTATGAACACACTTCGCAGCCTCGCCCTGGACTTGCTAACCACGGCCGACCCCGACGAAAAGGCGCGCTGGACCCGGGCCGCAGACACCGCGCTTCCTGTCGGTGCCGAAGACGATATTTCGGCGCGAGGTGTCATTCCTGGCAGGCCGGCCCAGCCCGT
Organism: Ramlibacter sp.; assembly: GCA_035476755.1. GTDB lineage: Bacteria > Pseudomonadota > Gammaproteobacteria > Burkholderiales > Burkholderiaceae_C > Ramlibacter. Next base: position 3,054 of record DATILF010000374.1, read on the forward strand.
GCTGGTGCCGCATACCGAATTGTCCAAGCGGTCCGTCCATACGAAGGAGGGCCGGGCCGCGCTCCTTCATTCGCTCGCGCACATCGAATTGAATGCCATAGATCTGGCTCTGGATATCTGCTGGCGGTTCAAAGGGATGCCGGACCTTTTCTACGCGCAGTGGATGGGCGTGGCCCGTGAAGAGGCGCTGCACTTCGAGCTGCTTCGGGATCATTTGGCAACACTGGACTGCCGGTACGGCGATCTGCCGGCGCACAACGCGCTGTGGGAGATGGCCGAGCGGACCGAGCACGACATCCTGGCGCGCATCGCTCTCGTACCCCGTACGGCGGAGGCTCGCGGACTCGATGCTTCACCACCTATCAAGGCGAAGCTCGTCAAAGCAGGGGACCACAATGGCGCCAGGATTCTCGACATCATTCTCCGGGACGAGATCGGCCATGTGGCTATTGGGAACCATTGGTACAACTGGCTGTGCCAGCGACGTGGCCTGAATCCGGTGGCGACGTATGCAGAGTTGGCGCGCAAGTACGGTGCACCGCGCTTGCGCGGCCCGTTCAACCTGGAAGCGAGGCTCGCGGCAGGCTTCAGTCCAGAAGAACTTGAACTGCTGACCCAACGAGAATGACCAGAAGTGACCTCTTCCGAGAAGGCGGCGCCGCCTAGGCCCGGAGCAGCCGCGGCACCGGCTTTGTCGCATCAGCATCCGGGAACAGGACCCGAGTCGTCTGTTCCAAGTCGAGCTTGAAGGTCTCGGCGCACGCGGAAGCCATCAGTAGGTCGAGACCCAGCGTGGGCTTGAGGTCGCGCCCTTCGAACAGGTTCGATGGCGCAAGCCCCGGCCAGTCGGCCAGAATCCGGCCGCCATGTACCGCGCCGCCGATCACCATGGCCGCAGAAGCGGTGCCGTGGTCCGTTCCGCCCGTGCCATTGGCAGCAACCGTGCGCCCGAACTCGGTCGCAACCACGATGACCGTTTGCGACCACGCGGCCCCCAGACCTTCGCGCAGGGCACCGATGAGGCTGTCCAGGTTGCGCAGCTGGAAGGCAAGCCGCGCGTCCTGTCCGCTGTGTGTGTCCCAGCCACTGGTCTCGATCATCGCGATGCGCGGCCCGTCCGCGCGCGCCAGGAAGCCCGCCGCCATTCGTGCAAGGGCCGCAGAATCCTGCCGCGTGTCGCCGCCGCGCATCCGTCCGCTCGCCATGCCACGCGCCTGCAGGGCCGAAGCCCAAAGCGCATGAAGTTGCCGGTCGGGTGCATAGAGCTGATTCACTCGCATGAGCAAATCTTCGCTGGCCTCCGGCAAGGTGGACAGCGCGTAAGTCGCGACCTCGGTGGGACCCTGCAGCGCCAAGGGCAGCGCGGGCGAGAACGCAATCGCATTCCTGCCGCTGCGGGGCAGCAGGCTCAGCAGGCGGTTCATCCAGCCGTCCTTCAACTGATACGGTGCCCGCCCGCCCGTTTCCAGAACGTTCTGGCCGTCGAAGTGCGATCGGTCGCGGTAGGGCGATGCCACCGCTTGTAAAAAAAGGGCCTCTCCAGCTCCGTACATCTCGTGGATTTTCGGCAGCGCCGGATGCAGGGCAAAGGTACTGTCAAGCTTGAGAGCGGCTGCCGTATCGATGGCGAGCGCGCCGCGCAGGCTGGCATACGCCGGCTCCGCGTAGGGGATGACCGTATTCAAGCCGTCGGCGGCCCCGCGCTGCATGATGAAGATGAATCGCCGCTCGGTGGCGGCTTGCGCGAAGAGGACTCTCGGTGCAGCAAGCAGCGTCGCCCCACCGAGGAAGCTGCGTCGGTGCAGGTTCATTGCTATCTCCTCATGAATTCGGGGGATACCAGCAAGAGGGCGAGCGCCGTGCCGCCGCTTTCCGCACCCGCGATGGCTGCAGCGCTGGCCTCGCTCAGCCCACCCGGCAGCACACGCGGCGCCAGAGTGCGGGCGTCTATGGCAGCACCCGCTTCCTGCGCAAAGCGCTGCGCAATCTCGACTCGCCGCATCAGCGCATCGGGCGCTGCCCAGGTGGCGGCCGTGTCGTTGAATCCCGCAGGCGAACCCGGCCGCCACACCGGCTGCCCCAGTTGTGTCATCAAGTTCGCTGCCCGCGTCGGCGGCATCGCGCGGCGGCCGAGTGCGCGCAGGCTCGAGATCGACCATTCCCACGGCGACTTGAACTTGGCGCTCGCCGGCTGCCATGCCTCGGGCGACGCCACCAATGCGCGGCAGACGCTGGTGAGATCGCCTCCAGTGCGCGCGAAGGTGTCAGCCAGGCGCTGGACCAGCGCTGGCGGTGGGTCGTCCGCTACAAAGTGCCGCGCGAGTTTCCGTGCGATGTGGAGTGCCGTGGCAGGTGAGGAGGCCAAGTCATGAATCACGGCTCGGCCCTGCTCCTCGCCGCCCTGCACATACGTGCGGCCGAGGATGGTTCGCGGGCCGGGTTCATGCAACGCCGACACGAAGCGGAACGTCGCATGGCTGTCACTCCCTCGATCGCCGGGAAGGGTCCAACCTGTCAGCGCGCGGGCGAACTCCGTCACGTCTTCCTGCGAGTAACCGCTGCGCACGCCGAGGGTATGCAGTTCCAGGATTTCGCGCGCGAGGTTCTCATTGAGGCCTCGGCCGCGCTGCTGCTCGGCCGCGCGTGAGCCCATCGGGCTTCGCGGGCCGATCGACTGCGCCTGATCGAGGTACAGCAACATCGTCGGATGCCGCACGACGGCCACCAGCAAGTCCTCGAATCGGCCTAGCACGTTCGGCCGAATGGCATCGGCCTCGAAGCTCCCCGCGAGTCCGACGATCAGCAGCTTGTCCACCGACACCGCGAAATGGTTCGACCAGAAATGCACAAGTCGCTCGATGAAAGGGGTCGAAGTCTGCAGCGCACTGTTGGTTCGGGCTCCCACTGCAGCCTGATACTCCGTGCGTCCTTGTCGCAGGTAGGCCTCACGGATGCCGCTGCGCTGTCCTTCAGGCGCCTGCCGCACAGCGCGCTGCATGGTGTTCCAGACGTCCAGCAGTGCCGAAGTCCGCGGCACGGCCTTCCACTCACCAGGTAGCGGCTCATAGGTGTCGAACTGCGCAAGCAGCCATCGCTGGGGGTCGTTCGGTGCGGATTCGCCGGGTCGGGCGCCGATGCCGAATCGATTCAGGGCAATTGCTGAGGCACTCATGGCAACATTTTGTCGCGCCCGTGGGAAACGGAGTGTTTCGCCCTTGTGTCAGTCAGGTAAACGGCAAAACGCGGCTTCTGGGCGACTTTTTCCTCGGGGTCGGCGGCGCAGAAGACCTGCAGCGCCCATTGGCGCAGCGCCATACCTACAATTCTAGTTTTTTACCCAAAAACACAGCCATGGCGATCTACGAACTCGACGGCAAGTCCCCCCAACTCGGCGAGGGCGCCTGGGTGGCCGACAGCGCCCAGGTGATCGGCGCGGTGGAACTGGCGCCCGATGCCAGCGTGTGGTTCGGCGCGGTGATTCGCGGCGACACCGAAACCATCCGCGTCGGCCGCAACAGCAACATCCAGGACCTCTCGGTGCTGCACGCCGACATCGGCATGCCGCTGACCATCGGCGACAACGTGACCGTCGGCCACCAGGTCATGCTGCATGGCTGTACGATCGGTAATGGTTCGCTGATCGGCATTCAGTCGGTCGTGCTCAACGGCGCGAAGATCGGCAAGAACTGCATCGTGGGCGCGGGCAGCGTGGTGACCGAGGGCAAGGAGTTCCCCGACAACTCGCTGATCATTGGCAGCCCCGCGAAGGTGGTGCGCACGCTCGATGACACCACCGCCACCAAGCTGGCGCAGAGCGCCGAGCATTACGTCGAGAACAGCCGCCGCTACGCGCGTGGCCTGAAGAAGATCGCCTGAGGTTTTCGTTGAGCGAATTGCACAAGTTTCTTTTCGATGGCTTGCCCGTGCGCGGCAGCATCGTGCGCCTGACCGACGCCTGGACCGAGATTCTGGCGCGGCGGCAGGCCAATGTGGACACCGGCGCGTGGCCGCCGCCGGTCGCTGAATTGCTGGGTGAGATGGCGGCGGCCGGCGTGTTGATGCAGTCCAACATCAAGTTCAATGGCGCCCTGGTGCTGCAGATTTTTGGCAGCGGCCCCGTGAAGGTGGCCGTCGCCGAGGTGCAGCATGACCTCAGCCTGCGCGTCACGGCCAAGGTGGTGGGTGACGTTGGCGTGGATGCGCGCCTTTCTGACATGGTGAACGTCGGCAACAAGGGCCGGTGCGCGATCACCCTCGACCCCAAGGACCGCTTTCCCGGCCAGCAGCCGTACCAGGGCGTCGTGCCTCTGCACGGCGACCAGCGCGAGAAGATCGAGAGCCTGAGCGAAGTGTTGCAGCACTACATGTTGCAGTCCGAGCAGCTGGACACCACGCTGGTGCTGGCCGCCGACAGCAAGGTGGCCGCCGGTCTGCTGATCCAGCGCCTGCCCGTGGCGGGCGAAGGCAACCTGGCGGGTAGCCTGGTGAGCCAGGCCAACGAGGACGAGATCGGCCGGAACGAAGACTACAACCGCATCGCCATCCTGGCTGCCAGCCTCACGCGCAGTGAGTTGCTGGAGCTGGACGTGGACACCATTCTCACGCGCCTGTTCTGGGAAGAAAAGGTGCTGCGCTTCGAGCCGCAGACGCCGCATTTCGCCTGCACCTGCAACCGCGAGCGCGTGTCGCGCATGATCCGCGGCCTGGGG
>DATILF010000375.1:0-4837 GCA_035476755.1 Ramlibacter sp.
CACGCTGGCGGCCGCGATGGACCTCACGCGCAATGGCTTGGCCGACGCCGTCCTGTTCGCACCGCTGAACAAGACCTCGCTGCATCTGGCTGGCATGGACCACAACGACGAACTGCACTGGTTCGCGCAGTACCTGGGCCATGACGGCCCGTTCTGCGAGTTCAACACGCTCGACGGCCTGTGGACTTCGCGCGTCACCTCGCACGTCGCGTTGAAGGACGTGCCCGGCATGATCACGCAAGCCGGCATCGTCGACGCGATCCGCCTGATCCACGACGGCCTGCAGCGCTTCGGCATCGCGAAGCCGCGCATCGGTGTGTGCGGCCTGAACCCGCACAACGGCGACAACGGCAGCTTCGGCCGCGAAGAGATCGACCTGATCGCGCCGGCGGTGAAGGTGGCGCAAGCCGCTGGGCTGAACGCCGAAGGCCCGTTTCCGGCCGACACCATCTTCCTCAAGGTGCAGGGCGAGCCGCTCCAGCGCCAGTACGACGCCATCGTCACCATGTACCACGACCAGGGCCAGATCGCGATCAAGCTGATGGGCTTCTCGCGCGGCGTCACGGTGCAGGGCGGACTGCCCATGCCCATCGTCACGCCGGCCCACGGCACCGCTTTCGACATCAGCCAGAAGGGCCTGGCCAACGTCGGCGCCATGGCGCAGGCGTTCGACGTGGCCTGCCGCATGGCCATCAATCACCGGGCGCGAAGCGAACCACGCCTCGCCGCCACCCCCAACGTTTGAATCAGGAGAATGAATTGAAGATCACCCAGGTCCGCGCCCGCGTTTTCGAGTGGAAGGGAACCGTGGTTCCCCCCCAGGCGCACTTCTGCACCAACGCCACCGACATCCTGTTCGAACGCGGTGACGCCATGGGCTCGTTCCGCTTCCACGGCTGGCTGGTGGTGGAGATCGAAACCGACACGGGCCTCGTCGGCCTGGGCAACTGCGCGCTGGCGCCTCGGGTCGCCAAGGAAATCGTCGACCAGTACCTGGCGCCCATCGTCATCGGCCAGGACCCGTTCGACAACGAATACCTGTGGCAGAAGATGTACCGGCGCACCCACGCGTGGGGCCGCAAGGGTATCGGCATGGCCGCCATCTCGGCCATCGACATCGCGCTGTGGGACCTGATGGGCAAGGCCGTCGGCAAGCCGGTGTTCAAGCTCCTGGGCGGGCGCACCAAGGAAAAGATCTGGTGCTATGCGTCCAAGCTCTACAACAACGACAACCGCGACGCCTTCCTGGCCGAAGCCCAGGGCTACCTGGACCAGGGCTTCACGGCCATGAAGATGCGCTTCGGCTACGGGCCCAAGGACGGCCCGCATGGCATGAAGAAGAACATCGAGCAGGTCCGCCTGTTGCGCGAACTGGTCGGTGACGGCGTGGACATCATGCTGGAGTGCTACATGGGCTGGACGCTCGAGTACGCGCGGCGGATGATTCCGCGCCTGGCCGAGTTCAACCCGCGCTGGCTCGAGGAGCCGGTGATCGCCGACGACATCGAGGGCTACGTCGAACTCAAGAAGATGAGCCCGTTCCCCATCTCGGGCGGCGAGCATGAGTTCACCAGTCACGGCTTCAAGGACCTGCTGGAGCGCCGCGCCGTGGACGTGATCCAGTACGACAACAACCGTGTGGGCGGCTTCACCGCGGCGCAGAAGATCAATGCCATGGCCGAGGCCTACAGCGTGCCGGTCATTCCGCACGCCGGCCAGATGCACAACTACCACTTGACGATGGCCAGCACCGCCAGCCCGATGTCGGAATACTTCCCGGTGTTCGATGTGGAAGTGGGCAACGAACTGTTCTATTACATCTTCGAGGGCGACCCGCAGCCCGACAACGGCTACGTGCAACTGGACGACAAGCTGCCCGGCCTGGGGCTCACGTTGTCCGACAAGCACCTGAAGCACTTCAACATCATCGAGTGAGGCCTGTCCCCATGCGTCTCATTCAATTCGAAACGGCCCAGGGCCAGCGCCAGGTCGGCGTCGTCGAAGGCGTCAACGTGCTGGCCGTCAACGGTGTGGCCACCATGATGGAACTGGCATCGCTGGCCATTGCGCAAAAGTGCAGCCTGCAAGAACAGGTGCAAGCCCTGGGCACGGGCGCCGCGCACGGCTACGAGGCGATGCTGGCCGAGCTGCGCGTGCTGGCGCCGCTGGACCACGCGGACCCGGCGCACCTGTTGGTGTCGGGTACCGGCCTCACGCACCTGGGCAGCGCGGCCACGCGCGACAAGATGCACCAGAAGGCGATGGCCAGCGAAGACGAACTGACCGATTCCATGCGCATGTTCAAGTGGGGCGTGGACGGTGGCCGTCCTGCCCCCGGCGTGGCCGGCGTGCAGCCCGAGTGGTTCTACAAGGGCGACGGCGCCATCGTCGTGCGGCCCGGCCAGCCCTTCCCGGTGCCCGCCTTCGCGCAGGACGCCGGCGAGGAGCCTGAGATCGCGGGCCTGTATGTGGTCGGGCCCGACGGCACGCCGCATCGCCTGGGCTTTGCCGTGGGCAACGAGTTTTCCGATCACGTGATGGAGCGCAAGAACTACCTGTATCTGGCGCATTCCAAGCTGCGCTATTGCAGCTTCGGCCCCGAGCTGCGCACCGGCCCGCTGCCCGCGCACCTGTCGGGCATCAGCCGCATACGCCGCGATGGCCGCGTGATGTGGGAAAAGGAGTTCCTCTCCGGCGAAAAGAACATGTGCCACACGCTGGAAAACCTGGAGCACCACCATTTCAAGTACGCGCAGTTTCTGCGGCCCGGCGATGCGCACGTGCATTTCTTCGGCACCGCGACGCTGTCGTTCGCTGACGGCCTGAGCACGCAGGCGGGCGATGCCTTCGAGATCAGCGTGCCCGAATTCGGCGCTGCGCTGGTGAACACTATCGAGTACCGCGAGAACGCGCTGCCACCCGGCGCCGTGGCCTCGCTCTGACCCTGCCCTTTTAATAAATTTCTGGAGACATAGACATGAAACGCATTTCCTTCATCAAGCTGGCGCTGGGCGCCGCCCTGGTTTGCACCGGCCTCGCCGCGCAGGCCCAGACGACAAAGATCCGTTTTGCCCACGCCGGTCCCGAGACTGCCTCGCAGCATCTGGCCGCGCTGGAGTTCGCGCGCCTGGTCAAGGATCGCAGCAAGGGCCAGCTGGAAGTGCAGGTCTATCCCAGCAGCCAGCTGGGCAACGACTCCACCGTGCTGGGCGCGGTGCGCGGCGGCACCATCGACATGATGATGGCCGGCAGCGGCAACTTCTCGGGCCTGGTGTCCAAGTTCGAGGTGCTGGACATTCCTTTCCTGTTCCGCAACCCGGTTCATGCCTATGCCACCGTGGACGGTGCGATCGGCCAGGGCCTGATGAAGGACCTGGAGTCGCATGGCCTGAAGCAGCTGGCTTTCTGGGAGGTGGGCTTTCGCTCCATCACCACCAAGAACCGTGCCGTGCGCACGCCCGACGACGTCAAGGGCCTGAAGATCCGCACCATGCCCAACCCGGTCCACCTCCAGGCCTGGAAGCTGCTGGGCAGCAACCCGCTCCCCATGCCGCTGGGTGAGCTGTATCAGGCGCTGGAGTCCGGCGCCGTCGATGCGCAGGAACATCCCGTGGACATCACCCATGCGGCCAAGTTCTACGAAGTGCAAAAGCACCTGACCATGACGCGGCATGCCTTCACCGCCATGCCGGTGGTCTTCAGCAAGCAGAAATTCGACGCGCTCAAACCCGAGCTGCAGAAGGTGCTGGTCGACAGCGCCGGCGATGCCAAGCTGTTCCAGCGCACCAGCAACCAGAAGAACGAGGCCGGCATCATCGCCGACCTGCGCAAGCAGGGGATGACCGTGATCGAAACCTACGACCCGGCGCCGTTCAAGGCCATCGTGGGCGATGCGGTGCGCAAGAGCTACGTCACCAAGAACGGGCCCGAGCTGCTGGCGGCGGTCGATGCAGTGAAGTGATTGGGCATTTCTCCCTCCCCCTCTGGGGGAGGGCAGGGGAGGGGGCTGGCGTTCCAACCATGCCTCCACCCTCACCCTCCCCCAGAGGGGGAGGGAATAAACCAGGAGACAAAAATGAAACCCAACCTGCTCACGCGCAGCGTGGAGTGGCTGCTTATTGCCTTGCTCGGCGTGATGGTGGTGCTGGTGTTCGGCAACGTCGTGCTGCGCTATGCCTTCAACTCCGGCATCGTCTTTTCCGAAGAAGTGTCGCGCTTCGTCTTCATGTGGCTCACGCTGATCGGCGCGCTGGTGGTGATGAAAGACAACGCCCACCTGGGTATGTCCAGCGTGGTGGATCGGCTGGGCGAAACCGGCCAGCGCATCTGCCGTTTCGCCGCCGACGCGCTGACCCTGGCGTGCTGTGTGCTGCTGGCGCACGGCACCTGGAAGCAGGTGGTGCTCGGCATGGACAACCGCGCCCCGGTGACCGATGTGCCGCTGGGCCTGGTCTACCTGTGCCTCTTGATCAGCAGCGCCGGCATGGCCGTGCTGATCGCGCAATCCCTGTGGCGGCAGGTGGCCGGCCGCATGCCGCGCGAAGAACTGGTGCCCCATGGCGCCAGCGCCGTGGAATAAGTCAGGACGCACCATGACCATCTCCGTCTTTCTCTTTTCGCTGCTCGGCGCCATGGCGCTGGGCATGCCCATCGCTTTCGCGCTGCTGGCCTGCGGCGTCGCGCTGATGGTGCACCTCAACAGCTTCGACACGCAGATCCTCGCGCAAAACCTGCTCGAAGGCGTCAATAACTACCCGCTGATGGCGGTACCGTTCTTCATGCTGGCCGGCGAACTGATGAACGCGGGCGGCCTGTCGCGCCGCATCGTCAGTGTGGC
>DATILF010000376.1:0-4161 GCA_035476755.1 Ramlibacter sp.
GCGAAGGGTAGGTTCGACAGCACATCCATCGCGAAGGGCAGCCCCGCGATCACACGGTGGTCGGCGAATTCGTGGGGGCTGCCAGGCGGGGCCACGGCGGGGCCGAGCAGGGCCAAGCCGAACAGGGCAGCCGAGACAAGCAGCAGGATGGCTTCGGGTTTCGAGAGCTTGTGTCGCACGGAGCGCCTCCTGGGATCAGCCCGCAGTTTGCACGTGCCCGTGGTGGGACGGGCCTGACAAAGATACATTTCAATTCAAAGCTACTCCAAGTATCGGATCGCAATACCATGAGCACAACAGCCGACCTCGTCCTGGCACTGAAGAAGGAACTGAAAAGCGCGCAGATGACCTATGCGGACCTGGCGCGGGCGCTCGGCATGGCCGAATCCAGCGTGAAGCGCATGCTGGCCAAGGGCGACATGCCGCTGTCACGCATCGACGCGATCTGCCGCGCCCTCAAGCTCGACTTCGCCGAGCTCGCACGCCGCGTGGCGGACGCGCAGCCCTTGCTGAAGGAGTTGACCCAGGAGCAGGAAAAGGCCGTCGTCGCCGACAAGAAGCTCCTGCTGTGCGCCATCTGCGTGCTGAGCCAATGGACGCTGGAGCAGGTCTGCGCGAGCTACCGGCTCACCGAAGCCGACTGCATCAAGTACTTCGCGCAGCTCGATCGCATCGGTATCATCGAGCTGCGCCCCCTGAACCGCTACCGGCTGAAGCTGGCCAAGACGTTTCGCTGGCGTGCGCACGGGCCCGTGATGAACTACTTTCGCGAACACGCGCTCCTGGACTATTTCGCCGGCGGGTTCGACGGCGCGGGCGAGGGCCTGCTGCTGGTGCACGGCTCGATCAGCCGGGGCCTGGCGCCTTCGTTCATGGAGCGCATGCAGCGGGTGGCGCAGGACTTCGCGCAGCAGCACCAGGCCGACCAGAAGATGGCCGAGAAGGATCGGGAGGGCTATACGCTGCTGCTGGCCATGCGCAGCTGGGAGTTCGCCGCCTTCACCACGCTGCGGCGCTGATCGCCGCAGCGCATGAACCGTCAGCCCAGGGTGCCCGGGCCGGTCTCGAGCACGCGGGAAGGGATGACCTCATCGTCGTCTGAATCCGGCCAGCTGTCCTCGCCTTCGCTGTCGCGCGGCATGGCCTGCGTCACGCGCGACAGCCTGGCCTCGCGGTGCGGCCGCTGCAGCAGGGTCTTGAACTGCAGCCGCAGGACGTTGCGGGTGCGGATCCAGTAATCGGCACGGCGTGTCTGCCGCGCCCGCTTTTCAGGCGACAGGGCGGTGGCCGCGAGCTTTTCGTCGGACGCAAGCGGCACGATCAGCCAGCCGGCCGGGCCCTTCGTGGCTTCAAAGTGGTCCCACAGTGCGTCGTAGCTGGCGAAGATACGCTGGCCGGCATCGCGGTAGCGTTTGTTCCAGCGGTACGACCAGCCGTGCAGCCGATGCGCGGCCGGGTCCAGCCCGACGAGGTGCAGCCCCCAATGGCGGGCCAACTCCTGCGCCACGCGCACCATCAGCACCGACGGCTTCCAGCCCTGCAGGGCCTGGCTGATCTCCACCGGGCTGATGCGTTGCACCGGTTGCCGCTGGCCCCGCACGCCGCCGATCACCAGGCAGCCCAGGCCGTCGATGCGATAGCGGCTGAAGGCCAGCACGCCGGCATCCACCGGCTGCGGCTTGTGCTGCACGTCGGCCGAACGCTGCAGGCTCAGGGTGAGCAGCAGCTCGCCCTCGGGACTTTGCGCCGGGGCCTGCTGCAGTTGCACGCGCATGAAGTCGTAGCCGCGCGGCGCCGTGAGCTCGGCCAGCACCAGCGGCTCGCCGGAAGCGATCTGCTCGAACGCGGCAGGATGAAAGGCGCCTTCCAGCCAGTCGATGTGGTCGATGAGCTGCACCACCCGCTGCGGGCAGCTGATGCCTCGGTGCACGTAAGGCCGCACCGCGCGCAGGTACTCCCCGGGCAGATCGCGAATGATCTGGCGCGAATACAGCTCGAACACCACGGTCATCCATCGCCGCAGGGCCTTACCATGCCTGAACGTGGCCAGCAGCGTGCGCCAGGCCAGTCGCGCGCGCGAGGTGCTCCCGCCCACCGCCCCGGGCTGCATCGCCCATCGCAGCCCTTCCCAGATGTCCGGCATCCGCCTTGGCGAGGTGCTTGCCATGGTCAGCGGAACACCGTCAACACGCCGGTGTACCCGTACAGGTGGTGGCGGGCAATTTCGCCGCCGGCGAAGAAGCCCACCAGCGGGACGTCGCCCAGCGCATGCCGCACGATCTGCATCTCGGCGCTCGGGCCGCCGAAGTGCGGCCCGCCACGCCCGGCACAACTCACGTAGATGGCCCCCGCGATGCGGCGGGCCGGATGCGGCGCGGCCTGGGCCTCGGGCGCGGCCAGCGCCGCCGCGACCGGCAAGGCCATTTCTTCGGGCTCCAGTTCCTCGCGAATCTCGGCGCAGATGCGGATCAGGTCGGCGCGCGCGGCCTGCACGTTCCTCTGGCAGAACGCCATGCGCATGCCCGGTGACACGTGGTCGGCGATGGCCACGCCCTGGCGCGCCGGGTCGAGGCCGATGATGTGGCGCACCACCACGTCCGAGCCAAACGTGCCGGTGCGGCCGATCGCATCGGCGCCGGCCGCGGTGAGACCCACCAGCGTGGCACGCAAGGACGCCATGGCGATTTCGGGCTGGTCCAGCGAAATGTGCGTGTCGCGCAGCAGCACGTCCAGCGCCGGCTCGCCATCGAGTTGGGTGATGACGTTGCCCTCGGCCGCCGTGATCACGCGCTGTACGCCGACGGGCTGGCACCCCTGCGTCACGCGGGAGACCAGCGAGATGTCTTCGCCGAAGGCCACGCCGGACAGGCCGCCCTGAAACACGCCGCCGGCGGCGCCCTGCCCGCGGATATTGCCGTTGCCTCCCACCGCGAATTGCACGGCGCCAAGACGGCTGGAGGCGAGCCCCCCGAACAGGTACCCGGTGCGGGTGCGCGCGGCCATCTCGGCGATCAGCTCGCTCACGTCGGGTGTATTCGCATCGGCATGGACCAGCGCGGTGTAGGGCTCGAAGCCCATGCCTTCGCCCACGCCCAGCGGCGCGACACCGGAGAACACGCGGTACTGGTGCGAAGGCAGCTCACAGAGCATCACGGCCAGCGCCGGCTCGTCGAAATACTCCACGTTGGATGCGGCGATGCCCACTCCCACCGTGCCGGACCAGTCGGTGATCTCCGGCAGTTCGGCACTGAGATGGTCGAGGATGTCCTGCGCCTGGGCCGCGTAGTGGTCGGTGATGTACAGCAGGCCGAGCGTCGGTGCGGTCGCGTAGTCGTGCAGCGCCATCTGCGCGCGCAGCTGGGCCAGCACCAGGCCGGCCGCCATCTGCCATTGCGGATGGGTGGCATGCCCGAATGGAAAAAGCTTCATGGAAACCCCCGGCGTGGCTTCGCCGATCAGCGCGCGGCCTTTTTGGCGGCCCGCTTGGCGGGCGTCTTGCGGCCGCCGCCCGTGGCGGCCTTGGCCATGCCTGTCGCGGTCTTGAAGGCTTCTTTCGCCACGCCGGTGGCCATGTTCCTGGCCGTATCGACGGCCGACTGCGTGGCCGCGTCCTTCATGGCGGTGGTGGCGATCTGCTGGAACTGCTGGGTGAGGGCCCCCCACCATTGCAGCGGATCAACCACGCCGGTCGAAGGGGCGTCGCCCGTGGCCTGGGGGGTCTTCTTGCGCGCGGCCTTCGTCTTCGTAGCCGCGCCCGATGCCGCGCCCGAGATCGCGCTGGCCGTGTCGGCCGCCGTCTCGCTGACCTTCTGCACGCCGCTGAAGACGCTGTCCGCCGCCTTCAACTTGAGCGCGTTGGCGACGTCGCCCATGTTGAAGTTCATGCCCTTGAGCGTGGCCAGCGTCATCTTCTGCACTTCCAGCGCCTGGATGGTGGCGCCCAGCGCCTTGGAGTTCTGGTCCAGCCAGAAATGCACGGCCTTGAGCTCGCCGATGCGCTTTTCCAGCTCTTCGAGGTTAAGAGTCGGCGCCACCCAGTTCGACAGGTTGGGCATCTGGGGCAGCGTCTGGGACGCGCCCTTGGCCAGGTTCTGCAGGAAATCGAATCCGGGGACGAATTTGCCGAAGCCGAAATTCTGGTTGTCGCTCATGGCCGCGCTC
>DATILF010000377.1:0-4777 GCA_035476755.1 Ramlibacter sp.
GGCTGCAGGTAGCGGTTGGCATACATCCAGCCGAACTCGTCGAAGGTCTGGCCGACCCAGCCCAGTTCACCGTCGGCGGCAAGCGCGGGATGGTCCCACCAGGCAGCGTGCCAGCGCGCCATGGCTTCCAGGAATGCCTCAGCCTCGCTGTAGCTATGCGCCTGTTGCACGCGGCAAAAGCGCACGCCGCGCGGCGCAAGGTCTTCCATCACCACCACCGACTGATGCGACTCGGGGTCCGACGCCGCGAACCAGCAACGCGGTGCGTTCATCGGCATCCGTGGCAGCAGGTCGCGGTAAAAGCGCATCTCGGCCGCATACATGAAGCCCAGGTGGACGCTGTGAGGCTCGAAGCCGCCCTTGACGATGACGGTGGGCGGCAGCCCATGGTCCCGTCCAGCCGCATTGCACTGCAAGGCCACGCGGATCTTGGTGGAGGTCCCGGTCAGGACGTCGACCACCTGCGCCGATTCGACCACCGTGCCTGGATAGGCGGGCGACAACGCCGCGGTGAACCAGGCCGCTGTCAGCGCTTCGGCCCGCAACGGCAGGGGAAGGTGGCGGGCGGTCTGGCGCATGGCAGCGTGGGCGCGCGCGGCCTGGTCAGCGCCGCGGTGACCTGTGCGCGTGCAGCGAGTTCATGCCTGCCCGGCGACGGCCTCGCGAGGCGCCACGATGGACTTCACGCTGCGCGGATCGACCTGGGTTTCCATGCCGGGTGCGGCGCCCTGGGCGGACCCGACTCCCCGCAGCAGGAAATACGACAGCGCCGGGATCAGCACCAGCGCGCCGATCATGTTCCACAGGAACATGAAGGTCAGCAGGATGCCCATGTCGGCCTGGAACTTGATCGGCGACCAGGCCCAGGTGACGACACCGGCCGCCATGGTCAGCCCGACCAGCGCCACCACGCGGCCGGTAAAGCGCAGCGAGCGCATATAGGCTTCGCGCAAGGGCACGCCCTTGCGCTGCAGGGCCAGCTGGATGCTCAGCAAGTAGAGCGCGTAATCGACGCCGACACCCACCCCCAGCGCGATCACCGGCAGTGTCGCCACCTTGACGCCGATGCCCAAAGCCACCATCAAGGCCTCGCACAGGGCCGAGGTGATCAGCAGCGGCACCAGGGCCACCACCACGGCCCGCCAGCTGCGGAAGGTGATGAAGCACAGCACCACGACGGCCGCGTACAGCAGCACCAGCATGCGGCGATTGGCCTCCCGCACGACGATGTTGGTCGCCGCCTCGACGCCGGCCGACCCCGCGGCCAGCTGGAACTGGCGCTCCGGCATGCCGTGCTGGCGGCCGAAGGCCTCCACCGCATCGACCACGCGCGCCAGGGTGTCGGCCTTGTGGTCGGCCAGATAGGCGATGAGCGGCGTCACGGCGCAGCGCGGCTCGGCCAGTTCGGGTCGATCGACGATCACCTGGTCCACAGCGGTGTTGAGCATGGACGCGTTGCGCGGGATGGCCAGCCATTTCGGGTTGCCCTCGAATTGCCCGGCCGTGAAGAAGCGCACCATGTCGGCGGCCGACGCCGTGGCCTTCACGCCCTCCACCTCGCGCAGGCTGGCGCCCAGGCGATCGGCCTCGGCCAGCGTGGCGAACTGCTTGCAGTGCTCCGGCGGCGTTTCGATCATCACCACGAACTGGTCGCTGGACAGGCCATAGTGCGCGTTGACGTAGGCGACGTCCCGGTTGTAGCGCGAATCGGGCCGCAGTTCGGGAGCACCCGGATCGAGATCTCCCGTCTTGAGCTGGAAACTGATGGCGAACGCCGCCAGTCCCAGCACCACGGAGATGGCCGTCGCCGCCGTGGCCCAGCGCCGGCCGGTGAAATGCAGCAGGGCCGCCCAGGCCCGGCCGGCCCAGTCGCGCCCGCCCCCTTCCTGTTCGGCGCGCACCGAGCGCGCGGCCGCCTTCTCGCTGACACCGATATAGGACAGCAGGACCGGAATCAGGATCAGCTTGGTGAAGATCAGCACCGACACGCCCAGGCTGGTGGTCAATGCCAGATCGCGGATCACCGGAATGTCGATCACGATCAGAACCGCGAAGCCCACCACGTTGGTCAGCAGCGCCGTCAGGCCCGCCAAAAACAGCCGGCGGAACGTGTAGCGTGCCGCGACGTACTTGTGCGTGCCGCGCGCAATGTCCTGCATCACGCCATTCATCTTCTGCGCGCCGTGCGACAGGCCGATGGCGAAGATCAGGAAGGGAACGAGGATGGAGTACGGATCCAGCACGTAGCCCAGCAGCTGCATCAGGCCAAGCAGCCAGACCACGCCCAGCGCGGAGGCGCCCACCAGCAACAAGGTGCTGCGGATGTCGCGGGTAAAGGCGAAGACGAACAGCGCGGCGATGAGGGCCGAGAGGCCGAAGAACGACATCACCTGGCCCAGGCCATCGATCAGGTCGCCCACGATCTTGGCGAAACCGACGATGTGGATCTTTACCGTCGGGCTTTCCAGCGCGCGCACCTTGCGCTCCAGGTCGGCGGAGAAGGCGGCGTAGTCCAGCGGCCGACGGGTCTCCTGGTTGGTCTCCAGCAGCGGCACCACGATCATGGTGGAGCGGAAGTCGTCCGCGACATAGCTGCCCACGATGCCCGCGCGGGCGATGTTGGTCTTGAGCTGGTCCATGGCCGCGGGCGAGCCGTCGAAGCCATCGGGCATGACGGAGCCGCCGCGGTAGCCCTCCTCGGTCACTTCGGTCCAACGCAGGCTGCTGGTCCACAGGCCCCGCATGAACGAGCGGTCGGCGCCGGGGATGAGGTAGACGGTGTCGTTGACTTTCTGCAGCGCCAGCAGGTAGTCCTTGTCGAAGATGTCGCCCTGGGTGCTCTCCACCACGATGCGCACCGAATTGCCCAGGCCGCGCAGCGCCTGCTTGTGCTTGAAGTAGTTCTGGATGTAGGGGTGCGAGCCCGGAATCATCTTCTCGAAGCTGGCGTTCACCTGCAGCCGGGAAGCCTGCCAGCCCAGGAACAGGGTGACGACCAGCGAGACCAGCAACACCGCCAGGCGGTTGTTGAAGATGAAGCGCTCCAGCCACATGCCGCTGTTGCGATCGAAGCTGGTGGCATCGCGCACCACCGGCATCGTGATGTTTTCTTCTTTCATGGAATGACCGCTTACGGCAAGGCGGCGCTTTGTACGCCGCCCAGGCCCGTGACAAGAATGCGTCCGCCGGCGGCTCGCGCGACGTCCGTGAAAAGCCCCGGCCGGGGCACGGCCACCGCTTCGAAGCTGTCGCCCTGGCTGCGGCTCACGATGAGGCGGCCGTCCTGCGAGACGAACAGCAGACGGCCGTCCTCGAGCAGGCTCGCCCCCGTCAGTCCGCCGGGCACACCGGTGGAAAGCCGCTCCCAGCTGGCGCCGCCGTTACGCGACCGGTAGGCTGTGCCGCGCAAGCCGTAGGCGATGACGTAGTCGCGCGTGCCGATCACGCCGAAAAAACTGCCCTTGTAGCCCGTGGACACTGGCAGGAAACGCTCTTTCGAGCGGTCGAGCTTGAAGAGCAGGCCCTGCTCGGACGCAAGGTACAGCTCGCCACCCACGCTGCGGATGGCGTTGTAGTGGAACATCTTGGGGTTGTCCACTTTTTCCATCCAGGACACCCAGCTCTTGCCGCCGTCACGGGTGCCCAGCAAGGTGCCGAACGGGCCCGCCGCCCAGCCGACCTGCTCGCTCTCGAACCACAGGTCGAGCATCGGCATCTCCGGGCCGCTCTCGTAGTTGCGAGCCACTTCCTTGACGAAGCGAGCCGCCTCGGCGTCCCCGCCGGCGGCGAGCGTGGCGAAATGCCTGGCCAGCAACTGCGCCGCCATGCGGCCGTCCAGTTGCTTGACCCAGTGCTCGCCCCCGTCGCTGGTGGCGAGGATCACCCCATCGTGGCCGCAGGCCCAGCCGCGGCTCGGGGTCACGAAGCGCACCGCAACCAGATCGGAACTCACCGGCGACGCCGCCTGCCGCCAGGTCTTGCCCTCGTCGTCGGACAGCACGATCAGGCCGCGAACGCCCACGCTCACCAGCCGGTTGCCGGCCCGCGCGATGGCGCTCAGGTGGGTGGCGGCGGTGAAGCGCGTGGCAGGCGCGGCCGCGTCCAGAGGGTCCTGGAACCCGCCGCCGCCCGCGGCAAAGGCCCCCGAGACCGCCAGCGCGACCCCAACCAATAACAACAGCAAGCGCACGGTGTCTTACGCGCCTTGCGGCGCGTTCCTGGTCAGATTGGATAGCGTCAACGCACGCCCTTGGCGGCCATCGAGTCCGGCGTCAGGTAGTTGTCCGGCAGCGGATCGACCTTGCGCCAGCCTTCGCCCACCGCCACGGAACCGATGAACCAGCCGTTCTTCACGAAGTCATAGCCGACCTGGCTTTGGCCATGCGGTTGCTGGACGTCATACGCCTGGTAGATCGGGAAGTGGTTCGAACGGTAGAGCTTGCCCGCATCGTCGTACGACTGGTAAGCACTGAAGAGCCAACTGTCCTCGTCGATCTGCCACACCTTCTTGCTGTAGATGTGGCGTGCGCCGGCCTTGCGGGTGGCCTCGACAACCCACACCCGATGCAGCTCCCAGCGCATGACGTCGGGGTTGACGTGTTCCTTGAGCATTGCCGTATCGATGTTGCTGAGCCCAGCATTGTGGTGGCCCAGGCTGTTGTACGCCACCAGCATTTCCTTCTTGCCGACGATCTTGAAATCGAAGCGGTCCATCTTGCCGTCGAAGCCGCTGATCTCATCGAACACGATCATCCCGCCATACTGCGCGGCCACCGTG
>DATILF010000378.1:0-2797 GCA_035476755.1 Ramlibacter sp.
GCGATGTACGCGGCTCAGCAGTACAAAGCCAAGCGGATGGTCTGCGTCATCCCGAACATCCCGAGCCTGGGCAACTGGGCCTGCGATGGTGCCAAGGACTGGGGCAAGGCCAACGGCGTCGAGGTTGACGTGATCGCCATCGATCCCGGATCGCCCGATGCCACCTCCACGATGCTGCAGGCCGCGGCGAAAAAGCCGGACGTCATCATCCTGAACGTGCCCAAGGGCATCATGGTGCCGATGCTCGCGGCGGCAGAACAGCAGGGTCTGGCCAAGAAGATCCGCTTTGTCAGCAGCACGCCCGCCTACAACTTCGACGTGCCCAAGACGATTGGCCCGGCGTGGAATGGCAACTTCGACATTCACCTGGAGTTCATGCCCATCGAGTCGGCCGGCAAGGACAACGTGAACTGGAAGGCGACCATGGAAGCCTTTGCAGGCAAGAGCGACCCGCGTGACTCCTTCGCGCAGGCCGGCTACCTGGCTGCCCGCATCGCGACCGAAGCCCTGCTCAAGCTCGATCCCAAGAAGATCGACCGGGCCACGGTCAGTGCCGCTCTGCGCAATGTGAAGGGCTTCCAGAGCGACATCCTGTGCCGGCCGTTCTATGTCGGCGCGGGTGCACGCCACAACGCCAACAGCAGCGGCCCCATCGCCCAGGTGAGCGGGAACGGCTTCAAGCAGGTGAGCAGCGGCTGCCTGATGGCCGCGGACCCTGAACTGGCCGACCTGCGCGCGCAGGAAAAGCAACTGGGCCTTTAAGGTTCATACGGAGCCGACATGTCTGAACTGTTGCCCTTCCTGGTCTCCGGCCTTGGCGTGGGTGCGGTGTATGCGTTGTCCGGCGTGGGCCTGGTGGTCCTGTACCGTTCGTCGGGTGTGCTGAACTTCGCGTTCGGCGCGCTCGGCGCAATCGCCGCCTATGTGGCGTGGTCGGCGCTGGATCGCGAGTGGCCGCTGGTGCTGGCCGCGCTCGCCGCGGTCTCCACCGCCGTGGCAATCTCTTTCGCCTACGGGCGCCTGCTGGCGCCCCGTCTGGCGGAAAGCGACCCGACGGTGCGCTCGATCGGCACGCTGGGCCTGGCCCTCGTGCTGCTCGGTTTCACCGAATGGTTCTGGGGCGAGCAGCCGCGCAGGCTGGTGCTCCCGACGGACAGCCAGGCGATCGAGCTGGCCGAAGTGCGCCTGACCTACACGCGTGTGGTCGGCCTGGCGCTGGCCGTCTCGATGATGGCCGCCGTAGGCCTGCTGCTTGCGCGCACGCGCATTGGCCTCGCGATGCGAGCGTTGGCCGACCAGCGCGGTCTGAGCGCCATCCTCGGCATCCGCGTGCTCCAGGTCGATACTGCGGCCTGGGTGATCTCCGGCGCATTCGCCGGCGTGTGCGGGCTGCTGCTGGCCAACATCGTGCGGCTGCAAGCCACGGTGCTGACCTTTCTCGTGATCCCTGCGTTCGCCGCCGCCATCATCGGCCGCCTCTCTTCCTTACCCGCGACCGTTGCCGCGGGCCTGGCCATCGGGATCCTGGAGGCCGTCGCCGTACTGCTGCCCGGGTTCTCGCCGTTCCGCGCAGCCACCCCTTTTCTCATTGCGCTCGCTGCCATCGTGTTGTGGCGTGACGCATCCCGCAAAGCATGATCCCCGATTCCGTCCGGCGCGAGCGGCGATCCGCCCGCCTCAATCTTGCACGCATGGTGCTTCTCGTCCTCGTCCTCGGCGCGCTGCTGCCCTGGATCGCGAATGCCTACTGGATCAAGACGCTGACCTCATCCCTGGCGCTGGCCATCGCCGCGGCAGGCGTTGCCTTGCTCTACGGGCAGCTGGGCCTGGTGAGCCTGTGCCAGTACGCCCTGCTGGGGGCGGGGGGCTGGGTCGCCCTGCGTGTCGGCCATGGGCTGCAGTGGCCCTTCGAAGCCTGCGTGCTGGCAGGCGGGCTGTCCGCCGGTATCCTCGGGATGCTGGCCGGGCTGCCGGCTCTGCGCTTGAAGGGCTTGTACCTCGCCCTGGTGACCTTGATGCTGGCCGGCGGTTTCCAGGTGGTGGTCAGCGCAACGGGCTTTCCCGACGGCGGCCCGGGCTGGCTCGGGCGCATCACCGGCAGCGAAAGGTTGGTGATGCCCCGGCCTGCGATGGCGCAGGGCGACGGTGCCTATCTGGCCTACGTAGCAGCCTGGTTGGCGGCGATGCTCGCCGTCATCGAACTGCACCGCCGCACGCGCGCCGGCCGATCGTGGGCGCTGATCCGCCGGGGTGAGGCGGCGGCCGAGGGTGCGGGCGTCAATGTGCTGCTTTACCAAACGTGGGCTTTCGGTCTGGCGGGTGTCTGCGCTGGTGTGGCCGGCGCGCTGCTGGCAGGCGCGGTGGGCCAGCTGGACGGCCGCGCGTTCGCGGCCAGCGAGTCGGTGATGCTCTTTGCGCTCACGCTGATTGGCGGCGCCTATCACTGGGCCGGCGCGCTGGTGGCCGGGCTGCTCTTGCGGGCCGTGCCGTCGCTGCTGGTCGACCTCGGTGTGAACGGCTACCTGGCCATGATCTTCTTCGGCGCGGCGCTTCTGCATGCCCTCATCACGGCACCGCGCGGATTGGCCGGCCAGTGGATGGCGGCGATGGCCCGCCTGCGTGCCGCAAGGAGGGCACCATGATCAATATTCGCGGCCTGACCGTCGCATTCGGCGCCGTCACCGTCATCGACGGGTTGGACGCCGTGTTCGACGCACCGGTGTGCGGGTTGATCGGTCCCAACGGCGCCGGCAAGACAACCCTGGTCAATGTTCTCAGCGGCTTTGTCCCTGCCAAG
>DATILF010000379.1:0-5222 GCA_035476755.1 Ramlibacter sp.
ACGGCGAGATCAAGCAGGATGGCCTGGCGGGCGACATGATCTATTCCCCCGAGGAGCAGATCGAGTACGCCTCGCGCCGCATGACCCTTCTTCCCGGCGACATCTTCGCCACCGGCACGCTGGCCGGCGTCGGGCAGAGCAACGGCGTGTTCCTCCAACCGGGGGACATCGTCGAGACCGAAGTCCATGGCCTCGGCCGGCAACGCAACCGCGTCGTCGCGCCGGTGGGCTGAAGACGCCTTGTGCAACCACAACATCAACTACGGAGACAACACCATGCGTACCTCTTTCCATCTGCCCGTCATTGCCCTGGCCGCCCTCATGGCCAGCAGCCTCGCCCAGGCCCAGGCCACCGCCCAGCCCAACCCCGCCGCGGCCATGCTGCCGGTAGGGTACGGCGCCCCCATCTCGCTGGCCAGCGCCAAGAAGATCACCGCGGCGGCCATGGCCGAGGCGGACCGCATCGGCGTGCCCATGGTCGTGGCCATCACCGATCCGGCCGGCTCGCTGGTTTACCTGGAAAAACATGACATCGCGATCTCCGGGGGCGTGGCCATCGCCCCGGCCAAGGCGAAGGCGGCCGCGATCTTCAAGCGCCCGACCAAGGCGTTCGAGGACGCCATCGCCGCGGGCGGCGCCGGCAACCGGATGCTGGGCCTGCCCGGCGTGGTTCCGGTCGAGGGTGGCTTGCCCATCGTGGTCGACGGCAAGCTGGTCGGCGCCATCGGCGTGTCCGGCGGCACCGGCGTGCAGGACGGCATCGTCGGCAAGGTCGGCCTGGAAGCGTTGAAGTAAGCCGGACCGGGAGCCCCACGTGCAACTAGATCGTCCCCGCCGCCTTGCGGCATGCGCGCTGGCAGCCCTGGCTGCCTGCTGGGGCCCGGGCGCCGCCCTGGCCCAATCCAATGTCTCCGGCAACGTTGTTCGCATCGGCGTGCTCACCGACCTGTCGGGGGTCAATGCGGACCTGGCGGGGCCGGGCTCCGTCTACGCCGCGGAACTCGCCGTCAAGGACTTTGGCGGCAAGGTGCTCGGCGCGCCCGTCGAGGTGGTCGCCGCCGATCACCAGAACAAGGCCGACATCGCGTCCGCCAAAGCCCGCGAGTGGTTCGACACCGGCAAGGTCGACATGATCACCGACGTCGTGGTGCACGGGCTGCCGGTGATGCAGATCGCAAAGCAGAAAAACAAGATCGTGACCCTGGCCGGCACCGGCAACACCCGCGTGACCAATGAGGACTGCAACGACGTCACGGTGCAGTGGGTGTTCGACACCGACGTGCTGTCGCGCGTGCTGGCGCGCGAGCTGGTCAAGAAGGGCCTGGACACCTGGTACTTCCTGACGGCTGATTACGTGTTCGGCCACAGCCTGGAGCGCAGCGCCTCCACGGTGGTGACGGCGGCCGGTGGCAAGGTGCTGGGCGCCATCAAACACCCATTCCTGTCCAGCGACTTCTCCTCGTACATCGTGCAGGCGCAGCAGTCCGGCGCCAAGGTGATCGGCCTGGCCAACGCCAGCGGCGACACCCGCAATGCCATCAAGGCGGCCGAGGACTTCGGCGTGAAGCAGACGCTGGCGGCGCCGCTGCTGCTGATCACCGACGTGCACAGCCTGGGCCTGCAGACCGCCAAGGGCCTGTACCTGACGGAGGGTTTCTACTGGAACCTCAACGACGAGACCCGCACCTGGTCGCGGCGCTACTTCGAGAAGATGAAGAAGATGCCCACCATGAACCAGGCCGGCGTCTATTCCGCCGTCACCCACTACCTGAAGTCGATCGCGGCGGCCGGGAGCGACGACACGGCGGCGGTGATGAAGAAGATGCGCGAGCTGCCGGTGAACGACTTCTTCGCCAAGCAGGGGACGGTGCGTGCCGATGGCCGCATGGTGCACGACATGTACTTCATGCAGGTCAAGGAGCCCAAGGCGTCGAGCACGCCCTGGGACTACTACACGGTGCAGCGGGTCGTGCCCGGATCGGAGGCCTTCCCCTCGCTGGCCGAGAGCCGCTGCGCCCTGGTCAAGAAATAAGCCCATGACAAAGATAGACATCTTCAACCACATCCTGCCCGACGGCATCTACGAGGAGCTCAAGCGCATCGCCCCGAACAACATGGCGCTGAACGCGTTCAAGGGCCTGCCGGAGCTGTGGGACCTGGATCGCCACTTCAAGCTGATGGACGAGTTCGGCGACTACCGGCAGATCCTGTCGCTCTCCAACCCGCCCATCGAAATGCTGGGGCCGCCCGCGCTGACACCCAAGTTCGCGCAGGTCTGCAACAACGCCCTGGCCGCGCTGTGCCAGCGTCATCCGCAGCGCTTTCCCGGTTTCATCGCATCGCTGCCGATGAACAATCCGGACGCCGCGGTGCGCGAGGCCGAGCGCTGCGTGCGCGAGCTGGGCGCCTGCGGCGTGCAGATCTTCTCCAATGTACTGGGCACGCCGTTGTCGGCGCCGCAGTTCTACGGCCTGTTCGAGAAGATGGCGGCGCTGGACCTGCCGGTGTGGATCCATCCGATGCGCGGGCCCAACCATGCGGACTACCCCACGGAGACCGCGTCCGAGAACGAAATCTGGTTCACCTTCGGCTGGCCCTACGAGACCAGCGCGGCGGTGACCCGCCTCATCTTCGCCGGCATCTACGACAAGCTGCCCACGCTCAAGATCATCACGCACCACGGCGGCGGCATGGTCCCGTTCTATGCCGAGAAGATCGCGCTGGGCTTCAGCCAGATCTTCGATGGCGAGCCCGATCGCAACCCTGCCGCCGAGAAGGCGGGGCTGAAGAAGCAGCCGATCGAGTACTACCGCATGCTCTACGCCGACACGGCGCTGAACGGCTCGGCCGCGGCGGCGCGCTGCAGCCATGCCTTCTTCGGCACCGACCACGTGCTGTTCGCCACCGACGCCCCCTTCGATGCCCGCGGCGGGCGGCAGCTGGTGGGCAGCACTATCGCCGCCGTCGAGGCGCTGGAGATTGCACCCGCTGAGCGGGAGCGCATCTACAGCGGCAACGCCCGCGCACTGCTCAAACTTGCCTGACCACCATGACCCAACTCAAAGTTAGCGATCTCAGTCACGTCCGCCTGAAATCCCCCGATCTCGACATCGCCGAGCAGTTCCTCACCGACTTCGGCATGGTCAAGGTCGAACGCACGGCGACGGCGCTCTACATGCGCGGCACCGGGCCGGCGCACCATATCCATGTGACCGAACTCGGGGCGCCCAAAGTGGTCGGCCTGGCCTTCGAGGTGGCTTCGGCGGACGCACTGGCGGCGTTCGCCAAGCTGCCGGGCGCCACCGGCGTGGAGACGATCGACGAGCCCGGCGGCGGCAGGCGCGTGCGGTTGGCCGACCCCAATGGCTACCAGATCGAGATCGTTCACGGCATCGCGACTGCGGCGCCCATCGCCGTGCCGCCGCGGTTGCTGAACCTGGGCAGTGGGCCGGTACAACGCACGGGCACACTGATGCGCATGTCCCCGCAGCCGGCGCGGGTCAAGCGCATCGGCCATGCGGTGATGGTGGCCCAGGCGTACGAGAAGACCCTGCGCTGGTACCAGGAGACGCTGGGCCTGGTCCCGTCGGACAACGTCTGGCTGGAGAGCCCCGACCACACCTTCGCCTCGTTCAACCGCCTGGACCGTGGCGACACGTTCGTGGACCACCATGTCTTCATGCTGTCGCGCGGCACCGGCCAGGCGACGGGCATGAACCACATTTCGTTCGAGGTGCAGGACTTCGATGACGTGATGCTGGGGCATGAGTACCTGAAATCCCGGGAGCGCTACAAGCACTACTGGGGCGTCGGCCGCCACTACCTGGGCAGCCAGATCTTCGACTACTGGGGCGACCCCTGGGGCC
The DNA here is from genome assembly GCA_035476755.1 of Ramlibacter sp. GTDB lineage: Bacteria > Pseudomonadota > Gammaproteobacteria > Burkholderiales > Burkholderiaceae_C > Ramlibacter. The sequence goes on from DATILF010000379.1 coordinate 3,867, forward strand.
GGGGGCACGAGCACTGGACCGACGGTGACCTGCTGAATGCCGGGCACGAGTTCACCAACGTCCCGATCGACATTGGCTTCAACTCCCAGTGGGGCAGCGAGCCGCCGCGCGAATTCGTGGAGCTGGCCAGCCCGTGACCTCCGCACCCACGCCGGGTTCGGCGGCTGCTTCCGGAGATGTTTTCCGGATGCGGCTGCGCCCCGGCATCAAATACCGCCAGCTGCAGTACTTCCTGGCGGTGGCTCAGTCGCTGCATTTCTCCAAGGCCGCCGAGAAGCTGTTCGTCACGCAGCCCACGCTGTCGCACCAGCTCGCCGAGCTGGAAGCGCAGCTGGGTATTCCGCTGTTCGACCGCCTGGGAAAGAGTGTGCGGCTGACACAGGCCGGGGAGACCTTTCGCGCCTACGCCCAACGCAGCATCGACGAGATCGAGGCGGGCTGCAATGCCCTGGCGGAGCTCGAGGGGCTGCAGCGCGGGCAGTTGAGCATCGGGGTGACCCAGTCCTTCGTGCACCGGCTGATGCCGCCCATCATCACGGAATTCCTCGCCCGGTATCCGGCGGTGCACCTGGACGTGCAGGAGATGACCGCCAGCCAGATCGAGCGGCACCTTGCCGACGGTGTGCTGGACCTGGGCATCGCTTTCGCGCCCTCGGCGCTCGAAGACACCGAGCTGGAGCCGATTCTCGAGGAGCGCCTGCTGCTGGTCGCCCGGCGTGACCATCCGCTGGCCAGCCAGCCGAGCGTGCGCATGGCCGAACTCGCAGGCGTTCCCCTGGTCCTGCTCAGGCGTGACTATTCCACGCGGCAGCTGATCGAAGACTACCTGGCGCAGGCGGGGGTCCGACCGAACGTGGCCTGCGAAACCAACACCATCGACTTGATGCGGGGCCTGGCGGCCACCTCCGGCCTGGCGGCCATCCTGCCCGAGAGCAGCGTCGGAAAGCTGCCGGAGCTGTGCGTGTTGCCCCTGGTCGACCCGGTGCCCATGCGCACATCGGCGCTGCTCTGGTCGCGCCACAAGTTCCGGACGCTGGCGGCCAAGACGTTTGCGCAGATCGTGCGCGACCGGTTCGTTTCGGGAATGTCGGGTATTTAAGGTATTGCATGGATAACAAAAACTACATTTTGGAGACAGAGGGTTTGACCAAGGAGTTCAAGGGCTTCACCGCCGTTGCCGACGTCAACCTCAAGGTCCGGCGCGGGCATATCCACGCCTTGATCGGACCCAATGGCGCGGGCAAGAGCACCTGCTTCAACCTGCTCACCAAGTTCCTCGTGCCCACGCGCGGGCGCATCGTCTATGACGGGCAGGACATCACGCTGGAAAAGCCGGCAGCGATTGCCCGGCGCGGC
>DATILF010000380.1:0-1878 GCA_035476755.1 Ramlibacter sp.
TGCCTGCCGGATTCATTCTCCCGCGGCATCAGTGCCGCCCTCGTTTTTCATCAACCCGGCCGACGCGCCGTGAGACGATGGGCGCATGCCGTTTTCTCATCTGATGCTGGCCCTGGCCGTGGTGTTTGTCTGGGGCACCAACTTCGTGGTCATCAAATGGGGCTTGGCCGAGTTCGAGCCGTTTCTGTTCGCGGCCCTGCGCTTCGGGCTGTCCATCGTTCCCTGGATCTTCTTCATCCCGCGGCCGGCGGTGGCCTGGGCCAGGCTGGCGATGTTCGGCGTGCTGCTGGGGGCAGGGCAGTTCGGGCTGCTGTTCCTGGCCATGCGCGCCGACGTGACGCCGGGGCTGGCCTCGCTGATCATGCAGTCGCAGGTGTTCTTCACCATCGCCCTGTCGATGGCGCTGCAGGGCGAGCGCGTGCGCGGCCCGCAGGTGCTGGCAATGGCGCTGGCCGTGGGCGGCATCGGTTTGATCGGATGGCAAAGCGTCAGCGCGGGCGACGCGTCGATCACGCCGCTGGGGCTGGCGCTGCTGCTCGCGGCGGCGGCTTGCTGGGCCTTCGCCAACCTGGTGGCGCGGCGCGCGGGCAAGGTGAATGCGCTGGCGTTCATCGTGTGGAGCAGCCCGTTCTCCATTCCACCGCTGCTGGTGCTGGCCTTGTACTTCCACGGCTGGCCGGCCATGGTTCAGTCGCTGCAGCACGCCAGCCTGGGCGGATGGGCGGCGGTGCTGTGGCAGGCGGTGGGCAACACCCTGTTCGGCTTCGGCGTGTGGAACTGGCTGCTCGCCCGCCATCCGGCCGCCACGGTCACGCCGTCCGCGCTGCTGGTGCCGGTCTTCGGCATGAGCGCTTCGGCCTGGGTGCTGGCCGAGCCCTTGCCGGCCTGGAAGCTGGTGGCGGCCGCCCTGGTCATTGGCGGCCTGGCACTGAACTTCCTGGCCAGCCGTCAGGCGATGCTTGCGGTGGCCAGGACCACCTGACGCGCTGCGGCTGTGCCGCGCGTGACTGCGTGCGGTACCTGCCGGGCAGTGGCAGCTCATGCCAGGCGGGATAATTTCGGCATGACAACTTCTGCCGACACTCCGCCATTCCGGGCATTGGCCGATGTGCTGCGAGCGCACGCCGCGGCCCGCCCTGGGCAGACTGCCCTGGTCCAGGCCGGACGCTCCGTCACGTGGAGCCAGCTCGACGCCATGGCCGACAGCGTCGCCGCGTCGCTGCAGCGCGATGGGCTCAAGCCGACGCAGCGCATCGCGATCTGCGGCGTGAATTCACTCGAATACGTGGCGGTTTTCCTGGGCGCGCTGAGGGCCGGCGTGGCGGTGGCCCCACTGCCTGCGGGATCGCTGCCCGAGCAGATCGCCGGCATGGTGGCCGACAGCGGCGCCAGGCACTTCTTCGTCGATGGCGGTGTAGCTGGCTTCAAGACGCGGGCGCGGCGCATCCACCTGGACGGGTCGGGCTCGCCCTCGCTGCAGGCGTGGCTGGCGCCGGCCGGCACGCGGCCCGAGCCCGTGCGAACCCGGCCCGAGTGGCCGTTCAACATCATCTATTCGTCGGGCACCACCGGCACGCCCAAGGGCATCGTGCAATCGCACGCGATGCGCTGGATGCATGTGGTGCGGGCGGCCGGCTATGGCTACAGCGCCGACACCGTCACCCTGATCGCCACGTCCCTGTGCTCCAACACCACACTGGTCTGCTTTTTTCCGACGCTGTTCAAGGGCGGGTGCGCGGTGTTCGGACCGCCGAAGTTCGATGCGCCCGCCTGCCTGTCGCTCGCGGAAAAATACCGCGCCACCCACACGATGCTGGTGCCGGTGCAGTACCAGCGCATCATGGCGCTGCCCGATTTCGACCGGTACGATCTGTCGTC
>DATILF010000381.1:0-7907 GCA_035476755.1 Ramlibacter sp.
GCGCACGCTGGCGGCCGCGCCGGAATTGAGCTGGACGTTTTCCGTCGAGAGCCTGGGCGCGGGCAACCAGGCGTTGCAGCAGCGCGGCTGGGTGCTGGAGCAATGGGTTGCGCAGTGGCGGGCACTGCTGGTCCGGCGTGAGCGCGAGGAGCCGAAGGCGCGGCCGGTCGCCGACAGCAGCCTGCTGGCGATGGTGGGCGGCATCGAGGAACTGGTGCGCGATCGCCTGCGGCGCCAGGGCGCCAGGGGCCTGCCCCAACTGGCCGGGCCGATCACCGAGTTCACGCTGGCAGTGCTGGGCGGCTGACCCTGCCCCCCCGGATTGCGGGGTACCCCGGGCGCTCCGGCATTCCTAGAATTGCCGCACCTCCCCCAGCATCAAGGCAAGCCGCCATGGCCACCTATCGTTTCATTCTCGCCGCCGCCCTGGCTGCGTTCACGCAGGCCGCGGCCGCGCAATCACCGGCAGCCGCCGCCGAAGTCGATCCCGATGCCTACTTCAAGGGCCAGATGGGCGGCACCTTCGGCAAGAACATCATCGACGTCATGCCCGCGGCCAAGCGGGTTGCCGTCGCTTCATTCCGCGTCGCCTTCATCACCGACAACAGCGTATCGGCCCAGGTGCGCAGCTCTTATCTACTCGGACGCGACACCAGCGGCGCGCGATCATCGCTCTACGTGGCGTTGAAGGGCGTCGAACCGAAGACGTTCCAGGCCATCGCCGACAAAGCGTATGCCGACTTGCTCACCCAGCTGGCCGCCAGCGGGCGCGAGGTGGTGCCCATGGACCAGATGACGGATTTCTTCGCCAGCGTGAACGCGACGCCTTCCGATGCGGCGCGGCCATACACCAAGACGCACAACGGCCAGACCGCCGCGTTCTTCGCGCCCTCGGGTATGCCGCTGGTGTTCACGCACTTCGACAGTGGCTGGGGTGACCGCGGGGCTTTCGATCTGAACAACTACCGCCGGCTCGAGGAGTACTCGTACAAGTGGAAGGCTGCGGTGATCGCGCCGCTGCTGGTCGTGAACTTCGCGAAGATGAGCTCCAGCGGCAACCAGTCCGGGCTCATGGCGCGCACGGCCGAGACCGGCGCCGAGCTGTCGATGTCGGTCGCCGCGCTGCAAAGCTTCTACTCGCGCGCCGACGAGTTCCGCAACGGCATGGCGATGGGCGGGGACCAGGGCGGCTTCAGCCTCATCGCGCCGATCGCCAGCCCGTTGACGTTCGGCACCTTGCAGAAGACGGCCCAAGAAGACAACGTGGGCGTCAAGAGCGTCTTCGACGTGCTGGGCAAGGCGGCAGGGCTGGCCAACGCGGGCGGCGCCGCGCGCAGCACGACACGTTCAGTGGCCGAAACCAGTGACGCTGCCTACGCGGCGGCGGCTGAAGATGCGCTGCGTCGCATGGGCACGACGCTCGCGGCCTGGTTCAAGAAGTACCCCCCGGCGAACTGAAGCCCTACTTCTTCTCGTCGTTGCCCAGGCTGGGCAGCCCATTGGTGCCGCCTGCCGTCAGCAAGCCGGCCTTGGCGTAGATGCTGAGCTTCTCGCGCGTATCGACGATGTCCAGGTTGCGCATGGTCAGCTGGCCGATGCGGTCCTTCGGCGAGAAGGGGGCGTTCTCGACCTTCTCCATCGACAGCCGCTCCGGCGCGTAAGTCAGGTTGGGCGACTCGGTGTTGAGCAGCGAGTAATCGTTGCCACGGCGCAGTTCCAGTGTCACTTCACCGGTGACAGCCCGCGCCACCCAGCGCTGCGCCGTCTCGCGCAGCATGATGGCCTGCGGGTCGAACCAGCGGCCCTGGTACAGGAGGCGCCCGAGCTTGCGGCCGTTGTCGCGGTACTGCTCGATGGTGTCCTCGTTGTGGATGCCGGTCACCAGCCGCTCGTAGGCGATGAACAGCAGCGCCAGGCCGGGCGCCTCGTAGATGCCGCGGCTCTTGGCCTCGATGATGCGGTTCTCGATCTGGTCGCTCATGCCCAGGCCATGCCGCCCGCCGATGCGGTTGGCTTCCAGGATCAGCTCGACCGGCCCGGCGAAGGTCTGGCCGTTCAGCGCGACCGGTTGGCCCTCTTCGAAGCGCACCGTCACGGTCTCGGCCTTCACCGCGACCTCGTCCTTCCAGAAGGCAACGCCCATGATCGGATTGACGATCTTGATGCCGCTGTTCAGCTGCTCCAGGTCCTTGGCTTCGTGCGTGGCGCCGAGCATGTTGGAGTCGGTTGAGTACGCCTTTTCGGCGGACATCTTGTAGGCGAAACCGGCCTCGGTCATGAACGCCGACATTTCCGCGCGGCCACCCAGTTCGTCGATGAACGCCTGGTCGAGCCAGGGCTTGTAGATCTTCAGGCTCGGGTTGGTGAGCAGGCCGTAGCGGTAGAAACGCTCGATGTCGTTGCCCTTGAAGGTGCTGCCGTCGCCCCAGATGTGGACGTCGTCTTCCTTCATGGCCGCCACCAGCATCGTGCCGGTGACAGCGCGCCCGAGCGGCGTGGTGTTGAAGTAGGTGACGCCGGCCGTGGAGATGTGGAACGCGCCGGCCTGCATGGCGGCGATGCCCTCGTGCGCGAGTTGCAGCCGGCAGTCGACCAGGCGCGCCTTCTCGGCGCCGTACTGCATCGCCTTGCGCGGAATGTCGTCGTAGTCCGGCTCGTCGGGCTGGCCCAGGTTAGCCGTGTAGGCGTAGGGGATCGCGCCCTTCTTGCGCATCCAGTGCAGCGCGGCGCTGGTGTCCAGGCCGCCGGAAAACGCGATGCCGACTTTCTGGCCGGCGGGAAGGTGTTCGAGGATCGTGCTCATGGCGGTGCGCCCGGTTCAGCCGAAGTGGCAGATGTAGTGGTAGGCCTGGGCCACGCGAATGTCGAAGCTGGAGTTGCCGGGCACGCTGAATCTCTCGCCGGGGCCGCTGGCCACCCAGTCGTCGCTGCCCGCCAGCTTGTACTCGCAGGCGCCGGCCACGCATTCCATGATCTCGGGGGCGCCGGTGTTGAAGGTGAGTTGCGCCGGCAGCACCACGCCCACGGACTTGCGTGTGCCGTCCGCCAGCGTGACCGTGTGGCTCACGCATTTGCCGTCGAAATACACATTGGCCTGGGTGGTGACGCTGACGCCGTCGATTTGTTGGGTGGTCATGGGGGAAGGGCGTTGCGGCGGCAAAAGTGCCGCCGGGGTGGGAAAAGCCGCCAATTTTACTGAATCCGCCGCGCAGGCCCGCGCCCGTGGGCCGGATCGCCTTCTGGCCCCGCCCGGTTCCTGTAGGCTGGCGGTAAGCGAAGCGCACCCCAGCTGCGTCAAGGCCCAAGCTGGGGTGCGCTTCGCTTAGCCCAGCCTACCGCCCACGCGCCTAGTGGCGGTGCCGGTGGTAGGTGTAACCCAGGCCCAGCGAGATGCCGATGGGCGGGTACCAGGGGCGTGTGTAGTACGGGTAGGGTTCCGCGTACACCGCCTGCGGGGCCACCATGGGCTGGCCCATCGGCGGGCCGACGATCACGCCGATGGGCGTGCCGCTGAGGTTGGGCTGGCCGGGATAGTTGCCTGGCGCCGTCGCCCGCGGCACCGGTGGCGCCATGTTGGCGCCCATCGGTGTGACCTGCACAGGGAGGGTCGCGCCCGGGTCGTACGGCATTTGCACCGTGTATTCACGGCCTGCGTATTCGTACACCACCTGGTAGCCGCTGGTGCGGCTCTCGTAGAAGGTCTGGGTGCTGCATTGCTGCACGTTCTGCACCTGCTGGCCCGACCCCTCGATGTTGTTGCCCAGCAGGGCGCCGCCGACCAGGCCGATCATGGTGGCGGCCGCCCGGCCGCTGCCCCCGCCGATGGCATTGCCCATGGCGCCGCCCGCGATGCCGCCCATGATGGCGCCCGCGCCCGAATTGGGCTGTTGCACCACCATCGGCTGCTGGTTGCAGACCTGCCGCGGCACGGCCACCTGCTGGATCATGGGCGTGCTGGAGATGACACGCCCCACTTCCTGCGCGCCGGCCGCCGTGGCGCATGCCGACAGGATGCCCATCGCGCAAACCCATGCAATCTGTTTCACCGGTGACTCCCAGGTTGATCCGAATGATGAAATTTTAGGCAATAGCCAGGCCTTCGCCCCGGCCGTTGGGTAAACCGGTGGTAAATCCAGCGGGAAAAGTGCCGTTTCTAGGCGCTTTGTAGCAATGACCACGCCGCGGCGTCGAACCCGACCGTGGTGCGCGAGCCACGCCACTCGACCACCGGGCGCTTGATCACGCTGGCCTGCGCCAGCATCAGGGCCTTGGCGGTGGCGGCATCGGTGACGCCGGCCTGCACATCCGCATCGAGCTTGCGCCAGGTCGTGCCCTGCCGGTTCACCAGCTTTTCCCAGCCGAGTTCGCGAATCCATCCGTCCAGCCGGTCGGCGGGCACGCCCTGCTTCTTGAAGTCGTGAAAGGTGTAGCCCACGCCATGTTCACCCAGCCAGGCGCGGGCCTTCTTGACGGTGTCGCAGTTGGGAATGCCGTACAGGACGATGCTCGTTGTCATGCCGAAATCATAGTGCGGGGACAATGCAGCCCATGGAAACCTTGCAAGACTGGCTGGCGCACTGCGAAAGCCTGCACCCGAAGACGATCGAACTGGGCCTGGAGCGCGTGCAGGCCGTGGCCGCGCGCATGGAACTGCGCTTCGACTGCCCCGTGATCACCGTGGCGGGCACCAACGGCAAGGGCTCGACCTGCGCCATGCTGGAGGCGATCACCCTGCAGGCCGGCTATCGGCCCGGTGTCTACACCTCGCCGCACCTGGTGCACTTCGAGGAGCGCTGCCGCATCCACGGCGAGATCGTGCAGCCGTCCATGCTGGTGCCGCATTTCGAGCGGGTGGAAGCGGCTCGCGCAGGCGCCACGCTCACCTATTTCGAATTCACCACGCTGGCCATCCTGAGCCTGCTGGCGGCCTCCGGGCTGGATGTGGCCATCCTGGAGGTGGGGCTGGGCGGCCGGCTGGATGCCGTGAACATCATCGACGCGGACTGCGCCGTCATCACCAGCATCGACCTGGACCACATGGACTACCTCGGCCCCGACCGGGAAAGCATCGGCCGCGAGAAGGCCGGCATCATGCGCACCGGGCGGCCGGTGGTGGTGAGCGACCCCATGCCGCCGCAAAGCGTGCTGGACCGGGCGCTGGAGATCGGCGCCGACCTGTGGACGCTGGGCCGCGACTTCAACTTCTCGGGCGACAAGCAGCAATGGGCCTGGGCGGGGCGGGGCCGGCGCTACGCCGGCCTGGCCTATCCGGCGCTGCGCGGGGCCAACCAGCTCATCAATGCCTCGGGCGTGCTGGCCGCGCTGGAGGCCGTTCGGGGGCGGTTGCCGGTCACCGCGCAGGCGGTGCGCAACGGCCTGGCGATGGTGGAACTGCCGGGGCGCTTCCAGATCGTGCCCGGCCAGCCGGCGCTGGTGCTGGACGTGGCGCACAACCCGCATTCGGTCGCGGCGCTGGCGGCCAACCTCGACGCCATGGGCTTTTTTCCGACCACCCATGCCGTGTTCGGCGCCATGGCCGACAAGGACCTGGCGCCCATGCTCAAGAAGATCGGCCCGCTGGTGGACCGGTGGTATTTCACCGACCTGCCCATCGCCCGCGCCGATTCGGCCGTGGGCCTGCTGGCGAAGTGGCAGGCCCAGGAGACGCGCAAGGACGTGAGCGCGAGCACCCACGCCGACCCCATGGCGGCGCTTCAGGCCGCGGTCGCCGCCGCGGACCCCGCTGATAGAATCATCGTCTTCGGATCGTTCTACACGGTGGGGGGCGTTCTGAAGGACGGATTGCCCCGCCTTCAGGCCAAACATTTGGGCTGATCCCCGACCCAGGCGACAGGTTTCCATGGCCTTTTTCAAACTGCGCAAAGGTGGCGATGAGTCGGCCGCCGCCCACCGCCAGCCCGAGAGCGTCGAGGTGATGCGCAAGCGCGCCAGGCACCGCCTGATCGGCGCCGGCGTGCTGGTGCTGCTCGGCGTCGTGGGCTTCCCGCTCTTGTTCGACACCCAGCCGCGGCCCATTGCCGTGGACATCCCCATCGAGATTCCCGACCGCAACAAGGTCAAGCCGCTGGCCGCGCCGGCCCGGCCGGTGGCGCAGGCGGCTGCATCCGGCACGGTGACGCCCGCCGCGCCGCCCGCGGCCGTGGTGAAGGCCGAACCCGTCCCCAAGGCTGAAGCCAAACCCGAGCCCAAGCCCGACGTGAAGGCCGAAGCCAGGCCAGAGCCCAAACCCGAACCAAAGCCCGAACCCAAGGTGGCGGCCAAAGCGGACGCCAAGCCGGATGACGGCGCCAAGGCGCGTGCCCTGCTGGAAGGCAAGCCGGTGACCACCGGTGAGGCGGCGGAAGGCCGTTTCGTCGTTCAGATCGGCGCCTTTTCCGATGCCGCCAAGGCGCGCGAGGCCCGCCTGAAGCTGGAACGGGCCGGCCTGAAGACCTATACGAACGTAGCCGAGACCAAGGACGGCAAGCGCATCCGCGTGCGTGTGGGCCCCTTCGGCAGCCGCGCCGAAGCCGACAAGGCCGCGGACAAAGTCAAAGGGCTGGATTTACCGGCCAGCATCCTCACCTTGTAGGTGAGCGAGCCGATGACGACGCTGGATTGGGTCTTCCTGGCCGTGCTGGCCGCTTCGCTCCTGCTGGGCGCCTGGCGCGGCCTGGTGTACGAAGTGCTGTCGGTGATCAGCTGGATCGCGGCCTTCATCGTCGCCCAGTGGCTGGCGCCGGATGTGGCGGGGCGGCTGCCGATGGGCGGTGCGGGCGAATCGGTCCGCTATGCGGCGGCTTTCGTGGTGGTGTTCATTGGCGTGGTGTTTGCCGGCGGCCTGGTGGCCTGGCTGACCAAGAAGCTGGTGCAGGCGGTGGGGCTGCGGCCCATCGACCGCACGCTGGGCGCGCTGTTCGGTGTTTTTCGGGGCGTGGTCCTGCTCCTGGCGTTCGCGGTGGTGGTCAGCCTGTCACCCCTGAAGCGCGCCGACTGGTGGACCGAGTCGCAGGGCGCGGGCGTGTCCCTGGCGGCGTTGAAGGGTTTGAAACCGGTGTTGCCCGATCGCTTCGGGCAGTACCTTCCGGGGTAGTACCATGTGTGGAATCGTCGGCGTTGTCAGCAACGCTCCAGTCAACCAGCTGATCTATGACGCCTTGCTGCTGCTGCAGCACCGCGGCCAGGACGCAGCCGGCATCGTCACCCAGCAGGAACGCAAGTTCTTCATGCACAAGGCCAAGGGCATGGTGCGCGACGTGTTCCGCACTCGCAACATGCGCGCCCTGCCGGGCACCACGGGCCTGGGCCAGGTGCGCTATCCGACGGCCGGCAACGCCTACAGCGAGGAAGAGGCGCAGCCGTTCTACGTCAACGCGCCGTTCGGCATCGTGCTGGTGCACAACGGCAACCTGACGAACGCGCAGGCGCTCAAGGACGAGCTGTTCTCCACCGACCACCGGCACATCAACACCGAGAGCGATTCCGAGGTGCTGCTCAACGTGTTCGCGCACGAGCTGGAGAAGTCCACTCGCGGCGTGCCGCTGCAGCCCGACGACGTGTTCACCGCCGTGCGCAATGTGCACCGCCGCGTGCGTGGCTCGTACGCCGTCATCGCATTGATTGCCGGCCACGGCGTGCTGGCCTTCCGCGACCCGTTCGGCATCCGCCCGTTGTCCATGGGCCGCAGCGCCGACGGCACCGTGATGGTGGCGAGTGAAACCGTGTCCTTGGAGGGCACGGGCCACGTGTTCGAGCGCCATGTGGCACCCGGCGAGGCCGTGTTCATCGACCTGCAAGGCAAGGTGCATTCCCAGCAGTGCGCCGATTCGCCCAAGCTTTATCCCTGCATCTTCGAATTCGTGTACCTGGCCCGGCCCGACTCGGTGCTGGACGGCATCTCGGTCTAT
>DATILF010000382.1:0-3842 GCA_035476755.1 Ramlibacter sp.
CGGCGAGCCGGCCTTGCCTGTTGCTGCTGCCGGGCCTGCTTTGTGATGAGACGGTCTGGGCCGCGCAGCGCCGTGCGTTCGAGGGCGTCGCCGACGTCATCGTTCCGTCCTGGGGCGAGCAGTCGTCGCTTGCCGAAATGGCGCGCAGCACCCTTGCCGAAGCACCGTCGGAGTTGCTGTGCATCGCCGGGCATTCGATGGGCGGCCGCGTCGCTCTCGAGATGGCGCGCCAGGCGCCGCACCGCATCCAACGACTCGCGCTATTCGACACGGGAGTGGATCCGTTGCCCGAGAGCGACGCGGGTGTCCATGAACGCGCTCGCCGCATGGAGCTCCTGCGGATGGCCCGCGAACGAGGCATGCGGGCAATGGGCGCCGAGTGGGCGCGCGGCATGGTGCATCCGTCGCGGCTCGACTCGCCGGTGTTCGACGAGATCCTCGCGATGATCGAGCGAAAGCCGCACGCTGTCTTCGAGGCGCAGATCCAGGCACTGCTGGCCCGCCCGGATGCCCGTAGCGTACTGGCCGGCCTGCGCTGCCCGACACTGATCGCATGCGGCCGAGAGGACAACTGGTCGCCGCTTGCGCGCCACGAGGGGATGCACAAACTTCTATCCCAGTGGTCGCGGCTGGTTGTGATCGAGAACAGCGGCCACATGACGTCGATGGAGCAGCCCGACGCCGTCTCGCGAGCGCTCCTCGAATGGATGGAGGCCTGAACGTTCGACGAACCGCCCAACCAGGCCCCCACGCTTCGCTGCCCCCGATGGAAAATCAAGCCAGAATGAGAGCCCGCCTGCGGCGTAACTTTCCATCGAGGTCCCACATGTTCAATGCCATCTTGCTGACCCGGCCCGAGAAGGCCGTCGTCGCCACCCTGACCCAGCTCGAAGAGGCTCAATTGCCTGCGGGCGATGTGCTCGTGCGAGTTGCCTACTCGGCGTTGAACTACAAGGATGCACTGGCCGTCACCGGGACGTCGCTCATCGCGCGCAGCTGGCCCATGGTGCCGGGCATCGACCTGGCCGGCACCGTCGAGCGCAGCGACAACCCGCAGTGGCTGCCGGGCGCTCCGGTGGTGGTGACCGGCTGGGGTCTGGGTGAAACGCATTGGGGCGGCTTGGCGCAGAAGGCACGGCTGAATTCGGATTGGCTCTTGCCTTTGCCCGCGGCCTATTCGCTGCGCGACGCGATGATCGTGGCCACGGCAGGCTTCACGGCGGCGCTCGCGGTGCAGGCCTTGCAGCGCCACGGGCTGAAGCCGGGCGATGGCGAGGTGCTGGTGACCGGCGCTGCCGGCGGCCTGGGCTCTTTTGCACTGGCGCTGCTGGCCGGGCTCGGCTATCGGGCGGTGGCCTCGACCGGCCGGCCGCAAGAGGCCGGCTATCTGCAAGGTTTGGGGGCGGCGCGCGTGGTCGATCGCAATGAGTTCGTCGCCGCCGGCAAGCCGCTGCAAAACGAGCGCTGGGCGGGCGTCGTCGATACCGTGGGAAGCCATACCCTGGCGAACGCGTGTGCGCAGACACGTTTCTACGGCGCCGTAGCCGCCTGTGGCCTCGCCCAGGGCGGGGATTTCCCCGCCACCGTCATGCCGTTCATCCTGCGCGGTGTCACGCTGTACGGCATCAACAGCGTGTTCTGCAGCAACACCCAGCGCCGCGAAGCGTGGGACCTGCTCGCCGAGCATGTGCCCTCGAGCAGGCTGGCCGGCATGGCGCAGGAAATCGGGCTGTCGCAGGTTCTGGCCACCGCGCCCGACGTGCTCGCCGGGCGGGTGCGCGGGCGAACCGTGGTCGACGTGAACCGCTGATCCGTTTTGGGTCGATCAGGTCATCGCGCGCGCGACCAGCAGCGTGTCGGTGAACTGCTCGAAACGCACGATCTTCCCCGCTTCGAGCTGCCACACGTGCACCACGCGCGCCTGCATCGGCTTGCCGGTGGCGCGGTAGGTGCCGCGGTAGTCGCCGATGCCCACGATGCGGTCGCCGCCATCGACCAGGCCTTCCAGCTTGAAGTTGTAGCCCTCCCAGGCTGAGCCCAGCGCGGCGAAGACGTTGTCGATGACCTGCTGCGGGCCGACCCAGGTGCCGGCACAGGGAAAACCGGCCATCTCGGTCCAGCGCACCTGGGGCGATACGTCCGCCATCATGGCGGCGACATCGCCCCGGTCGGACCCGGCATAGTGCGCCTTGACGATGTCGAGATTGCTTTTCATGATGATGCTCAGAGGGGGTTTGTGGGAAAGGCTCCGAATCTCAATCGGGGATCACGCATCCCTGCGGCGAACACCCGAATTCCGCCACGGTGCCGGCCAGGGCCGCCGCCGGCACCTGCGTCTTCAGCCACGCCTGCCATTGCCGCGGACGGGCGAGATACGCGCTGATGTCGATCAGTTCGAAACGGCCGCCGCGTTCCAGCGCGAAAGTCGGAAAGCCATGGCCGCCCAGCCGTGCCAGCAGTGCCCGGCTCTCGGCGATATGACGCTGGGTCGTCTCGCCCTCGGTCCGTTGCAGGGCTTGCTCGAAGGCCGACCGGTCGAGTCCCAGTTCTTCCCCCAGCGTGATCAGGACAGCACGATCGGCAATGCGCCGGCCTCCGACATAGTGCGCCACCTGCAGTCGCGTCAGCATGTCCAGGCCGAGACCGCCCGCCGCGTCCGCGGCCAGTACCGCGGCAATGGGCGGCTCGGAATCGAGCATGGCCGACGTGTCGAGCAAGAGCCCATGGGTATAGGCGTCACCGAAGACTTGCCCGCTCGCTTGGGCGATGCGCTGGTCGTGGGCGGCGACATAGGCGCGCAACTGGGCCGTGACACGCTGGCGGTTTGGCCCCGCCATCATGCCGCCGCCATGCGCGCGCACCGTCACCACCTCGCGAGCGGCGGCCACCAGGGGCGCCGCGCCGTAGCACCACCCGCACAGCGGGTCGTAGACATAATGAAGGTTTACCACTTCATCTCGCCCTTGTTGACCTTGGCGCCGATGTCCAGGGCGATGCCCAGGCCGGCGTCCGGGTAGGCCTGCTTCATGGCGCCGATCAGGGTGCCACTGTTGGCGGCCTTGGGCAGTTCCTGCTCGAAGCGCGCCAGGTAAGCCTGGCTCCATGCGATCTGCGACATGTCCTGCTTGGCACCCACGGCACTGTGGCCGGGGATCACCGTGGCGGGTTGCAGCGCGGCCATGGCGCCCAGCTTCTTGCCCCAGTCGGCACGTTCCTGCACGCTTTGCGCGTCGGCCGTCCAGAGGTGCAGGCCGGCGTACACGTTCACGCCGCCGGCGATCGCCTTGAGCGACGGAATCCAGACATAGCTGCGGTGCGGCAGGCTGTCGTCCAGGCCACGCACTTCCAGGGTCTGGCCTTCCAGCGCGATCACGTTGCCGGGCAGCACATCAGGCAAAGGCACGTTCTTGGGCGCATTGGCGCCCATGCGCGGGCCCCAGACCTGCAGCTTGGTGGCCAGCGTCGCCTGGATCTTCTTCAGCGTGGGGGCGGTGGTCACGACCTTGGCCTCCGGGAAGTACTGCTTGAGCACCTCGATGCCGAAGTAGTAGTCCGGGTCGGCCTGGCTGATGAAGATGGTCTTGAGCGTCTTCTTGCTGTCCAGCACCATCGCCGCGATGCGCAGGGCATCGGCGCGGGTGAAACCCGTGTCCAGCAGCACGGCGTCGTTCTGGCCGGCCACGAGCACCGCATTGACGTGGAAGCTGCCGGCGTCGGCGTTGTAAACCTGCAAGGTCAGCGGGGCGGGCGCGGTCTGGGCGGCGGCATCGGTGGCCACCACGCCCAGTGCCAGGGCTGCAGGGGCGATCAGTCGGGTCAGGGTCTTGAGGGTGTGCATGTCT
>DATILF010000383.1:0-7062 GCA_035476755.1 Ramlibacter sp.
CGCTGTGGCGCCGACGCGTCCTGCCTGCCGATTGCGCTTCTGACTCTTCGCTTGTGTACACGTGTCCACCTAAAAGTTACGTGGACACTATCGTCGCCGCTGCGGCGGGGGAATCAAGATGGCGTGGCTGGTCGCTTACGCCTGGTTGCCAGCATGAGCAGGAAGGGCAACTGCTGGGACAACGCGGTGATGGAGAGGTTCTTCCTGAATCTGAAAATGGAGCGCGTGTGGCACAGCGACTACGCTAACCACGACGAAGCCAAGCGAGATATCACGGACTACATCGTCGGCTTCTACAACAGTGTGCGACTGCATTCGACGCTGGACTACTGCTCGCCGAACAGGCATGAGGCGGTCCATCAGAAGCAGCCCGCCTGAGGCACTCAGCAAACCCGAGAATTTAACCAACCACCCGATCGGCGTGTCCGAAAAAACTTGACCACGACATTCTTCGACCGTGTCAACCACGATGTGCTGATGGCGCGGGTGGCGCGGCAGGTGCAAGACAAACAAGTCCTGCGCCTGATTCGCCGGTTTCTGGAAGCCGGAATGATGGCTGACGGGGTGGAAACGGCAAGGTTGCAGGGAACACCGCAAGGCGGTCCCCTGTCGCCGCTGCTGTCCAACATCCTGCTGAGCGATCTGGACCGGGAACTGGAGCGTCGCAAGTTGTCGTTTTGCCGGTACGCGGATGACTGTAATGTGTATGTGAGCAGTCAGCGGGCGGGCCAACGGATCATGGCGGGGGTGAGAAGCTTCCTTGCGAGGCGGCTCAAACTCACCGTGAACGAGGCCAAGAGTGCCGTGGCCAGGCCCTGGGAGCGCAAGTTCCTGGGCTACAGCGTCACGGCACAGCAAGCCAGCAAAATCCGCATCGCCAAGCAGAGCATTGAGCGGCTGAAAGAGCGCGTGCGCGAGCTATGCCGCCAGGGCCGGGGCAGGTCACTGCCCCGGATCATCGAAACGATGAACCCGGTACTGCGGGGCTGGATGAACTACTTCAGCCTCACCCAGAGCCGGAGCCCCATCGAGGAGCTTGACACCTGGCTGAGGAGGCGGCTGCGCAGCATCGTCTGGCGACAGTGGAAGCGCCCGTGGACGCGGGAGGCGAAAATGCGCGCCTACGGGCTTGACGCCCAGCGCGCATGGAAATCCAGCGTCAACGGGCGTGGCCCTTGGTGGAATGCCGGGGCCAAGCACATGATCGCAGCCCTGCCGCCGAAGTACTTCACGCAACTCGGGCTGGTCTCGCTGGTGGCAATCCATCAGCATCTCCAGCGTCCTGTTTGAACCGCCGTATGCGGACCCGCATGTACGGTGGTGTGAGAGGGCTGAGGGGGTAACCTCTCACCCTACTCGATGACGGCTGATCCGTTTCGATTCGATTTTTGCATATCACGATTCCAATCTATTCATTTGTCGCGCCTGCGCAGCGGGCCTAGAGTACGGGCATTCCCCAGCTCAAGGTCAAAGGACGCGACAGTGATCATCAGGCGTGACATCATCATGGCGGGTGCGATTGCCGGGCTCGGCGGCACTGCCGCGCTGGCGGCTCTTCCCGTGCATGCCCAGGCATTTCTGTCCAGGCCGGTGCGGGTCATCACGCCCTTTCCGGCCGGCAGCGGCCCCGATGCGGCCATGCGGGTCGTGGGCGAGCACCTGGCCCGCAAGTGGGGACAGCCTGTTGTCGTGGACAACCGCCCGGGCGGCAATGGGTTCATCGCGACGTCTGCGTTCAAGACGGCCCCGGCCGACGACCACACGCTGCTGTTGATCGACAGCAACCACGCCACGACACACCCACACACGTTCGCGCGCCGGCCTTACGACCTGGAAAAAGACTTCCAGCCGCTCGCGATGATCTTGCGCACGCCGTTCTTCGTTGCCGTCTCCGCCGACAGCCCGTACGCGAGCGTGGAAGAACTGGTCGCCGCGGCGAAGGCCCGCCCGAACGTCATCACGTATGGCTCGTGGTTCCTGGGCAGCCCCGGGCACATCGGTGGGCTGCGCCTGCAGGCCTTTCGCGGCATCAACATGACGCACATTCCGTACCGTGACTTTGGTCAGCTCTATGCCGCGGTCGCGACCAAGGAGGTGGACTGGGCGCTGGGCAGCGCCGCCAGTGCCGGACCGCTCGAGCGTGCCGGCAAGTTGAAGTTTCTGGCGCTCGCCGCCAGCGAGCGTGACCTCCTCTATCCCAACGTACCGGCAACGGCGGAGATTGCGTCGCTCAAGGGGTTCGAAGTCAGCGCGTGGGCGGGGCTTTTCGCACATCGCGCTACCGCCACACCGGTTGCCGAGCGCATGGCCGCGGACATCCGGGAAGCCCTTCAGACCCCCCAGGTGGTGGAGCGTTATCGCACCTTCGGCTATGAGATTCCAAAGCTCACCCCGACCTCGTATGGCCAGCTCATCCGGCACGAAACGGAATCGTGGGGCAGGGTCATCCGCGCGGCCAATCTGAAGCTGGACTGACGAGGACCACCATGATCGATCTCCTGGATATCCGCTACGTGCGGCTGGGCACACGCGACGCCCAACAGGCCAACAGCTTCGCACGCGATGTGCTCGGGCTGCAACAGGTACGGCAGGAAGCGGGTGCCACCTACTTCCGCAGCGACGACCGCGACCACACGCTGGTGTACTTCGAAGGAGACCCATCGGATCACACCATCGGTTTCGAACTGCGCACCGCCGACGAGCTTGAGCAGGCCGCGGCCGAGCTAAGTAACGCCGGCTTCGAGGTGCGGCACGGAACCCCTGATCTGTGCGAGCAGCGTCATGTCAAGGCGTTCGTTCACTTCCGGGATCCCACCGGCAACAAGATCGACCTCGTGGTCGGCCCGCACCACAGCGGCCGGCGCTACTTTCCGTCGCGCGATGCCGGCATCACCGGCTTCAGCCATGTGGGCCTGTGCACGACAGACGCGGCGCGCGACGAGCGCTTCTGGACGCAGGTGCTGGGCGCGCGGGTCAGCGACCGCATCGGCGACGCACCGCTGCTGCGCATCGACGAGGTCCATCACAAGGTGGCTTTGTTTCCGACGACCCGGTCGGGCGTGCAGCACATCAACCACCAGGTCGAAAGCATGGACGACGTCATGCGGGCCTGGTACCTGCTACAGCGGTTGAACGTGAAGATCGCCTTCGGGCCCGGCCGGCACCCCACGTCGGGCGCGCGGTTTCTGTACTTCCGCGGCCCGGACGACATGATCTTCGAGTACTCGACCGGCGTGCGGTTGATCACGGCGCAGGACGAGGCCACGTACCAGCCCCGCCAGTTCCCCAAGTCCAACGAGTCCTTCTGCATGTGGGGCGCCTTGCCGGATATCGCGGAATTCCGCAAATCCGCGCAAGAGGGGGCGAGGCAGTGAAGGCACCCGAGAGCATCGAACGCGAGCTTCGCATCGCGGCCCGTTCGTTGGGGCGGCACAGCCTGGCGCATGCCTACGGCCACTGCAGTGTGCGCCTGGACGACACGTCTTTCCTGGTGTGCGCCGCACGCCCCATGGCTCTGATTTCTCCGGGAGAGTCCGGCCGTATCGTGCCGGTAAATGGTCCGCTGCCGGACGGCGTGCTGGGTGAGGTGCGCCTGCACCAGCAGCTCTACCGGCGCCGCCCGCAGGCCCAGGCCGTGGCGCGAACGATGCCGCCGGCGCTCATGGCGCTCGGTACCGCGCGGCGCACGCCGAAGCCGCGCCATGGGATGGGCGCCTACTTCGGAGAGGGCGCCGCGCTGTGGGACGACCCTCAGCTCGTTCGTGACGATGCTCTCGCGGCGGCCGTGATCGACACGATGGGCGATTCCAACGCCATCGTGATGCGAGGCAATGGCCTGGTCGTGGCCGCCGACTCCCTGCCCCAGGTGGTGGCGCTCACCTGGTACCTCGAAGATGCGGCGCGGCTCGAGTTGGCCGTGCTGGGCGCAGGCCTGGAACAAGCCTCCGTGCTCCTGGACGCGAACGAGCGCGAGCGCCGCGCCACCAGCGCAGGCGGCATCTTCGAGCGCATGTGGGACTACCTCTGCGCAGGCGATCCCGAACTTCTCTAGCAGGACGACATCCGTGATACTCAATTTCATCGAAGGCCAGTACCGTACAGGACGCGGTGGCCGCACGTTCGACGACATCAACCCGGTCGACGGCTCCCTGATCGCCAAGGTCAGCGAAGCCTCGCGCGAGGACGTGGACGACGCGGTGCGCGCGGCGCGCGACGCGCTGGCCGGACCCTGGGGTTCGCTCAAGCTGGCACAGCGTTGCGACCTGCTGTACGCCGTCGCAGCCGAGATCGACCGCCGGGCCGAGGATTTCCTCGCAGCCGAGGTCGCCGACACCGGCAAGCCGCGCTCGCTGGCGTCGCACCTGGACATCCCGCGCGGTGCGGCGAACTTCCGGGTCTTCGCTGACGTGGTGCGCAATGTGCCAACCGAGACCTTCACCGGCCACGCGCCCGACGGCAAGCCGGCGCTGAACTATGCGTTGCGGCGCCCCAAGGGCGTCATTGCGGTCGTGTGCCCCTGGAACCTGCCGCTGCTGCTGATGACCTGGAAGGTCGGTCCCGCCCTGGCTTGCGGGAACACCGTGGTCGTGAAGCCTTCGGAAGAGACGCCCGCCACAGCGGCGCTGCTGGGTGAGGTCATGAACAACGTCGGTGTCCCCAAGGGCGTGTACAACGTGGTCCACGGCTTCGGGCCTGACTCCGCGGGCGAGTTCCTGACCACGCACCCAGGCATCGACGCGATCACATTCACGGGCGAGACGCGTACAGGCGCGGCGATCATCCGCGCGTCGGCCGCGGGCATCAAGCCGGTCTCCATGGAGCTCGGCGGCAAGAACGCCGCAGTGGTGTTCGAGGATGCGGACCTCGACGTGACCATCGCCGGCCTCACCCGGTCCGTCTTCGAGAACACGGGCCAGGTGTGCCTGGGTACGGAGCGCGTGTACGTGCAGCGGCCGATCTTCGACGCAGTCGTGCAGAAGCTGGCCGAAGCGGCGCGACGGCTCAAGCCCGGCCGGCCGCAAGATGCCGCGGCCAATTTCGGCCCGCTGATCTCGGCGGAGCACCAGCGGAAGGTCCTGGGGTACTACGCGCTTGCGAAAGAGGAGGGGGGCTCGGCCGTTTGCGGCGGGGGCGTACCGGAAATGCCAAACGAGCTGAAGGCCGGCGCCTGGATCGAGCCCACCGTCTGGACCGGTCTGACGCACCAGTCTCGGGTCGCGCGCGAGGAGATCTTCGGGCCTTGCTGCGCCGTGATCCCCTTCGACAGCGAAGCCGAGGTGCTGCGCATGGCCAATGACACTCCCTACGGATTGGCGGCATCGATTTACACCCGTGACATCGACCGTGCGCACCGCTTCGCCGCGGCCCTGAAGGTGGGGATTGTCTGGGTCAACACCTGGTTCCTGCGCGATCTGCGCACGGCCTTCGGCGGATCCGGATCCTCGGGGATCGGTCGGGAAGGCGGCGTGCACTCGCTGGAGTTCTACACCGAGCTGTCGAACGTGTGTGTCAAATTCAATGGAGCGAGTCAATGAATGCGCGTGAGATCGAGCAAGCTGCGAATCTGCTATGGAACGCCGCCGAGGTGGGCGAGCCCGTCGCGCCGCTGCGGGATAGCTTCCCGGGGCTGACGGGCGAGGATGCTTATGCCATCCAGGAGCACAACACCGAGCGGCGCCTGAAGGCAGGTGCGCGTCTGGTGGGCCGCAAGGTCGGCCTGACCGCGCGATCCGTTCAGCAGCAGCTGGGCGTGGATCAGCCGGATTACGGGATGCTGTTTGCCGACATGTCCGTCACCGACGGCGAGCCGGTGCGCTGGTCGAGGCTGATGCAGCCAAAGGTGGAAGCGGAAGTCGCGCTGGTCATGGAGCACGACCTGCCGGAGCCGGGCATCACGCCGGCACAACTACTGCGGGCTGTCGCGTTCGCCCTGCCCGCCATCGAGATCGTGGGCAGCCGCATTGCCGACTGGAACATCCGCTTTGTCGATACCGTGGCCGACAACGCCTCGAGCAGCGCGTTCGTGTTGGGCAATACGCCCGTGGGCCTGAAAGGCCTCGATATGCGCCTGGCCGGCATGGTGATGGAGCGGGCCGGCGAGCAGGTCTCGCTGGGGGCCGGCGCCGCGTGCCTGGGCCATCCGTTGAACGCAGCCTTGTGGCTGGCCAACAAAATGGCGGGACTCGGCCATGCGCTGAAAGCGGGTGACGTGGTGCTGACCGGTGCGCTGGGCCCGATGGTTGCTGTGCGCCCGGGTGACGTGTTCGAAGCGCGGATCGGGGGTCTGGGCTCCGTGCGCGCCGTTTTCGAGGAGAAGCAGGAATGAATCACGAACGCATCGCAGCGCTCGCTGAGCGGGTGGATACGGCTGCGCACCGTGCGCAGGCCATCCCCCAGTTCGCCGAGGCGGAAGGCCTTGGGGAGGCGCAGGCGTACGCCGTGCAGGCTGCCTCCATCGCACGCCGCCTGGAAAGAGGCGAGCGGCGTACGGGCATGAAGATGGGCTTTACCAGTCGCGCCAAGATGACCCAGATGGGCGTGCGCGACATGATCTGGGGCCGCCTGACGGATGCCATGGCGCAAGCGGATGGCGCTCCAGTGTCGCTGCGCCGTTTCGTGCACCCGCGCGTCGAACCGGAGCTTGCGTTCATGCTGGCCAAGCCTCTGCCAGCGAACGTGAGCCTGCCGGAGGCACTGGAAGCCGTGGCAGCCATCGCGCCCGCGCTGGAGATCATCGACTCGCGCTTCGACAACTTCAAATTCACTCTCGGGGATGTGGTCGCCGACAACGCCTCATCCTCGGGCTACGTGATCGGCCCTTGGTGCGAGCCCCGGCAGGATTTCTCCAACCTCGGGCTGGTGATGTCCCTCAACGGTTCCGCGCGCCAGGTCGGCAGCACGGCGGGAATCCTGGGCAATCCTCTGCGATCCCTGGTCGCAGCCGCCAGACTCAGCGCTGCAGCCGGTGAGCCACTGCAGGCCGGCTGGATCGTGATGGCGGGCGGCGCCACCGCCGCCGAGCCGCTGAAGCCCGGCCAGCATGTCCTGCTCGAGATGCAGGGC
>DATILF010000384.1:0-5622 GCA_035476755.1 Ramlibacter sp.
ATTGCCGAAGCCGCGCAGGTACGGTCGGGTGTTCATGGCGTCCTCAATCCAGTCGGATGCCATTGTCGCGGATGAGTTTGCCCCAGCGCTCGCGCTCCGCTTTCGCGAAAGCTGCCATCTGCGCGGGCGTGCCGGGCATGGGCTCGATGCCCAGGGCCTGGAAGCGCGCCTTCACCGGCGTGGCGTCGAGCGCGGCCTGCAGCGCCTTGCTCAAGCGCTCGACCACTGCGGGCGGCGTGGCGGCGGGCACCGCCAGGCCCTGCCAGGCAAAGGCCTCGAAGCCCTTCAGGCCCTGCTCGGCCAGTGTGGGGATTTCCGGCAAGGTCTTCAGCCGCTGCAGGCTCGCCACGCCCAACGCCTTGACCTTGCCGCTGGCGAGGTATTGCTGCACGCTCGCCGTGTCCATGATGCCGAACGGCACTTGGCCGCCGGCCAGGTCCTGCACTGCGGGCGCGGCGCCGCGGTATGGCACGTGCGTGAGCTTCAGGCCCGTGCGCTCGCGCAGCAACTCGCCCGCCAGGTGGTGCGGACTGCCTGCGCCGGCCGAGGCATAGGTGAGGCCGGGCGTCTTCTGCGCATAGGCGAGGAACTCCTTGAAGTTGTTCACCGGCACGTTGGGCGCAGCCACCAGCACCAGCGGGAAGCGGGCCAGCAGGCCCACGGGCACGAAGTCCTTCTCGGCGTTGTAGGTCAACTTGGTGAACAGGAAGGGATTGGCTGCCAGCGTGGCGAAGTCGGCGGTGAACAGGACGTTGCCGTAGTCCTTGGAGCGGGCCACATAATCCGCCGCGATGTTGGTGGCGGCACCCGGCTTGTTGTTGACAATGATGGGGCGGCCGAGCACGCGTCCCATGGGCTCGGCCACGGTGCGGGCCAGCACGTCGGAGCCGCCGCCCGCCGCATAGCCCACCACCCATTCCAGCGGCTTGGCGTCGTCGGCACGGGCGCCGAGGGCGAGGGACGAGAGCACGAGCGCGGTGCAGGCCAGCCGCCGGTTGCGGTTGATCAGGGGCATGATGAAGTCTCCAGTGGGGCAGGAAAAGGCGCCGTCTTCAGGCGCGGGTAGGCGGCCTGGCCAGGGACAGCAGCGCGCCCAGAATGGCCAGGTTCTTGAGGAAGTGGTTCAGCTGGTTCGCGTAGGCGGCCGCGTCGGCCGCCCAGAACGAGTGGAACAGAAGCGTGGCGGCCATGACGAAGAGGGCCAGCGCAGCCGCGGCGATGCGTGGCTTCAGATTCAGCACGAGCGCGGCGCCGGCAGCCACCTCCAGCGCGATCGCCAGCGCCATCACCGCCGCCGCAAGCGGCAAGCCCTTGCCGGCCAGCACGCCGGCGAGCGCCTCGAAGCGGCCGAGCTTCAGTAGCCCGGAGACGAGAAACAGCAGCCCTATCAGGGCCTGGCCGATGCGGTGTGGCGCGAGGGCCGCACCGGGCAGCGGAAGAAGGGTACGAGTGGCTGGCATGGGCTATCTCCTTTGTGTCCGCCGACTCTAGGTGGCGGCCGCGTGCGCCACAAGGCGCCTGCGGGATAATGAGCTGTGCCGTCATGGCACAAATGGACAACCCAGAACACACGCCATGCCGGAGACAGCGGCTCATAAGCTCAACACCATCGTCCTGTTCTGCAAGGCGGCGGAGATGCTGAATTTCAGCGCCGCAGCGGAGCAGGCGGGCACCACGCCCTCGGCCATCAGCAAAGCGGTGCGCCGGCTGGAAAACCAGCTGGGCGTGAAGTTGTTCGAGCGCAACACGCGCGC
Source organism: Ramlibacter sp. (assembly GCA_035476755.1). Lineage (GTDB taxonomy): Bacteria > Pseudomonadota > Gammaproteobacteria > Burkholderiales > Burkholderiaceae_C > Ramlibacter. The sequence goes on from DATILF010000384.1 coordinate 1,755, forward strand.
CATCCGCTTGACCGAGGAGGGCCGCGGTTTTTACGAAACCTGCCGGCAGGCGCTGGACAGCATCGAGCAGGCTGAGCTGGCCTTGACGCAGGGCCAGCGCAGGCCCCGTGGCACGCTGCGCCTGAGCCTGCCCTCCAGCTACGGAATCCTGCACGTGGTGCCGCGCATTCCCGAGTACACGCAGCGGCATGGGCACGAGGTGAAAGTCGTGGTGAGCCTCACCAACTCGATCACCGGCTTCATCAGCGAGGGATGCGACGTGGCCGTGCGGCTTGGCCGCATCGCCGATTCGCGGCTGGTGGCGCGGCCCTTGCACGAGGCGCACTATTGCGTGGCCGCCTCGCCCGCCTACCTGAGGCGGCACGGCACGCCGCGCAAGCCGGAGGACCTGCACAAGCACCAGGCGATCCATCTCGTGATGTCTGATACCGGACGCGTGCTGCCCTGGCAGTTTCGCGATGGCAAGCGCGACTTCGACGTGGCCGTTCCTTCTTCGCTGACCGTCGATCATCCGCTGGCAGCGCTCTCTGCCGCGAACGGGGACGGCGGGCTGGTCCGGCTGCTGGACTTCACTCTGGTCGAGGAGCTGCGCACTGGCAGGCTGGTGGAAGTGCTGGGCGGCTTTCGTCCCGAGCCTGTGCCCGTTTCCATCGTGTACCCCAGCCGGCGGCACCTGTCCGCGAAGGTGCGAAGCTTCGTCGAATTTCTGCTGCAAGAGCGCGAGCTTCACGCGGCCGGCCCTCTCCCAGCCTGACGCGCCAGCGACAGTGCCTCGCTCAGCACGTCCAGTGCCCCCACATGGTTGGCCAGCAGCAGCACCAGGCGGGCGTTCAGGGCATGGCTGTCCTCGGCGGAGAGGTCGCGGTGGGTCTCGATGAGCGCTTCGTAGAAGTCGTCGTCCAGGCGGGGTTCGGTGATGAGGTTCATGTCGTCTCGGAGTTGTGCAGGCAGGGTGGAGCGGCGGCGCCGATGCGCTACGTCTGCAGCGAGACCGCCAACGCGCGTGCCAGTGCGCCTCGAAGGTCCGCGCGTGTGGCGTGCCGCCAGCGGGCGCAGACGTGCAGGTCGGGGCGCAGCAGGTACGCCGTTCCCGGCTGGCCGTCGTAGCGCTGCGCCACGAGGCCCAGCGAATCCTCGATCGTCCGCGCGCCTGCCTGCACGCGCCGGCCGATGACCTGCACCTGGACAGGAGCGAGTCCTTCGGACGCCACCTGCGCCGACTCGATCAGCGCGCCCGTCTCCGCATCCTCGAATACCAGCAGCGTGAATGCGCTGCCGTCAAGCTCGCGCAACAGCCAACCGCCGGCCACCGGCGCGTCTGACGCCGCCGCGCCAGGCCGCATCGCCCCCGCGAAGACATCGCGATCGGGCGTGTTCAATGCCGACCCATCCAGCGTCGCCGGCATCGAAAGCCTCCCGCTGTTCACCAGCTTGCGCGCAAATGAGTAGTCACGCGCCAGGTCCAGGGTGGCGTCACGAAACAGGCGCGATATCGCACTCTTGGGCGTGATGAAGTCGGTGGCACGGGTCGAGTTCAGCAGGTTTTCGTCGGCGGCGTACTCGCGCTCCGGCCCGTAGGTGTCCAGCAAGGCGCGGGGCGCCGCGCCGCGCAGCACCAGGTCCAGCTTCCAGGCCAGGTTCTCGGCGTCCTGCACGCCGGAGTTGGCGCCGCGTGCGCCGAAGGGCGAGACGCCATGCGCCGAATCGCCCGCGAACAGCACCCGGCCGTGCACGAACCTGTCCATGCGCAGGCAAGCGAAGGTATAGACGCTGGCCCACTCCAGCTCGAACGGCACTTCGCGGCCAATCGCCGCACGCATCATCGCGTCTACCCGGGGCTTGATGCGTTCGGGCTGCTTCTCGGCCTCCGGGTCGGCGTCCCAGCCCAGCTGGAAATCAATGCGCCAGACGCCATCGGGCTGGCGATGCAGCAGCACGCTCTGGTTGGGGTGAAAGGGCGGGTCGAACCAGAACCAGCGTTCGGCCGGAAAGTCGGCGGCCATGCGCACGTCGGCAATCAGGAAGCGGTCGCGGAAAACCCGGCCCTTGCTTTCCTGGCCGAGCAACCCGCGCAGCGGAGAGCGTGAACCGTCACACGCCGCCACGTAGTCGGCGGTGAGGGCGTACCGCCCCTCAGGCGTGTCGATCCCCAGCACCACGCCGTCTTCTGTCTGCTCGCAGGCGACGACCGTGTTGCGCCAGCGAATTTCGATATTCGGCAGCTCCGCGGCGCGCAACGCCAGGTAGGCCTCGGCGTAGTACTGCTGCAGGTTGATGAAGGCGGGCCGCTCATGGCCGGGCTCGGGCAACAGGTTGAAGGGATACAGCAGGTCGTTTTTGAAGAACACCTTGCCGACATTCCACTCGACACCCTTGGCGCACATGACATCGCCCACGCCCAGGCGGTCCCAGATTTCCAGTGTGCGTTTGGCAAAGCAGATCGCCCGCGATCCCGTGGAAAGGCGGTCATCGTTGTCCAGCACCAGCACGGGCTGGCCGCGCTGGGCCAGGTCGATGGCCAGGCTCAGGCCCACCGGGCCGGCGCCGACCACGACGACGGGGTGGCGAGCCGGAGCCTCGGCATCCTGATCCGGATGGCGCCGGTACTCGAAGGCGTGGCCCTGAATGGCCGCGGCATCGCTGTCGTAAGCGAGCGTCATCACGTCAGCCTTCCAGGGTTTCCCACATCTGGCGGTCGCGCTCGGCCGTCCACACGCGCGGGTCGCGGTACTGCGTGGCCTCGTCGTAGGCGCGGGTCACGTCGAAGGGCAGGCAATGGTCGAAGATCACCCAGTGGCCGTACAAGGGCTTGAGCTTGTCATAGGTCTCGCGGTAAACCGTCTTCAGGTCCTTGCCCGCGCCAGCGCCGGCTTTCACGCTGGCGTAGACGTCGGACACGAACGCACGGGTCACCTCCAGGCCCTCTTTCACCTGGTCCCGGCCCTTGAGGGCCGGGCCGCGGCCAGGCACCAGGGCCAGCGGGTCCAGGGCGGCGATGTTGGCCAGCGTCTGCGGCCAGTCCTGGAAGTACGCGTCGCCCGCATAGGGCGTGGCGTCGAACTCGACCAGGTCGCCCGACAGTAGCGTGCGCTCCTGCGGCAGCCAGACCACCGTGTCGCCCTTGGTGTGGCCACGGCCCAGTTGCAGCAGCTGCACCTCCAGCTTGCCCAGCCACAGCGTCATCTTGCCGGTGAAGGTCATGGTCGGCCAGGTCAAGCCGGCGGGCACGCTCTCCACATCGCGGAACAGGCGCGGGAAGCGGCCGATCTCGCTGGCCTTGTCAGCCTCACCGCGTTCCACGATCAGGTCGTAGGTGTCCTGACTGGCCAGCACCTGTTGCGGCCGGTACTCGCTGGCGCCGAGCACGCGCACCGCGTGATAGTGCGTCAGCACGACGTACTTGATCGGCTTGTCGGTCACCTCGCGGATGCGGCGGATCACGTCGGCCGCCATCGCCGGCGTGGCCTGCGTGTCGGCCACCAGCACGGCGTCGTCGCCGATGACGATCCCGGTGTTCGGGTCGCCCTCGGCGGTGTATGCCCAAGCGTGCTCGGAGAGCTGCTCGAAGCTGACCTTCTTCTCCTCGATGTCGGCGTGGCTGGCAAAGGCCTTGGTGTTCATGGCGGCGTCCTCGTGCGGTCGGAGTGTTTGCGAATGACAAACGAGTTTGCAAAATTGGCGATGGTTTGTCAATGGCAAACTGATTTGCTACATTGCGACCATGGTCAAGCGCGAAGAAGAAGAGCCGGTGCGCGAGCAGCGCGCGGTGCAGTCGGCGGAGGTGGGCGGCCGGCTGCTGCTGGCGATGGCCGAGCATCCCGAGCCGATGACGCTGAAGGACCTGGCCGCGCAGGCCGGCCTGCCACCG
>DATILF010000385.1:0-7857 GCA_035476755.1 Ramlibacter sp.
CTCGTGGCCACCGTGCCCGAACAACTCGCCCACCGCATGGTGGAGCCTTTCTCGCTGGCAGCGGTGGCGCATCCGGCGCCGCTGCCCCAGGTGGCCATCAACGTGTTCTGGCACGCGAAGTTCCACAAACTGCCCGCCAACCAGTGGCTGCGCAACCTCGTGTTCGAACTTTTTTCCGATTGACACGAGAGCGACCGGGGCTGCCGTAGCTCGAAAGAAGCAGCCAGCGTCAACCGAGGCCGTACATGGATTGAGGCCCCACTCCTACAGCAGCGCTGAGCTTCGCCAACCCACAATTTCTTCAGCACCCGCCGACGCCGCCCTGTAGGGCCGCGGCAGGGCCTTTCAATGCACATCCTTCAGGGAGCACCTACCATGCTGAAGACCCCGCTTGCCATCGCCATGATCTCCGCCGCCGCCCTCGGCCTCTCGGCCTGTGACGTCAAGAAGACCCAGGAGGGCAATGTCACCGTGCCGCAGTACGAAGTCCAGAAGAAGGCCGAAGGCGACGTGACGCTGCCCAAGTACGACGTGAAGACGCCTGACGTCCAGGTGGGCTCCACCGAGAAGACGATCACCGTTCCCACCGTCAAGACCGAAGAGAAGAAGATCGAGGTGCCCACTGTCACCGTGACGCCCGCCGACCAGAAGAAGTAGGGGGCGGCGCGCTACTTTTCGATCAGGAAGCGCGTCACGACCGGCGGCTCGTCCGCGACGTGGAAGGCGAGCTTGTGGTCGCGCAGTTGCGCGTCGGCCGCGGTGACGCGGTCGAAACGGCGCAGGTGCTCGGTCCAGGATTCGTCGGTCACCTGTTCGACGAAACGGCCCGGGTCATACAGGTCGTGCAGCAACTGCCAGTCCAGCGCGCCCTGGCCCATCCGGCTGCGCCGGCTCTCCTGCATCAGCGCCATGAACTCACCCGCGCGGGCGGGGTCGATGCGGTATTCGATGTTCACCTGGATCCGCCCGGCCTGCGGCGGCGCCTCGGCGTGCGGCACCTTGAAGGCGCGCGACGGCGTGAGGTCTTCCTCGATGCCGCGGTCCACCACGAAGTGCTGGGCCAGCGCCATCAGCACCACGCTGGAGACGGCCGCGATGGCCAGGCTGTCGTGAATGCTGGTCCAGGTTGCCACCTGGCCCCACAGCGCCGCGCCCGCCGCGGTGGACCCCATCAGCGCCATCTGGTAGATCGACATGCCGCGGGCGCGGACCCAATCGGGCAGCGCCATCTGGGCCGACACGGTGAGTGAATTGGCCACGGCGATCCAGGCCATGCCGGCGACGACCATCGCGGGCACGGCCACGTAGATGTTGGGCGCGAAGGCGACGCCTACCGCCGCGAGCGATTGCAGCACCGTGCCGGTGAGCAGCAGCGCCTGCAGGCGCAGGCGCTTGCGGATCAGGGGCATCTGCAGGGCGGTCACGATGGCGCCTGCTCCCATCGCCGCCAGCAGCACCGTGAACGTGCCGGCCTGGCCGCCGGGCAGGCCGCGCGCCACCAGTGGCAGCAGCGCGAGCAAGGCCGTGGAGTGCAGGAAGAACAGGGCGATGCGCAGCAGCACGCCGCGCATGCGGCCGGACTGCCAGACGAACTGCACGCCCACACGCATGGCGCTGGTGAGGCGTTCGCGGCCCAGCGGGCTCTCCTTGTGTTCGCGCCGCCAGCGCATGATGATGAAGCCGGCGGTGACCGACAGGGCGGCGTTCAGCAGGAACACCCAGGCGCTGCCCACGCTGGCGATGATGGCGCCGGCCAGCAAGGGGCCGACGATGCGCGACGCATTCATGGCCACGCCATTGAGCGCCAGCGCGGCCGGCAGTTGCGGGCGCGGCACCAGCTCGGGAACAATCGCCGCGAACACGGGCCAGCGCATGGCCAGGCCCACGCCATTGGCGAAGGTCAGGGCCAGCAGCAGCGGCGCGGTCATCCAGCCCATCATCACGGTGACGCAGATGATCGTGGACACGGCCGCCACCCAGAACTGCGTCATCATGAAATAGCGCCGGCGGTCCAGGATGTCCGCCAGCGCCCCGCTGGGCAGGCCCAGCAGGAACACCGGCAGGGTGGAGGCCGACTGCACCAGCGCCACCCACAGGGGTGAAGGCGCGATCGACGTCATGAGCCAGGCGCTGGAAACGTCGTTCATCCACATCGTCGTGTTGGCCGCCATCCACGTGATCCACAGCATGCGGAACACCGGCTGGCGCAGCGGCGCCAGGGCGGAGAGGGAGTCGTCGTGCGACCGCGGGGCCGCGGAATCGGGGGGATGGTCTGGCATGGAAGCTGTGAAGTGGTTCTCTAGTAGCGGCGCTCCAGCACCATCTGGTCGTTCTCGCGCTTCATCTGAAAGCGGTTCAGGAAGCTGTTGCCCAGCAGCACGAAGGGCATGCCCACCGGCACCACCGACGCATCCACTTCATACACCTCGACGTCGCCGACGCGCACCGAGTTCAGCTTGACGCGCCAGGTGGTGATGACGCCATTGGCCGTGCTGCTGCTGCCGAGCTGGCCGGCCTTGTAGTTGATGCCCAGGCGTTCGGCATCAGGCGCGCCCATGGAGACGGCGGTGGCGCCGGTATCGACCATGAAGCGCACCGCCTGGCCGTTGATGGCGCCCTGCGAGAAAAAATGGCCGCCGCTGTCCACGGTGAGGACGATGCGCGAACCGCGGGTCGGGCCGTTGCCCGATCCGCCCACATTGCCCGGTGCGTCGCCGACGCGCAGGCTGTGGCGCCGGCCTTCGATTTCCACCACGGCAACGTCGCCGGCGGTGGAGACGACCTTCACGCCGCGGTGCGTCTCGCCCACGGCCACGCCCCGGGGAGCGCCGCCATCCACGATCAGCAGGGCCCTGGCGCCCAGCATGCCCTGGAGCGCGACCGATTGCGCGAAAGCGCCGTGGCAGGCGCCAAGGGCCGCGCAGGCCAGCAGGGTCCGGATCGGCCTGGTCATGAGGGCCTGCATCGGCCCTAGTCGCGGAAATTGTCGAAGGAGAGCGGCACGTCGTCGATCTCCTTGCGGATCAGGGCCATGGCCGCCTGCAGGTCGTCGCGCTTGGCACCGGTGATGCGCACGGCATCGCCCTGGATCGCGGCTTGCACCTTCATCTTGCTGTCCTTGATGAGGCGGGTGATCTTCTTGGCCTGCTCGGTCTCGATGCCGTTGCGCACCTTGAAGACCTGCTTGACCTTGTCGCCACCGATCTTCTGCACGTCGCCCTTGTCCAGGAAGCGCACATCGACATTGCGCTTGGTCATCTTGGCGGTGAGGATGTCCTCGACCTGGCTCAGCTGGAACTGTGCGTCGCCGAAGAGCGTAATTTCCTTGTCCTTGAGCTCCAGCGCGGCGGAGGTGCCCTTGAAATCGAACCGGGTGGCGATTTCCTTGGCCGCGTTTTCCACGGCGTTTTTCACCTCCACCATGTTGGCTTCGCAGACTGTGTCGAATGATGGCATGGACTCCCCCAGAGCGCTTTGTGCTGATGCGACAATTCTCCCATGATCGTGGAGCAAAACGTGCCCCTGCAGGCCCACAATAGTTTTGGCATCGTCGCCAAGGCGCGGGCGCTGGTGCGGGTGCGCGCCGAATCCGACGTGCGCCAGCTCGTCCATGACCCCGAGCACGGCACCGTGCCCAAGTTCGTCCTGGGGGGCGGCAGCAACATCGTCCTGACCGGCGACGTCAAGCCGCTGGTGCTGAAGGTGGAGCTCATGGGCCGCCGGCTGGTCGAAGACGGCCCCAAGGCCTGGGTGGTGGAGGCCGGCGCCGGCGAGAACTGGCACGATTTCGTGACGTGGACGCTGGACCAGGGCTTTGCGGGCCTGGAAAACCTGGCCCTCATCCCGGGCACCGTGGGCGCCTCGCCGGTGCAGAACGTCGGGGCCTACGGCGTGGAGCTGCAGGACCGCTTCGAGTCGCTGGACGCCATCGACCTTTTCACCGGCCAGTCCTTCACGCTGGACGCGGCCCAGTGCGCGTTCGGCTATCGCGACTCGGTGTTCAAGCATGTGGCGGCCAAGGAGGGCGACTTCGGCCTGGCGGGCCGCGCCCTGATCCTGCGCGTGCGATTGCGCCTGCCCAAGCCCTGGAAGGCGGTACTGGGCTACCTGGACCTGCAACGCAAGATGCAGGAGACCGGCGTTCGCCAGCCCACCGCGCGCCAGATCTACGACTGGGTGTGCGCCGTGCGCGCCGTCAAGCTGCCGGACCCGCGCGTGATCGGCAACGCCGGGAGCTTCTTCAAGAACCCCACGGTCACGCCGGAGCAGTGCCAGGACATCATCGCCCGTGAGCCCAACATCGTGCATTACCCCATGCCGGATGGCAGCGTGAAGCTGGCCGCGGGCTGGCTCATCGACGCCTGCGGCTGGAAAGGCAAGTCGGTGGGCAATGCCGGCGTGTACGAGAAGCAGGCGCTGGTGCTGGTGAATCGAGGCGGTGCCACCGGCGGCGAGGTGGTGACTCTGGCGCGGGCCATCCAGACCAGCGTGTACGAGCGGTTCGGCATTCGCCTGGAGCCCGAGCCAGTCGTGGTCTGAACGCCTGGGTGGTCACCCTTCCCCCCGGAACGCGGGGTAGGCGGCGGCAGGGGCCCTCTCTACAGTGGAGGCATCCACCCCGAGAGCCGACCATGTCCCTGCGATCCGTCCTTTTCCCTGTTTTGCTGGCCGCCGCGCTGCCGGCCCTCTCCCAGTCTATTTCCCAGCCGGCACAGCCCGATCCTGCCGCGCCTGCCGCGCCGGCCGTGGCGGCACCGGTCGCAGGCGCATCTGCCGCCGCCCCGTCAACCGACCAAGCCACTGCACCGGCCGCTCCCCCCGCCGCGCTGGATGCGACCGGCCTGGTCAAGGGCAGCCTGGCACTCAAGGGCAAGCGCTTCTACATCGCGGAATACCGGGTGCTGTTCGAGGTGAGCGGCCGGGTCACGGCCAGCACGCGCGCCGCCTACTTCGGCGGACGCGACTACGGCGCTACCCGCGTTACGGTCAACTACGAACTGCCGCAGCCCGACGTGGCCCTGTTCCAGTCGATCACCGACCAGGCTTACGCGGATTTCCTGGCCCGGATGAAGGCCGCGGGCATCCAGCCTGAGCCGACGGAGGCGTTCGTCAGGGACAACGGCGCCGTGTACGAGGCGAGCGTCGAGGCCAGCAAGCCCGGTGCGCCGGTGTTCGAAGAGGTGGACCTGGGCTATGGCAAGCGCAAGTACCTGGTGATGGCGCCCACCGGCACCCGCATGGTGTCGCGCGGCTTCATCGGCATGGGCGCCGGCAACATCGGCAAGCGCATGGACTTCGTGAAGGGGCAGATGGAAGGCGTGTCGGTGGGCATCGCGGTGAACCTCGCGGCCCAGGAATCGTCGGGCGGCGGCTCCTCCATGTTCAAGCGCGGCTCCAGCGCGAATGCCTCGGCGGCGATGGAAGTGACCACCACGCGCGGCATGGGCCTGATCCAGGCGCATGCCGCCGGCGGCGCGGTCATGCTCAATGCGCCCGTCCCCGTACCCGGCCAGTTCGCCAACCTGCGCGAAACGGGGGGCTACGACTCGCAAAAAGACCCGATCGTCGCCGGCATCAACATGCTGGGCCGCCTGACCATGGGCCTGGCGGGCAACAACAGCAAGAAGGTGGACATGGTGCTGGAAATCGATCCGCCGGCCCTGGCCCGGCAATCGCTGCAGGGCATCGCGGCGCTCAACCAGGCGGCGCTCGCGGGCATCCAGTAGCCCGGGTCGCCCCCAGCGCAGTGTCGGTGTTGGCCTACGCGCCAAGCCCGGCAAAGCGGCCATAGTTCGGGTTCCCCACTCGTGGTGTTCACCGGCATGGCCTGCCTCTTCCCTCCGTCGTCCGGATGACCGGGCGATTTTCCCTTCGGCGACTGGCGGCCGCGGCCCTGGCCGCGTGGGGGTTGGCCGCCTCGGCCGTGGCGCAGCAGCCAGCCTCTGCCGCTGCCGCGCCCGAGCCGCCGGCGAGCGCGGCCACGGCCACGACCGCCGATGAGCCTTCGTTCTCGCTGGACATCCGCGCGCCAGGCCCGGTGCGGACCCTGCTCGAACGCCATCTTGAACTGCGGCGCTACCGGGAGGTGGCCGATCTGGACGATGCCGAACTGGCGCGCCTGATCACGCTGGCCGAGCGCCATGTGCGCGAACTCGTGGGAACCTTGGGCTATTTCAATCCCCGCGTGGCGATCCGGCGCGAAGACGGCACAGGTCGCCGTCCGGCGATCGTGGTCGAGGTCGAGCCGGGCGAAGCCACGCGGGTCGGCAGTGTCAAGATCGACTTTGAAGGCGACATCGCGCAGAGCAGTGAGCCGGCGGCTGTGGCGCAGCGGGAGGACATCCGCAGCGGCTGGCGGCTACCGGTGGGCCACTCCTTCACGCAGGAGGCGTGGGACGGGGCCAAGACGCGGGCCGTGCGCCAGCTGATCGCGCGCCGCTACCCGGCCGGCCGCGCCACCTACAGCCTGGCCGACATCGATGCGCCCGCGGGCCGCGCGCACCTCGGGTTGAAGCTGGACTCCGGTCCGGTCTTTCGGCTTGGCGCCATGCAGATCAGCGGCATCCAGCGCTACGACTCGCGCCTGGTGCCGCGGCTGGCACGCCTGCCGGCAGGCAGCGTGTACGACCAGGAAAGCCTGGTACAGGCACAGCTGCGGTTGTCGGGCAGCGGCTACTACGACTCGGCGTTCATCTTCGTGGACCCGGAGGGCGACCCCCGGGCCGCGCCGGTGCAGGTGACCGTGCGCGAGGCGCCGCTGCAAAAGGTCATTTTCGGACTGGGCCTGTCCACGGACAGCGGCGCGCGAGCTTCGGTGGAGTACCGCCACAACCGGGTGCCTGGCATGGGCTGGCGCGCCGTCACCAAGATGCAGGCTGAGCGCAAGGCCCCCTTCATCGAGACCGAATGGACGGCCATCCCCGCCGAGGATGGCTGGCGCTGGGGCGTGCTGGCGCGTGCCGAGCGGCTGGACGACGGCGTGCTGGTGACGCATGGGCAGCGCCTGCGCATGGGTCGCACCTGGGCGGGCGAGCACATCGAGCGCAACGTCTATGCGCAGTTCGATCGCGCGACGGTGCGCGCCGAAACCGGCACGGCGCCGGTGGCCGTGGCCGACAGCGGCGACGGCACGGCCGTGAGCGCGAACTACGTCTGGACCGGCCGCTACTTCGACCGCAGCCCTTATCCCTCGCGCGGATTCGGCGTCGGGTTCGAGCTGGGCGGGGGCCTGACGCTCACCGGCAGCAAGAGCCCGTTCCAGCGCACCGTGGTGAGATGGCTCGGCATCCGGCCGCTCGAGCAAGGGCGTGTCCAGATGCGCGCTGAAGCGGGCGCGGTGCTCGCCCGCTCCAGCGCGCGTGTTCCGTCCACGCAGCTGTTTCGCACCGGCGGCGACACCACCGTGCGCGGCTACGGCTTGCGCGACATCGGTGTCGAGCGCGCGGGCGGCGTGATCTCGCCGGGGCGCTTCATGGCGGCCGGCAGCGCCGAGTGGCAGCGCCCGATCCGCCGCAACGGGCTCGAGACTCAATGGGAGGGCACCGTCTTCATCGACGGCGGCGCGGTGAGCGACCGCGTCTCCAGCCTGAAGCCGGTCTTCGGCGTCGGCGTGGGCGTTCGCTTCAAGAGCCCGCTGGGGCCGCTGCAGGCCGACCTGGCTTATGGCGTCGAGCCCCGGCGCTTGCGGCTTCACCTGAACATAGGCGTCACGTTTTGATCGGCGCCGTACTTTCGCGGGGCCTCAGGCGCCTCGCTTCCGCCTTCTTCTGGCTGCTGGTGCTGCTGGCGGTGGCCGTGGGCGCGCTGTGGCTGTGGGCCGGAACCGAGGGCTCGCTGGATTGGACCCTGCGCCTGGCC
>DATILF010000386.1:0-5006 GCA_035476755.1 Ramlibacter sp.
CAACAAGCGTCGGCCATCCCAGAAGCCGCGCACGCCGTCGTACTTCTCGCTGAGCCAGTAGGCACCCAGATCAACGCCGGGGCGGTAGACATTGGCCAGCATCAGGGCCGGGGTGCTTCGGGGGTCGGCTGCCACGGTGCCACCGAACGCCAGCAGACCAAGCCCAGCCAGCACCCATGTCCGCCGGCGAATCAAAGGTTGGCGGAGAGCGTGCATGGTCAAGAACCCGCCGGCTCGCTGTCGCGACTGGCGCCACCGGTCTGGCTGAAGCCTCCGTCCACATAGGTGATCTCGGCGGTCACCCCCGAAGCCAGATCGGACAGCAGGAACGCCGCCACGTTGCCCACGTCTTCGATCGTGACGTTGCGGCGCAGGGGCGATGCGGCGGCCACCATGCCCAGCAGCTTGCCGAAGTCCTTGATGCCGCTGGCGGCCAGCGTCTTGATCGGGCCGGCGCTGATGCCGTTCGCGCGCATGCTGCGGCCATCGGGCAGGCGCCCGATGGCCTCGGCCAGGTAGCGCACCGAGGCCTCCAGGCTGGCCTTGGCCAGGCCCATGGTGTTGTAGTTGGGGATGGCGCGGATGGCCCCCAGGTAGCTCAGCGTCAGCAGGGCCGACTTGTCGTTCAGGTAGGGCAGGGCGGCCTTGGCCATGCCGGGGAAGCTGTACGCGCTGATGTCATGGGCGATGCGGAAGTTCTCGCGGGTCAGGCCATCCAGGAAATTCCCGGCAATTGCCTCGCGCGGCGCGAAGCCGATGCTGTGCAGGAAGCCGTCGAACTTCGGCCAGTGAACCGACAGGTCCTGGAACAGACGCTCGATCTGGGCGTCGTCGCCCACGTCGCAGTCGAAAATCAGCTTGGAGCCGAAATCGGCCGCGAATTCGGTGATGCGGTCCTTGAAGCGCTCGCCCACGTAGCTGAAAGCCAGCTCCGCGCCCTGTTGATGGCAGGCTTTGGCCACGCCATAGGCGATGGAGCGGTTCGACAGAACGCCGGTGATCAACAATTTCTTGCCAGTCAGGAAGCCCATAGGTCTCTTTAGGTGAAAAAATCTGTGCAGAATTGTCGCATGCGAGGTTTGCTGGTCTTTGTGGCTGCGTTGCTGGCGGTGCCGGCGTGGGCGGCTCACGGCTATGCGCTCTGGGACGACCTGAAATACCCGGCAGGGTTCGCGGCCTTCGACTACGTGAATGCCGATGCGCCCAAGGGCGGCGAACTGCGGCTGGTGAGCAACCAGCGCCTGTCCACCTTCGACAAGTACAACCCCTTCACCATCAAGGGCTCGGCGCCGGCTTACCTGGCGGTGCTGATGTTCGATTCGCTACTGGCGGGCTCGATGGACGAGACGGCGTCGGGCTATGGCTTGCTGGCGGAGGATGTCGCCGTCGCCCCGGATCGCCTGAGCGTCACCTTCCGGCTGCGGCCGCAAGCGCGTTTCCACAATGGCACGCCAGTGGAAGCGGCCGATGTGAAGCACAGCTACGAAACGCTGATCAGCCCCTTCGTCACGCCGGGCTACAAGACCTTGCTGGAGGACGTGGCCGGTTGCGACGTGCTCGATGCGCGCACGGTGCGGTTCCGGTTCAGGAAGCCCAATCGCGAACTGCCGCTTACGGTGGGCGGCCTCCCGGTCTTCAGCCGCGCGTGGGGCCTGGAAAACGGCAAGGCCAAGCCCTTCGACCAGGTCGTGATGGACACACCCATCGGCAGCGGGCCGTACCGCATCGGGCCCGTGCGTTTCGGCAAGGACATCACCTACGTGCGCGATGCCAACTACTGGGCGCGCGACCTGAATGTCAAGCGCGGCAGCCACAACTTCGAGCGCATCACCGTCAAGATCTACAAGGACAACACGGCGCGCCTGGAAGCGCTCAAGGCCGTGGAGTTCGACATGATGACGTTCTATTCGGCGGGCGACTGGGCGCGCCGGGTGAACGGAAGGCGTTTCGATTCCGGCGAACTCGTGAAGCACTCGTTCGACCACCGCCAGCCCGCGGGCTTCCAGAGTTACGTGCTGAACACGCGCAAGCCGCTGCTGTCCGACCCGCGCGTGCGCGAAGCCCTGGGCCTGGCCCTGGATTACGAGTGGATGAATCGCCAGCTGTTCTACAACGGCTACCCGCGGGTGCGAGACCTGTTCGGCAACACGGATTGCGCTGCAACCGGCACCCCCTCGCCGCAAGAAGTGGCCCTGCTGCAGCCCTGGCGCGGCAAGGTGCCGGCAGCCGTCTTCGGCACCATGTATGAACCGCCCACCACGCAAGGCCCCGGCCAGTCGCTGCGCAGCAACCTGCGGCGCGCCCAGGCCCTGCTGAAAGAGGCGGGCTGGACATTCCGCGATGGCGCGTTGCGCAACGCCCAGGGCGATGCCATGGTGCTGGAATACCTGGACAGCCGCGAGGGAGGCGTGCGCACCGTGTCGCCCTGGATGCGCAACCTGGAAAAGCTGGGCATCGCGCTGAAATTTTCGTCCGTAGACTTCGCGCTGTACCAGCAGCGGCTGGACAAGTTCGAGTTCGACATCACCACCATCAATTTTCCGGGCACGCACAACCCCGGCCAGCAGCTGGCGGACATCTTCGGCAGCAAGGCCGCGGACACTGAAAGCTCCGGCAACTACATGGGGGTGAAGAGCCCGGCCGTCGATGCCCTGGTCAGTGCCGTGGTCGGCGCGAAAACCAAGGCCGAACTGCTGCCGGCCTGCCGCGCGCTGGACCGCGTCATCATGCACAGTCACTATCTCATCCCGCAGTGGACCCTGATGTCGCACCGCATGGCCTACAACGGCCGCCGCCTGGCCTTCAAGCCGTCGATGCCGCCCTATGCGGGCGCGGAGGACTGGGTAATGGCCACCTGGTGGGTCAAAGGCCCGGCGCCGGGAACGCCCTAGGAGCCGACATGAAGCCCCCACGCTCTCTGCGTTCGCTGCCCCCCGAGGGGGCCTCAATGCCCTACGGGCGGCCGGGCGGGCATTGACATGTTCGCCTACATCGTCAAGCGCCTGCTGCTCATGGTGCCCACGCTGCTGGGTGTCTTGCTCGTCACTTTCGCCGTGATCCAGTTCGTGCCGGGGGGGCCGGTGCAGCAGTACCTCTCGGAGGCCAAGGGTTTCGGCGGCGTCGAATCCGGCGGCTCCAGCTACCGCGGCAACCAGGGGGTGGACCCGAAGCGGCTGGAGCAGATCAAGGCGCTCTATGGGTTCGACAAGCCGCCGCACGAGCGGCTGCTGCAGATGCTCGGGCAGTTCGCGCGGTTCGACCTGGGCAAGAGCTTTTTTCAGAACAAGGACGTGTGGACACTGGTCGTCGAGAAGCTGCCGGTGTCCATCAGCCTGGGGCTGTGGACTTTCCTCATCAGCTATGGCGTGGCCGTGCCCTTGGGGGTGGCCAAGGCCGTGCGGGCCGGCACGCGCTTCGACCTGGTGACGACGCTGATCATCCTGGTGGGCTATGCCATTCCCGGCTTCGTGCTGGGGGTCGCCCTGCTGGTGATTTTTGGCGGGCAGCTTCAGTGGTTCCCGCTGCGCGGGCTCACGTCCGCGAATTGGGACGAGCTGAACTGGGGCGCGAGGATCGTCGATTACTTCTGGCACATCGCCTTGCCGGTGACCGCCATGGTGTTCGGCAGCTTCGCTGTGACGGCGATGCTCACCAAGAACTCGTTCCTCGAGGAGATCCGCAAGCAGTACGTGCTGACGGCGCGGGCCAAGGGCCTGGACGAGAACCGGGTGCTGTGGAAGCACGTGTTCCGAAATGCCCTGATCCCCATCATCACGGGCTTCCCGTCGGCCTTCATCGGCGCGTTCTTCACCGGATCGCTGCTGATCGAGACCTTGTTCTCGCTCGACGGACTCGGCCTGCTGAGCTACGAGAGCGTGATTCGGCGCGACTACCCGGTGGTACTGGGCACCCTGTACCTGTTCACGCTGATCGGCCTGGTGACCAAACTCGTGAGCGACCTCTGCTACGTCTGGGTGGACCCCCGTGTCAAATTTGACTAACCCCGTCGAAGCGGTCGCCGCCGACCTCCCGCCGTCAACGGCCGGGCAAAGCCCGATCCACGGTGACCTGCCCGCGGAGGGGGTCAGCGTGTCCCCGGGCCGACGTGCCTGGCTTCGGTTCAAGCGCAACCGCCTGGGGTTCTGGAGCCTGGTGCTGTTCTGCGCCATGGTGGTCCTGAGCCTGATGGCGGAGGTGCTGTCCACCGACCGGCCGCTCATCGTGCGTTACGACGGGCAGACGTATTTTCCCGTGGTGCGGGATTATTCCGAGCAGACATTCGGCGGCGACTTCCCGACGCCCACCGACTACCTGGATCCCTTCATCCGCGAGCGCATCACCACAGGCAACAACTGGGCGCTCTATGCGCCCAATCCCTATGGGCCGAAGACGCTGAACTATTTCGCCAGGTCGCCGAGTCCGGCCGCGCCCACGCGGGACAACTGGCTGGGCACGGACGACCGCGGGCGCGATCTGCTGGCGCAACTGATCTACGGTTTTCGCGTCAGTGTCCTCTTTGGCCTGGCCCTGACGGCCATCGGCACGGTCCTCGGCATTGCGGCGGGTGCCGTGCAAGGGTACTTCGCGGGCAAGACCGACCTGGCGTTCCAGCGCTTCATGGAAATCTGGGGATCGATGCCGGAGCTGTACCTGCTGATCATCTTCAGTGCTATCTTCGCCCCGAGTGTGGCGCTGCTGCTGGCGCTGCTCAGCCTGTTCGGCTGGATGTCGCTGGCCGATTACGTGCGCGCCGAGTTCCTGCGCAACCGGCAAATGGACTACGTTCGGGCCGCCCGTGCGCTGGGTGTCGGCAACAGCCGCATCATGTGGCGCCACATCCTGCCCAACAGCATGACGCCGGTCGTCACCTTCCTGCCATTCCGGATGAGCGCGGCCATCCTGGCCCTCACATCGCTGGATTTCCTGGGGCTGGGGGTGCCGCCGGGCACGCCGTCGCTGGGTGAATTGCTGAGCCAGGGAAAGAACAGCATCGACGCCTGGTGGAT
>DATILF010000387.1:0-6462 GCA_035476755.1 Ramlibacter sp.
GCGCCGCGACCTCAATGGCCTGCTGTCGCTGGCGGGCCGCCACCTGGTCTGGCCGGCGCCCGCGCTGGCGCGCCTGCGAGAGTTCCTCACGCGGCGCTGCAAGGACAACGAATTCTGGCGCGGCCACGAGCAGCTCTCCACACCGGAGTTTCTGGATCGCCATGGCGTGTGGCGAGGGCCTTATGAAGAGGGCACGCTGTTTTTCTACCTGGACGAATACGCCAAGGACCAGCCCAAGGACCTGCTGTCGGTGCTCACCGTCACCGGCGACTGGCTCACGCACGCACTGAAGAAGCATTCCACGCTGGTCGAGAAGAACATCGACGCGCTCTCGGGCCTCTTGCAGTTGAACAAGGCCGAACGGGCGCTGCTGCTCTACGGCACGCTGGCGCGCTACCAGCGCGACCTGCGCAGCATCCTGGTGGAGTTCAAGGTCAATAACGCACCGGAAGCCTACGCGGCCATCGCCGAGATCGCCGGCGTGAACGCCATCGACGTGGGCGAGGCATTGCGCGCGGGTTCGCGCCTGGAGCGCATCGGGCTGGTGGAGAACCTGATCTCCGAACACAACATCACCGACCTGGCGGACCTGATGAAGGTCAGCGAGAAACTGCCCCCGGTGCTGATGCGCGAGTACCGCGACCAGAACGAGTTGATGGCGGTGTTCACGCGGCCCTCGGCCAAGAGCGCGCTGACGCTGCAGGACTTCAGTTTTGCGCACGACGACGCGCAGGTGCTGTGCGCGCTCTTGCGCAACGCCGTGGCGCGCAAGGAGCCCGGCGTCAACGTGCTGTTGTACGGCCCGCCCGGCACGGGCAAGACCGAGCTCGCCAAGGTCGTGGCGCAGGCCGCCCACCTGGAGCTGTTCGAAGTGGAATACGCCGACCGCGATGGCAATTCGTTGTCCGGACGCGACCGTTATCGTTCGCTGCAGATCGCGCAGGTATTCCTCAAGGGCAGCGCCCAGGCGGCGTTGCTGTTCGACGAGGTCGAGGACGTGTTCCCGCCCATCTCCAGCGAAGCCGCGCAACTGATGGCCCGCGCCGAGCAGGTGGTGGCGCCCCCCAATGGCAGCGTGAGCGGCAAGGCCTGGGTCAACCAGATCCTCGAATCCAACCCGGTGCCCACGCTGTGGGTGACCAACCGCATCGAGCAGATCGATCCGGCGTTCCGCCGCCGCTTCGCCTATCACCTCGAACTGAAGTCGCCGCCCCCCGGCGCGCGCGAGAGCCTGGTGCGCAAGACGCTGGAAGGCGTGACGGTGTCCGAGCCCTTCGTGTCCAGGCTGACCGAGCGCAAGGGGCTCACACCGGCGCAGATCCGCACCGCGGTGCGTTTCGCGGGGCTGGCCCAGGCGGACGGCAGCTCCATGGAGAGCCTGATCGACCGGCAACTGCGCAACTCGGACCAGGCGCTGGGCAACCGCCTGCACGACATGGGCGCGCGCCGCAGCGTCACCACCTACGACCTCGGCATGCTGAATGTCGAAACCCGCTTCGAAGTGCCGCGCATCGTCGAGGCGCTGAAGGCCCGCGGCCATGGCAGCCTGTGCTTCTATGGCGCGCCCGGCACCGGCAAGACGGCGCTGGCCGAGCACATCGCCAGGACCCTGGACAGGCCGCTCCTCATCAAGCAGGCCAGCGACCTCATGAGCAAGTACGTCGGTGAAACCGAACAGAACATGGCCGGCATGTTCCGCGAGGCCGAGACCGAAAAGGCCGTGCTGCTGCTGGACGAGGCCGACAGCTTCCTGCAGGACCGGCGCGGAGCCCAGCGCACCTACGAGGTGACCGAGGTGAACGAGATGCTGCAGGGCATGGAGCGCTTCGACGGCATCTTCGTGTGCACCACCAACCTGATGGACCGCATCGACCAGGCGGCGCTGCGCCGCTTTACCTTCAAGATCCGGTTCAGGCCGCTCACCGCCGCGCAGCGCGAAAAGATGTTCGTGACCGAGGCGCTGGCGGGGGAGGCCGGACAACTCACCGATGAGGCCCGCTCACGGCTGGCGCGGCTGGACCAGCTGTGCCCCGGAGACTTCGCGGCGGTGAAGCGGCAGGTCGATATCCTGGCCGCGGCCTTCAGCACCGACGAGTTCCTGGAGCAGCTCGAAGCCGAGCACCGCATCAAGCCCGAGGTGCGCGAGGCGCGCAACATCGGCTTTCTCCCGTAGAGGGCGCGTGCCTATCACGCTCCCGACATCACACGCAGCACCTCGTCGCCATACGCCTCCAGTTTCTTCGCGCCCAGCCCGCTGATGCCCTGCAGATCGGACAGGCTGGTGGGCGCCATCGCGGCGATGGCCGCGAGCGTGGCGTCGTGGAAGATGACGTAGGCGGGCAGGTTGTGCGAGCGCGCCACCTCGGCGCGCCAGGCCTTCAGGGCCGCGAACCGGGCCTGGCCGGCGTCGTTCAGGCCCGCCGCCACGGCCGGCGCCGGCTTGCTGGCGCCGCCGGCGCGCCGGCGTGAACCGCCCGCCGGCGCCGAGATCGATTCGCGCAGCTGCACGGCGGTATCGCCTTTGAGCACGCCGCGAGAACCCGCGGTGAGCTGCAGCGTATTGAACGCGGCGCTGTCCACGGCCAGCGCGCCCGTGGCGATCAGCTGGCGCAGCACGCCGCGCAACTGCGCTTCGCTGAACTCGGCACCGATGCCGAAGGTGCTGAGCCGCTCATGCCCGAACTGCGCGACCTTCTCGGTCTTCTTGCCGCGCAGGATGTCCATCACATGCCCGGCGCCGAAGCTGATGCCGCTTTGCTGCTGCACGCGGTAGATGGTGGACAGCAGCTTGCGCGCGGCATCGGTGCCGTCCCACACTTCGGGCGGGTGCAGGCAGTTGTCGCAATTGCCGCACGTGGCCCCCACGGTCGGCACTGCGTGCTCTCCCTGCCCCCCGAGGGGGCCGCGCCCGCCTTGGGGCGGCCCGGCGGCGGGTGTGGCCCCCACGGTCGGCACTGCGTGCGGCTTGTCTCCGTAACTTTCGCCGAAGTACGCCAGCAGCCGCACGCGGCGGCAATCGGTCGCTTCGGCCAGCGCCAGCAGCGCGTCGAGCTTGCCGCGCATCACCTGCTTGAACTCCTCGCCCGCGGGGCTCTCGTCGATCATGCGGCGCTGGTTCACCACATCCTGCAGGCCATAGGCCATCCAGGCCGCCGCCGGCAGGCCGTCGCGGCCGGCACGGCCGGTCTCCTGGTAGTAGCCCTCGATGTTCTTGGGCATGTCCAGGTGCGCGACGAAACGCACGTCGGGCTTGTCGATGCCCATGCCGAAAGCGATGGTCGCCACCATGACCACGCCTTCGTCACGCAGGAACCGGTCCTGGTGCTTCTGCCGCACCGCCGCGTCCAGCCCGGCGTGATAGGGCAGCGCGTCGATGCCTTGCTGGCACAGGGTCTGCGCCATGTCCTCCACCCGCTTGCGCGACTGGCAGTACACGATGCCCGCGTCGCCTTCGTGCTCGCGCTCGATGAAGCGCAGCAGCTGCGTGGTGGCGTCCTTTTTCTCGACGATGGTGTAGCTGATGTTCGGCCGGTCGAAGCTGCTGACGAACTGGCGGGCCTGCTGCAGCTGCAGCCGCTCGAGGATGTCTTCGCGGGTGATGGCGTCGGCGGTGGCAGTAAGGGCCACGCGGGGCACCGACGGGTAGCGCTCATGCAGCACGGCCAGCGCCCGGTACTCGGGCCGGAAGTCATGGCCCCACTGGCTCACGCAATGGGCTTCGTCGATGGCGAACAGGCTGAGCTTGCCGCGCTCCTGCAGCGAATCGAGCTGCGCGAGAAAGCGCGGCGTGGTCACGCGCTCGGGTGCGGCATAGACCAGCGTCACTTCGCCGCGCATCATGCGCCTCTCCACCGCGTTGGCCTGCTCGCCGGACAGGGTGGAGTTGAGGAATTCCGCCTCCACCCCGGCTTCGTGCAGGGCGCCGACCTGGTCGTGCATCAGCGCGATCAGTGGCGACACCACGATGGTGATGCCATGGCCGTTGCGCTGGCGGGCGATGGCGGGGATCTGGTAGCACAGCGACTTGCCGCCGCCCGTGGGCATCAGCACCAGCGCGTCGCCGCCGCCGATGACGTGGTCGACGATGGCGGCCTGGGGCCCGCGGAACTGGTCGTAGCCAAAGACCTCGTGGAGGATGGAGCCGGGAGCGGAGGTGGGTGTCTGCAAGATGGGGCTATTGTCCTGGATGGCAGCCCGTACAACGCATTGTTCCTACAATCGGTGGACCATGAAGCCGATCAACTACACCCGCGGCCAGGCCCTGCCCGGCATCCTCGAGCAACGCATCGCCATCCTCGACGGCGCGATGGGCACGATGATCCAGCGGTTCAAGCTGACCGAGGCCCACTACCGGGGTGAGCGCTTCAAGGACCATCCCAAGGACCTGAAGAACAACGGCGAGCTGCTCAGCCTGACGCGGCCCGACGTGATCCGCGACATCCACGAAGGCTACCTGGCTGTGGGCACCGACATCATCGAGACCAACACCTTCGGCGCCACCCGCATCGCGCAGGACGACTATGGCCTGGGCGACCTCGCCAGCGAAATGAACCTGGCGTCGGCCCGCATCGCGCGTGCCGCTGCCGACAAGTTTTCCACGCCCGGCCAGCCGCGCTTCGTGGCCGGCGCGCTCGGCCCGACGCCCAAGACGGCCAGCATCAGCCCGGACGTGAACGACCCGTCGGCCCGCAATGTCGATTTCGAGCAGCTGCGCGCGTCCTACTACGACCAGGTCGAGGCGCTGGTGCAGGGCGGATGCGATTTGCTGCTGGTGGAAACGATTTTTGACACCCTCAATGCCAAGGCGGCGTTGTTCGCCATCGACGAATTCTTCGAGAGATCGGGCGAGCGCCTGCCGCTCATCATCAGCGGCACGGTGACCGACGCCTCGGGTCGCATCCTGAGCGGCCAGACCGTGACGGCGTTCTGGTACAGCGTGCGGCATGCGCGCCCGCTGGCCGTGGGCCTGAACTGCGCCCTGGGCGCGGCGCTGATGCGCCCCTATGTACAGGAACTCGCCCGTGTGGCGCCGGACACCTTCATCAGCTGCTACCCGAACGCCGGCCTGCCCAACCCCATGAGCGAAACCGGCTTCGACGAGACCCCGGAGGTCACCTCGCGCCTGCTGCGCGAGTTCGCGGCCGAGGGGCTGGTGAACATCGTGGGCGGCTGCTGCGGCACCACCCCGGAGCACATCGGCGCCATCCGCCAGTCGGTGGAGCCGCTGGCCGCGCGCTCGGTGCAGCGGGAGTTTTTTTACCGCGAAGCCGCGTGATGCCCGCCACCCGGTAGGGCCGAGCGGCGCGGGCCTCGCGCCCCATTTCTGAGAATAGCAAAGAGAACCATGAAAAGAAGAATCTTCATCGCCTCGGCGGCGATGGTGGGCATGAGCGTGCACTCGCAGGTCACGGACATGAACGACGCCATCAACAAGGCCGGACGCCAGCGCATGCTGTCGCAGCGCATCAGCAAAGCCTACCTGGCCATGGTGCAAAAAGTCGAACCCGGCTCCGCGCAACAGGTGCTGGATCGCTCCCTCGCCCTGTTCGACCGCCAGCTGGTCGAACTCAAGGCTTTCGCCCCGGCGGGCGAAGTGCGGGAGACCTACGTCAAGCTCGAGCGTTCCTGGAGCGACTTCAAGAGCGAGCTCGTCGGCGCGGCGCCCAGCCGGGACCACGCGCTCAAGGTGATCCAGATGGATGCCGCCATCCTGACGCTGGCCAACCAGGGCACGCAGCAGTACGAAAAGCTGGTAAGCCGGCCCGTCGGCAACCTGGTCAACGTGGCCGGACGCCAGCGCATGCTGTCCCAGCGCATGGCCAAGTTCTTCCTGGCTTCGACGCTGCAGCTGAACGCCCCGGCGAGCGTCGCCGAGATCGCCAAGGCCAAGACGGAGTTCCTGGCGGCGCAGGAGGTCTTGCGGTCAGCCCCCGAGGCCACCGCGAAGATCAAGGACGAACTCGCCCTGGCTGATGCGCAGTGGGTGTTCTTCGACCAGGGCTTGCAGCGGCCGGACGCGGCCCGGCAATCCCCCAAGCTGATGTCCGACGTGTTCGTCTCCAGCGAGAACCTGCTGAGCGTGATGGACCGGGTTACGGGGCTGTACAGCGCCCTCAAGGCGTAGCGCTCGCCAAACAGAGGGCCCCGTCAGGCGGTAACCTGCCGGGGCCTCGGCATTGGGGCCCGCGGGTAGCGGGCCTTGGCCATTAATGTGCCGCCTGCAGGCCCGAAAGTCTTTTCGAATTTTCGGCTTCCTTCCACTGATGCAGGATATTTTCCGAAGACTCCGTTGAAGTTCGGGTAAATTTCCTGCATGGACTCCATCGACAGAAAAATCATACGGGCCTTGCAAGCCAACGCCCGTGCCAGCCTGCAAGAGATCGGCCAGGCCGTGGGCCTTTCCGGCTCGGCCTGCTGGGAGCGCATCCGCAAGCTGGAACAGTCGGGGGTGATCGAGGGCTA
>DATILF010000388.1:0-3831 GCA_035476755.1 Ramlibacter sp.
GGCGGCGCGATGACCGCCGGCGTCGGCGGCGGAGCCTGCACCGATGCAATGGTCGGCGCCGAGGTCGTTGGCGGCGTGACCTCCGGAGGCGGCACGAAAGGCGGCGGCGGAGCCTCCACCTTAGGCTGCTTGATCTCCGGCGGCTTGATCTCCTTGGGCGGCGGTGGTGGCGGCGGCGGAATGATCACTTCCTGGATCACCGCGGCTTCCAGCGGCTTCTTGATGATCTCCAGGCCGCGGCGTGCAGTGCCGGTGACCAGCGCCCACAGCACGAACGCGTGAACCAGGACGACGACGCCCCAGCCCACCATGCGGCGCGTCGGGTCCTTGGCACCGTACTTCCGGTGGTGCATCGGGATGGCGTTATCGGCGGTCATTGGACGAACTGCTCATGGCCGATGACGGCCATTTTGGAGAGCCCCTTGCGTTTGGAGGTGGACAGCACGTTCGCGAACACGGCGTACTGGCAGTCCTTGTTCGGCCGGATGTGCACTTCCGGCTGCGGGTTCATCGCGGCCAGCTGCGTCATCTTCTCGTCGAGTTCGGCCGCGTTGACCGGCAGGCCCTGCCAGTACACCGTGCTCTTCTCGTCGATGTCGATCTGCACCTTCTCGGGCTTGATCTCGTTGGTGGGCGGCGTTCCCACCGGCATTTCCAGGTTCACCGCGTGAAGCTGGATCGGGATGGTGATGATGAGCATCACCAGCAGCACCAGCAACACGTCCACCAGCGGTGTGGTGTTGATGTCCACCATCACCTCGGCCTCGCTGTCGGCGCCGCTTGCGATCGGAATGCCCATCAGAAGCCCCCTCTATTATTTCTTCGGTTCCGTGATGAAGCCCACGCGCGCGATGCCGGCTTGCTGCGCCGAATAGACCACGCGGCCGACGGCTTCGTAGTCGGCGCGGATGTCGGCGCGAATATGCACTTCGGGCTGCGGACGCATCGTGGCCACGCGGTCCAGCAACTCGCCCAGATCCGCCTGGCCCGGCAGCCGCGTGTCGAACCAGTAGGTGGCGCCTTGCGCATCGACGGTGATGATGACGTTCTCGATGCGCTGCTCGCGGGCCTGGTTGGGCTCGCGCGGCAGGCTCACCGCGATCGAGCTGTTGACCACCGGAATGGTGATCAGGAAGATGATCAGCAGCACCAGCATCACGTCCACCAGCGGCGTGGTGTTGATGCTGGCCATCAGCACGTCGTCTTCCTGGGACTGCTTGAAGGTGATTGCCATGTCAGTGCCCGCCCGGCCGCCCGTAGGTCACTGAGGCCCCCTCGGGGGGCAGCGAACGGAGGGAGCGTGGGGGCTTCATCCGAATTTCATTTCATGCCCGCTTCACGCCCGCCGCCAGCAGCACCGTGTGCAGGTCCGAGCCGAAGGCACGCACCGTGTCCATGCCGACCTTGTTGCGGCGCACCAGCCAGTTGTAGCCCAGCACCGCCGGCACCGCCACCGCCAGGCCGATGGCCGTCATGATGAGCGCCTCGCCCACCGGCCCCGCGACCTTGTCGATGGAAGCCTGGCCCGACGCGCCGATCTTGACCAGCGCGTTGTAGATGCCCCAGACGGTGCCGAACAGGCCCACGAAAGGCGCGGTGGAGCCGACCGTGGCCAGCACCGCCAGGCCTTCCTGCGTGCGGCTGTGCACCGTGGCCACGGCGCGCTCGATGCTCTGGGCCACCCAGGTGTTCAGGTCCACCTGGCCGATCAGGCCGTCGTGCTTGCGCGTGGCCTCCAGCGCCGATTCCGCGATGAAGCGGTAGGGGCTGCCCTTTTGCAGGGTCTCGGCGCCATGCCGCACGCTGTCGGCCTTCCAGAAACTCTGGTTGGCCGCGCGGCCCTGCCCGCCCATGCGCGATTGCGCGATCAGCTTGGTGACCAGCACGTACCAGCTGCCCAGCGACATGATGGCCAGCACCAGCAGCGTGCCGCGGGCCACCCAGTCGCCCTGCTGCCAGAGCGCGCGCAAGCCATACGGGTTGGCCAGCGCCTCGGGCGCCGTGATCTGCGGCAGCGAGGCCGAGGCCGTGGATGGCGCAGACGGCGGCGCGGCGGTCACCGAGGGCGCCGCGGTCACCGAGGGCCCCGGCGGCGTGCCGGACGTGGCCTGGGCGTGCGCGATCCCCCAGGGCAAGGCGGCCAGGACGAGGCAGGCCGCGAGCACGGCATGACGGAGCAGGGCAGGAAGGGGATTCATGGTCGCTTGCTGAGCCGGGACTTGCACATTGTGTCGCATGTCCATAATGCCGCATGGACACACGATGGAAACCGAGCGTGACGGTGGCGGCGATCATCGAGCGCGACGGCCGCTTTCTGCTGGTGGAAGAAGAAACGGCCGAGGGCCTGAAGCTCAACAACCCGGCCGGCCACCTGGACCCGGGCGAATCGCCCATCGACGGCTGCGCGCGCGAGGCGCTGGAGGAGACTGCGCATGTCTTCAGGCCGACCGGGCTGCTGGGCATCTACCTGTCGCGCTTCCAGCGCGCCGCCACCGGCGAGGACATCACCTACCTGCGCTTCGCGTTTTACGGCGAGTTGGGTGAGCGGCAGCCCGGCCGAGCCCTGGACAAGGGCATCGTGCGCACCCTCTGGATGACGCCCGGGGAGATTCGCGCCAGTGCCGACCGCCACCGCAGTCCCCTGCTGCTGCGCTGCATGGAAGACCACCTGGCGGGCGTGCGCCACCCGCTGTCCCTGATCTACACCGACCCGGCCGTGGCGGGGGCATGAAGCGTCTCATGGCGCAGGCCGGGCGGAGTTCGAGTCAACCCAGGCCAGCCTCGGCCCGATAGCGCTCGGCCTCTTGCTGCACCCAGGAGCGGAACGCCGCCAGCGCGGGGTTCTCGGTCTTTCCCTCCGGGTGGACCAGGTAGTAGCTGAGGTCGCTCCAGTAGTAGCGGCTGCCCACTTCCGCCAGCAAGCCGCGGCGCAATTCATCTTCGATCAGGAACAGCGGCACCAGCGCGATGCCCATGCCGTGGATGGCGGCCTCGATCAGCATGGAAAACAGCTCGAACCGCGAGCCGGACATGTCGCCGTCCACCTGCATGCCCTGGGCCGAGAACCACTGGCGCCAGACATACGGCCGGGTGCTTTGCTGCAGCAGCGTCTGCTTGCGCCAGTCGGCCTCGCGCAATGCCTGGCGCCGCACCAGCCCGGGTTTGCACACGGCCGCCAGGTTCTCGCGCATCAGGAACACGCCCTCCGTCCCCGGCCACTGCCGCTCGCCGGCGTAGATGGCGGCGTCGAAATCCGTGCCCTCGAACAGGAAGGGCCGGCTCTGCGCCGCGACGTTGAGCCGCACGCCGGGATGGCGGGCCATGAAATCCGGCAGCCGCGACACCAGCCAGCGCGTGCCGAAGGTGGGGACCACCGCCAGTTCGAGCACGCCGCCTTCGGCGCCGCTGGACATCAGCTCCACGGTGTCCTGCTCCACCTCGTCCAGCCGCCGGGCCACCAGCTGGCTGTAGCGCTTGCCTGCTTCGGTGAGCGCCACGCCGCGGCTGCTGCGGCGGAACAGGCGAACGCCTACAAAGTCCTCCAGCGCGGCGATCTGGCGGCACACCGCGCTTTGCGTGAGCGCCAGCTCGTCAGCGGCCTTGGTGTAGCTCTGGTGCCGGGCGGCGGTCTCGAAGGCCGCCAGCCACGCGATGGAGGGAATCTTGCGGCGCATGAGGGGGAGTGCCTGTCTTGTTCTGATTATGCACAGGTTGGTGCCAAAACATCGTTTGCAGCCAGCGCCTTGTCACCGTAGATTCTCATACCTTCATCCCCTTCACGCCCAGCCAAATGACCACTTCGCACAAAATGCCCTCCTTCCACTGGGAAGA
>DATILF010000389.1:0-1895 GCA_035476755.1 Ramlibacter sp.
CATGCAGGTGGCCCACATGGTCCACGCCGTCGCCGCGGTGCTGATGCTGTGCCTGTTCGCGCTGCACATCTACGTGGGCACCATCGGCATGCGCGGCGCCTTCAAGGCGATGCGTCACGGCTATGTGGACGAAGCCTGGGCCAAGGAACACCACGAATACTGGTACGACGACATCCAGGCCGGCAAGATTCCCGCGCAGCGCACCCGGCCGCTGTCGGTGGCCGATGATGTCGACAACGTGCGGCCGGCCTGAAGGAGCGATGGTGATGAAGACAATTCTGGTGCCCGGTGTGCTGATGGCTGTGCTCGGCCTGGCAATGGCCAAGCTGCCGCCGCCCGACGACGCCACCAAGGCCAAGGCCGCGGAGACCGCCGCGAAGGCTGCCTGGCAGGCCAAGGTCGATGCCTTTCAACTGTGCAAGGCGCAGGACAAGGTGGCTGCGGCCTACGTGAAGACCTCGGGCAAGACAATGGCCAAGGAGCCCCTCGCCAAGGACGCCAAGGCCCAGGCGGCGGCCACGCCGGCCCCGGCGGCGCCCGCAGCGCAGCCTGCCGCCGCGGCATCGGGTACGCCCGTGATCACGGCCGCCGCGCCGGTGATTCCGCCCTGCGCCGAGCCGGGCCCCTTTGCCTACAATCCGCCCGAGCAAAAGCCCCTGGAAGCCGCCGGCGCGCATTCCCCGACCGGCACGGCAGCCAGCCCGCCCAGCGTGAAGCCCAATTCGGCCGAAATGGCACCCGCGAAGAAGTGAGGTAGCCTCCCACGCATGGCCCTGCCGTTCCTCACCGAAGCCCGCGCGCCGCTCACCCGCGACATCGAAACCGTCAACGAGCATGGGGAGCGCGGCACCATCGCGATCCCTGCCGAGCGCCCGTTGACCGTCTATGTGGACAAGCGCGAGCTCGTCACCCTGATGACGCTGGGCGCCCGCCCCGAATGGCTGGTGCTGGGTTACCTGCGCAACCAGCGGCTGGTGCGCGACATCGATGAGATCGAATCCGTCACGGTCGATTGGGACGTGGGCGCGGCCTCGGTCAAGACCCGTTCGGGCGTTGACAAGATCGAGGAGCGCACGTCGCGCCGCGTCGTCACCACCGGCTGCGGCCAGGGGACCGTCTTTGGCGGCCTCATGGATGAGGTCGAGTCGCTCCGCCTGCCCGAGACGTCGATCACGCAGTCCCAGCTCTACGGCATCCTGAACGCGATCCGGCTGCAGGAGAGTACGTACAAATCCGCCGGTTCGGTGCACGGCTGCGCGCTGTTCCACGGCGAGGAGATGCAGCTCTTCGTGGAAGATGTCGGCCGCCACAACGCTATCGACACCATCGCCGGCTGGTTATGGTTGCAGCCCAAGGTCATCGCCGCGGACGACAAGGTCTTCTACACCACCGGCCGCCTCACCAGCGAAATGGTAATCAAGTCGGCGCAGATGGGCGTGCCCATCGTGGTCTCGCGCAGCGGCATCACGCAGATGGGCCACGAGATCGCGCAACGCCTGGGCCTGTGCGCCATCGGCCGCGCCACCAACAGGCATTTCCTCTGCTACTGCGCGCCCCACCGGCTGCAACTGCAGCCCGAGCTGGCCGGGCCGAAGCTGCGCGCCGTCGCCTGAGCTGCGCGCCCCGTCGCCTGAGCTGAGCCCCCACGCTCGCCCACTTCGTGTGGGTCGCTGTCCTGAGGTCTTTGCCGCGGTGGCATCATCGCCACCATGGATGCCTCTCTCCCGCCCGTTGAAACGCCGCCGCTGCAGGGGCAGCGGCCGCAGCCGTTGCCCCTGCGCACCTGGTTGACCGAGGGGCTGCGGGCCGGCTTTCTGCGCGCGCCCCGGGTGGGGCCTCATGTGCCGACCCCCGTTCAGGTCGCCGCCCTGGTGGTCCTGATGTCGTTGCTGGAA